>CAZIXN010000172.1:0-6064 GCA_964543215.1 uncultured Phycisphaera sp.
TCGGCTTTGCCGTCGCCGTTTTGGTCCTGGCTGCCGGTGACGGTCCAGGTCGGGTCCATCGCCCAACCTTGGGCGTTGCCGATGCGGACGCCGTTCTGGAACAGGCGGATGCTGGTTTGGGAAGCGCCGATCCGGCGATAGAGAGCGTCGAGATGGCCGTCGCCGTTGAAGTCACCGGTGGCCTCGATGGTGTAGCCGGCCAGTTCGGGGACGACCGGCGTGGGCGTGGGCGTGGGGGGGGTGCTGCTGCCGATGAGGCCGGCGTCGCTGAGGGCGTTGAACCAGGTGAGCCCCATGACTTCGTAGCCCAAGGCCGTGGGGTGAAGCCAGTCGCCGTCGATCATGACGGCGGCGTTGGTGCCGTTGGCGTTGGTTCCTGGATTGGTTTCGGTGATGCCGTTGAACCAATCGACGTAGGCATCGGCGTCGTTGTTGACCTGGGCCTGTTTCGCGGAGCTGAGGCCGGCGTCGGCGAGTTCCTGCACGCGGATGGACTGCATGTCCACGCGATGGATGCGGTTGGCGAAGCCCTGGTCGGCCAGGCCGTCGATCACGCTTTGAATGCCGGCGTTGTAGGCGTGCGTGTTGGCGAGGCGCTGAGCGCTGAACGATCGGCTGCCGTCGGTGGATCGGGCTCCGGGGATGACGTCGGCGAGCACCACGGCGACGTCGCTGGCGAACGTGCCGCTCCGCCACTGCGAGGCCATTTCGGTCAGCAGGGTGCTCAGTTCGCTGAGTGCGGCACCGACGCTCCAGGCGTCGTCGCGGAGCGAGTTGGTGCCGATGTGCAGGAGGATGACGTTGGGCGGCGCTTGGCCGGCTTCGAGGACGTCGCCGTTCTGCAGCGATTCGGTGAGCGACGGGCGGTAGCCGGTCGATCCCCAGTAACTGACCGCGGCGCGGGCACCGGAGATGCCGTGGTGGTCGTTGTCGTAGCCGGCGCCCGCGCTGAGCGCTCCGACCATGTCGTAGGAAACGCCCGCCCGATCCAAAGCCTGGGAAAGGTAATAGCGGTAGCTCTGATTCTCTCCGCCACCGACGCCGAAGGTGATGGAGTCGCCAAACGACAGAATCGACAAGTCGGTCGCGGAGAACAGCGTCCGTGGCTCGAGGGTCTCAAACGCAGGATGGTTCTTGTGCGCTGGCCGGGTCTTGAACGGTCTGATTGACAACATGCTGGATCCTGCCTCCCCACAAAACTTGCTTTGGACGTTGTTCCTGCCGTGGGCCTTGCTCGGCCGCTCGGCGGTCTGTCGCCAGACACGTCGGACATCGCAGGCTGGTGCGATACAAACATCCCCTGCCTTGCCGGAAATTCACGGCTGCACCGTGGCGTACTCCAACGATACGAAAGATTCGGTGAAAAGCGAGTGCTTTTGAACATTATTTCGCGTTATCCCTAAGCTTCCTGTGGATGGTTGGACCTCGACGACAAGAGAACGTCAATATGGGCGATTTGTACCGACTGGAGCGATTCGAGCTGGGCGACTGGGGCACCAACTGCTACTTGGTCTGGCGCGCCGATGACCATGCGACGCTCATCGACGCGGGTTTTGCGCCCGGGGCGGTGCTCGCCCGGATCGAGCAACTGGGCGTGCCGCTGCGACAGGTTCTCCTCACGCACGCCCACGTGGACCACATCGCCGGCCTCGCCGAGGTCCGGCAACGCCATCCCGGCATCCGCGTCCTGATTCACTCGGCCGAGGCGGAGTTTCTGACCGACCCGACCCTGAACCTCTCGGCCTACCTCGCCGATCCGGTTGTGATGCCCCCGGCCGACGGCTGGCTGACCCCCGGCGAAGCCATCGACCTGGCCGGCACGCCCTGGCAGATCCGCCACACCCCCGGCCACAGCCCCGGCGGCGTCACGTTCTACGAACCGACCCGAGGCGTCGCGATCGTCGGCGACACGCTCTTTGCCGGCGGCGTCGGACGCACCGACTTCCCCACCTCCGACCCGCCCACCCTCACGCACAGCATCCGCAACCAAATCCTCACCCTGCCCGACGACACGCGCATCCTGCCGGGGCACGGCCCGGAGACCACGGTCGGCCGGGAACGCGCCACCAACCCCTGGCTGCGCGGCTGATCGATTCGGCGAGCCTCAATCCGCCACGCGGAACGTCGCCACCACCGGACGGTGGTCCGAACCCGTGGTCAGCGCTTCGTCCTGGATCACCCGGGCCGAATCCTTCACGACGCGCTTGGCCATCGCCGGCGACGCGAGGATGAAGTCGAACGTGGCCGGCGGAAACATGGTGTTGCCCGGCAGCGTGGCCCGCTTGTCTCGCGGCAAGTGTGCGTGCACATCCGTGAGCAGATTCGTGCCGTCGGGTTCGGCCGCCAGCAGCAACGCCATCGCTGGCCACTTGCGGTCGCGCCCGGGCGTTTCCATGTAGTCCGAATTGAAGTCGCCCACCGCCAGCACAAGCGCCTCGGCGTCGTCCGCGAGGATCGAACGCACCTGCTCCTTGACCCGCGCGGCCTCGGCCGTTCGCCACTTCATCGAGTTGGGGTCGCCGTCGCTGTCGCGGTTGCTCTTGAGATGGACGTTCAGCACGGTCATCGTTCGGCCGGCCCCGAGGTCCAGCACGACCTCCATCAGGTCCCGCGCGAAATAAAACGTCTCGACGTTGGGACCGGGGTCTTCGGGGTGAAAAAACGACTGCCACCGGTTCGACGTGATCGACACAATCGGCACGCGGGACATGATCCCCAGATTGATCCCGCGGTTGTCGTTGCTGGGCATCACCACGGCGTGCGTGTATCCGCTTTCGGGCAGCTGCTCGATAATCATCGCCACCAGGCTGGCTTCGTTCTCGATCTCCTGAAAGAACACGACGTCGGCGTCGGATTCTTCGATGGCGTCGGCGATGGTCGTGATCTGGTTGCGGGCCTTGACGGCGGTGCCTTCGTCGCCGCTATACGGATTGTCGAACACGTCGAAGAAATTCTCGACGTTGTAGGTGACGACCGTGATTTCGCCGTCTTCCAGTGCGGGGATGCGCTCCTGCGAAGACGCGGGAACAACCGACAGGACGAGCAGCAGGGCGGTGAGGCCGCGGAGGAGCGTGGACATCAACGCATCCTACGTTCCGCGACGTGGGCCGGCTCGGCGGATCAACCCGCGCGGTGGCGGACGGGCGGGATCCCGGGGTTGGCCAGCCACTTCACCCACAGCACCAGTTGCAGCAGCGCGAACAACCGGTGGGTGTGGTCGTGCCTTTCGGCGAGGTGTTCATCGAAAAGACGCAGCGCCGTGCGCGTGGCGACGCCCAGCGACGCGAGCTCGGCGCTTTCGAGCATGGCCCGCAGCTCGTCGCGCAGCGACGTGCGGAACCACCCGCCGATGGGCACGGCGAAGCCGCGCTTGGGGCGGGCGACGATCTCGCGCGGAAGCCAGTCGCCCGCCAGGTCGCGCAGCAGACCCTTGGGCCGGCCGTGGGGCATCAGCAGGCGCGGCGGGATGTGGCCGGCCAGGTCCGCCACCGAGGTGTCGAGCAACGGACACCGAACCTCGATCGCCACGGCCATGGAGGCGCGATCCACCTTCCGCAGCACCTCGTGCGGCAGGTAGTGGTTGAGGTCCCAGCGCATCGCGGCGTGGACGACGTCCGGCTCGTCCTCCCAACCCGGCAAGGGCGAAATCGTCGGCGACAGCGCATCGCCGAAGCGATCGGGCATGAGCTCGGCGATCCCGGAATCGTCGAACAGATGGATCATGCGGTGGTACCGCCGACCGTCTTCCTGCGGCTCGCGCGCGGCCCGAGCGAGTCGCGCCAATCGCACCCGCCGGCCGCGCGGCCGGGCGTCGTCCAGCCAGTCGGCCGGGAGCTTGCTCCACCAACGCGCGGCCCGGCCGTGCGACTTCGCGAGCCAGCGGAGCGCGCGGTAGCGGTCGTACCCACCGAACATCTCGTCGCCGCCGTCCCCGGATAGCGCGACTTTGACGTGGCCCCGCGCGGCCTTGCACAGCCAAAAGGTCGGCAGCAGCGAACTGTCGGCGGTTGGTTCGCCGGTGACGTCCATCAAGCGACGGAGGTCCGCCATCGCGTCGCCGACGCGGGTTTCGAGCACGGTGTGCGAGGCACCGATGTGGTCGGCGACCCGGCGGGCAAACCGGTGCTCGTCGTAATCCAGGTCGGGCATCGCCACGCTGTACGTCCGCAGCGGCTCGGCCCCGGCGGCGCGCAGCTGCTTCTGCGCGATCGCGGCGATCAGCGACGAATCGATCCCGCCCGAAAGGAAACAGCCCAGCGGGACATCCGCCTCGAGGCGACGCGTCACCGACTCGACGATGACTTCCTCCATGGCGATGCGCAACCCCAGCGAGGTGCTGGTCCGCGAGATGGGCGGGGGCCGCCAATACCGCTCGAACTTGAACGCGCCGGACGCGTCGATCCGCAGCCAGTGCGCCGCGGGGATCTCTTCGACGCCGCGCACCATCGAACGCTCGAACGGGTAACCCAATCGCAAATAGTTCAGCAGCGCTTCATCGTCGATGGTTGCGCGGTGTTCGGCGGGCATCCCCGCGACCACCGTCGCCACCAGCGAGCCGAACACGACCTCGTCGCCCGCCGGCGAGCGCCAGAGGTACAGCGGCTTCTTGCCCGCGCGGTCCCGGCAGAGGAACAGGGCCCGTTCGCGGTCGTCCCAGACCGCGAAGGCGAACATGCCGTGCAGGTGCTTCGGCAGCGTCAGGCCCCACTGCCGGTAGCCGTAGAGCAGCGCTTCGGTGTCGGAGTGGTTGGACGCGAAGGCGTGGCCGCGCTTCTGGAGCTTGGCGCGGAGGCTGCGGTGGTTGTAGATCTCGCCATTGAACACGAGGCGCAGCTCGCCGTTGCCGGTGGCCAGCGCGTCGGATCGGTCGGCCCGGCGGTCTTCGCCGACGATCAGGGGCTGATGCCCCGAGAGCACGTCGATGATGGAAAGCCGGGAGTGGGCCAGGCCGCAGCGGTCGCCCTCGCGAACGGACAGGCCGATGCTGTCGGGCCCGCGGTGCTGGACCTGCGCGAGCATGCTGCCCAGCCGATCGCGGTCGATGGGTCGGTCGTCGAAGCGCAGGATGCCGGCGATGCCGCACATGGTTCAGGTCATCGGATGCCCGCAGAACGCGGGTGCACAAAGCGGCCCGTGCGGCGTCGGCTCACGCCTTGGGCGGCGCGGCGTTCCTGGCTGCGGCGGGCTTGGGCACGATGCGGAGGTTGAGCTCCTGGAGTTGGGCATCGTCGACGGCCGAGGGCGCCTGGGTCATCAGGTCGGCACCGTTCTGGGTCTTGGGGAAGGCGATGACGTCGCGGATGTTGGTCGTGCCGACCAGGTGCATGAGGATGCGGTCCAGGCCGAACGCCAGTCCGCCGTGGGGCGGGGCGCCGAAGTTGAGCGCGTCGAGCAGGAAGCCGAACTTCTCACGGGCGGCGGCTTCGTCGATGCCCAGCAGGCCGAACACTTTCTGCTGCACGTCGGGCCGGTGGATACGGATCGACCCGCCGCCGAGTTCCGAGCCGTTGAGCACAAGGTCGTACGCCTTGGACTTGATGCCCGCAATGGTCTTGCGGGAGGTGTCGCCCGAGAGCAGGGCGGTGAGGCCGGTGTCATCGGGGCTGGTGAACGGGTGGTGCAGCGAGTCCCAGCGGTTCTGGTCTTCGTTCCATTCGACCATGGGGAAGTCGACGACCCATAGCCATTCCCACTGGCCGGGCTGGATGAGCTTGAGGTCGTGGGCGAGCCTGACGCGCAGCTCGCCGAGCACGCGGGCCACGATCGCCGGCCGGGCATCGACGCCGAAGCAGATGAGGTCGCCGTCCTTGGCCTCAAGTCGCTGCACAAGATCGCCAGCGATCGCCTCGACGAACTTGGCGATACCGGTGGCAAGCGTGCCGCCTTCGACCTTGCAGATCGGCAGGCCGCCGGCCCCGAACTGCTTCACCCACTCGGCCAGCGCATCGGTTTCCTTACGCGTGAGCGAAGCGCCGCCGGGCACGCGGATCGCTTTCACGCAGCCGCCGCCATCGAGCGCGCCCTTGAACACCTTGAAATCCGTTTTCCCCGCGAGGTCCGAGAC
>CAZIXN010000173.1:0-5983 GCA_964543215.1 uncultured Phycisphaera sp.
GTGCATCTGGCGGACACGCTTGCGGCGTCGGCCCGTCTTGCACGCTTGTTGCCGGTTGAGGACGAGGCGAATCCTTGGCGTGCCGAGCAGATGGCCGCCGAGTCGTACCGCGAAGCCTTGCGCCTCGACGACCTGCGTTATCTCGATCCGGCGAAGCAGTTGGGTGAGGCGGAGCGGGCGCGGATTGAGGGGTGGTTGCGGGAGTTTGAAGCGGGTTTATAAAGCGGCGGCCGGTGGCCGCTGCAGGGACGGTGTGGTCGTTTGTGTCGCGGATACGTTGTTTGAATCGCGGATCAACCGCAGCGCGGCAGCGGCCAACGGCCGCCGCTTTGTATGGCGACCCTTGCGCAAGAGCACGGCGCATCGGGCTTTGGTGGATACCTTTCCGGCGCAGAAGCAGCTGGCCGATGGCGGGGTGGCGGGGTGGGTTGAGTTTTGCTTTTGCGTTCGAGGATGTTGCGGAGACGCCCACGGATGAAATCCGTGGCGTTCGCGGCTTGCGCGGTGCGTGCCGAGAGAGGCCCCGCATTGACATGCGGGGCTCAGTGGGGGTTGTGTTGCGTTGTGAGGAGCCCTTACGCGCTGCCCGAGGTGATCAGGCGGGAGATCGGGGTGAGCAGGTCGGGGATGAGTCGGTCTTCGCAGAGGGTCTGGCAGGTCTGGGCGAGGCCGCCGTACCACGCGCCCAGGTGGTCCAGGGAGTCGCACGGGCCGTAGCGTCTTGCGGTGAGGAAGAGGCTGATGGGTTCGCCGTTTCGGGAGGCCTTGCCGCGACGGTTGCGTGGCCGGGTTTTGACTTCGAAGTAGGCCTGGGTTTGTCCGGGGTCGTCGAGTTGGACGCCGAAGATCGGTTGGACGTCGAGGACTTTGGTGACCTTGTAGGTGCGTCGTCCGTCGGGCGCTTCGTCGAGGGGCCGCGCGACATCGCCGAGTTTGGTGTTGGCGTAGAGGGCTTCGTAGACGACTTCGTCGTGGTCGCGGTCTTCGCATTCCAGGTCGAAGCCGAAGAGCACCTCGAGGTAGTCGATGTCCAGGGCGCTGAGGGTCAGGTGGAACGGCGCGAGCTCGAGCATGAGCTTGTGGAAGCCCGAGGCGGCGTCCATGGAGTCGGGGTTGACGTGGCCGGTGCGGAGGCAGTTTCGGCGCAGGGCGAGCCACTGGTATTCGGCTTCGGTGCGTCCGGACTCGAGGGCGAGCTCGCCGTCGTACCGGCGGAAACGGTTCATGGCCGGGACGGACTTGCGGACGCGGTCGAAGAAGTGCAGGACGGTTTCGCGCTCGCCGGGCATGTCCATTTTCACGGCGAGCTTGGCGTTGATGTAGAAGTCGGTGCTGAGCGCGCCGAAGCTGGTCGCCATGGGAGTTCCTAACCGTCGTGGGAAGAGGCGGGCCGGGAAAAGGAGGGACCTTTTCGGGGCTTGGCCGAATCCGACAGTATATCGGAGCATCGGGAAGCCATGGGAAACGGGGGGATTTGGAGGTTCGTCGGCGGGCTTGTCGGGGTTGGCGGGCTTGGTTCGGCGGGCTTGGTTCGGCGGGCTCAGGGCGAGCCGAGGATCCAGCCTTCTTCGCGGATGCAGTTGGCGAGATCGTCGGGCGACAGGCCGGCCGGCGGCGCGAAGCACGGCGCGAGTCGGCCTTGGGCGTCGCGTTGTCGGGCCCAGTGGCACCCGGCGTGGACCTGGGCGGCGTCGCGGATTCGGCCGTGTTGCTCCATGCGTTGTTCGACGGCTTCGCCCAGCAAGGAGGGGAAGGCTTCGGCGAGGACGACGGCGGGTCGGGCGTCGCGGGTTTCGGGCGGAAGGGCGAAACCGGTTTGGAACGGCCAGATGCGTGCAAGAGGGGCCCAGTCGGCGGCGGCGGGATCGGCGAAGCCGAGCAGGCGCGCGAGGGCGGCGATGCCGAGCAGGGATTGCGAGCCGACGCTTCCGATGCCGGCGAGCTTCCAGAGTTCCTGGGCGTTTGGGGCGCGGCGGTCGGTGCGGCGGAGTCGGTGCAGCGCGGTGCCGTTGCCCGCGAGGCAGGGCCAGTCGAAAGCCCGTCGCGTGGTGAGGTGCGGGCAGTCGGCGAGGCGGGTTGGCGTGCCGCCCCAGAACGGCCCCGGGGCGTTGGAAGTCGAGTTGCCCGCGATCTGTTGGTTGATGTGCGAGGCGACGCGGAAGCGGTTGTTGCGGTTGCGGTCGTCGTCGTCGATGCGCTCGGCGAGGAAGCGCCACGCGGCTTGCCAGGGCGGCGAACTTGGCGGGAGGTTGGCGGCGGCGGCGAAGCCTTGCGGGTAGCCCAGCGCGAAGTCGAAGCCGGCCAGGACGCGGTGTCCCGCATCGATCTGCCGCGACACCCACGCGGACCAGCCGGCCATCGCGGCGGCGCGGGTGCGGAAGTAGGTCGCGGCGAAGTGTTGTCGCGATGACAACGTCCCGAGCCAGCACGCATCGGCGCTCGGTCGCACCGGCGAGGGCGACGATCGGGCGCTGAAGTCCAGCAGGCTGTAGGCGTCGAACGCGGGCATGCGGCCAAGCCTAATCGGGCAAGTTGCGTGGGCGTGGCCTCGGTACGCTGCAGCCATGTCGAGCGACGCAATATCTGCCGTGCCCGCGAGCCTGCCGCTGGGTGTGACCGCCGTGATGCTGCCGGAGTTGGACTTCGAGGCGCAGCTTGCGTTGTGCCAGTCGCTGGGCGTGACGCGTTACGTGTTTCGTCCGCGGATCGTGCCCGAGGCGCAGCGGGACCAGCCGTTCAGCAACTGGGGCCGACACGCGTTTGATTTGACGCCGCAGCGTTTGTTCGACGAGGGGCCGGAGCTTGCGAAGCGGCTGGCGGACGCGGGACTGATCGCCTTCGGCACGGTGCCGGCGATCCATCTTGAGTCCAGCGACGATGAAATCGATCTGGCGTGTCGCGGCGCGCTGCGGGCGGGTGCGAGTCGGGTGCGGCTTTCGCCGGCGACGATTCCCGGCGACGTGCTGTTCGACTGGCCGAAGCTGCGGGACCGGATGCAGGGCCGCTTCCGTGATGCGCTGGCGATTGCGGATGCGGCGATGCGTGAGTTTCCGGATTCACTTGCGGGGGGTGCGATCAAGTTCACGTCGGAGATTCACACGGGTCAGCCCACGCCCACCGCGGGTCTGACGCGGCAGGTGCTGGAGGTGTTCGATCCGCAGCGCGTCGGTTCGATCCTGGATTTGCCGAATCTGGGGCGGGAAGGGCTGACCTCGCCGGCGGTGTCGATTTCGGTGCTGGGGCCGTACGTCGATCATTGCCACGTCGGCGGGTCGCGTCGCTCGCCGAACGCGGCGGATGGGCGCGGCTTCACCGGGTCGTCGACGACGTTCACGAGCCTGCGCGAGTCGGACCTGCACGCGCCGACGTGGTTGCGGCTGATCGCTGAGCAGGCGGAGAAATTGGGCCGGGCGATTCCGCTGGTGTGCGAGGACTACACGCCGGGGATGCGTGGGGCGGATCGCCTGACGCGGACGGTCGGCGAGATACGCGATTGTTTCGCGGGGTGAATCACGACACGGCGACGGTTTCGCATCCGTTGCGTCCGCGTTGCCAGACGTCGTGGACGGCGAAGGCGTCGAGCGTGTCGGGGAAGTCCAACCGCAGGTGCGTGCCGCGGCTTTCCTGTCGCCAGCGGGCGGCGCGGGTCATGAGCGTGCCGACGGTGAGCAGGTTCTGGACTTCCCAGCCCAGGCGTTCGTCGAAGATTTTGTCGAGGGTGTACCGGCTCCAGAAGGCGAACATTTCTTCGACCTCGGCGAGGCGGTCGCCGTCGCGTTCGATGCCGACGTGTCGCCACATCACCGAGCGCAGGCTCGAGCGTACGTCCTGCAGGTCGAGCTCACTGCGGTCCGAGAGCGGGATGTCGCTGACGACTTTGACACGCTGGGCGCCGCCGTTGCCGCCGACTTGTTGGCGGATGTCGTCGGCGACCGCTTTGCCCAGGACCAGGCCTTCGAGCAGGGAATTGCTCGCCAGTCGGTTCGCGCCGTTGAGGCCGGAGCACGCCGCTTCGCCGCAGGCCCAGAGCCCGGGCAGGCTGGTTCGGCCGGCTTGGTCGACGCGCACGCCGCCGATCATGTAGTGGGCCGAGGGGTGAACGGGGATGTGTCCGCCGGGGTCGATCTCGAATTCTTCGAGCATGCGGGCGATGCCGGGGAAGCGTTGGATGAAGCGGTCGCGTCCGATGGGACCGGCGTCGAGGTAGACGTGCGTCCCGCCGGTCTTGGCGAGTTGTCGGAGGATGCAGCGGGACACGACGTCGCGCGGGGCGAGCTCGGCCCGCTCGTCGTAGTCGGGCATGAAGCGGTGGCCGTCACGGTCGATGAGCAGCGCACCTTCGCCGCGTACCGCTTCGGTGATCAGCGCGCGGGAAGCGCCGGCGACGTAGAGCGTGGTGGGGTGGAACTGCATGAACGCCAGGTCCTGCAGCGCCGCGCCCGCGCGCCACGCCATCGCCAGGCCGTCGCCGGTGGCGACGTTGGGGTTGGTGCTCTCGCGGTAGACCTGCCCCGCGCCGCCGGCGGCGAGGACGGTGGCACTGGCCCAGATCACCTGCAGCCCGTACCTGGGGTGGTGCGTGATGGCGCCCAGCACGCGGGGCGAGCCGCCGTCGGCGGTGATGAGGTCCAGCACGAAACAGTCGGTGAACAGACGGATGTTGTCGGCTTGTTCGATCTGTCGTCCGAGCGTCGCGGTGAGCGCCTTGCCCGTCGCGTCGCCGTCGCTGTGCAGGATGCGGAACCTGCCGTGGCCGCCTTCACGGCCGAGCGCGACCCCCGCCAACGCGCCGCCGGCTTCGTGGGTTTCGTGCGGGACTTCGTCGGGTTCGGGGCTGCGATCGAAGGGCATGCCCCACTGCGCGAGCTCGGCGACGGCGGCCGCGCCGCCCTCGACCACCCGACGTACCACCTTCGCATCACACAGTCCGGCCCCGGCGTCGAAGGTGTCCTGCGCGTGCTGGCCCGCGTCGTCGCCCACGGCAACGGCCGCCGCGATGCCGCCCTGCGCCCAGTGCGTGTTGCTCTGCTGCAGCGAACCCTTGGCCGCGACGATCACATCCAGGCCACTGCCGTCGGCCCCCATGCCCAGCGCCGCGCGCATCCCCGCCACGCCCGCGCCGATCACCAGCACGTCGGTGAAGATCTGCGGCAGCAGCGTCGCGCGAAACGGGATCAGATACCGGCGATCGTCAACCTTCAACCGTTCGTGTCCTCTCCTGCCGGGGCCGTGGCTTCCGCCTGTCGTGCCACGACCACCGGCAACGGCACGCCCGACTCGGTGAGGATCGCGCGTACCTCGCCGGGCGGAATCCAACGCACCGAGACGCTCACCGCGACCCGCTCGCCCACCAGTTCGTCGCCGGCGCCCACCAGCACGCCACGCACCCGCATCACCTGCGAGCCCATCGGCGGCATCGACACGGTCGGCAGCGCGTCGCTGGCGAACGTTTCGCCACCCGGGCCCACCAGCCGCAGCCGCACCGACTCGATCGGCAGCTCAACGTCGTTGGGGTTGCTCAAGCGCACGGCCGCTTCGAACGACGTCGCGCGGTCGTCGGCGTCCACCACCGTCACGCCCAGCACCTCGGCCGACGGCGGGGCCACCAGCCCTTCCTTCACGGCATTGACCACGACGCAGCCCGCCGCCGGAAGGAGCAGCAGCACGGTCGCAACTATGTTCACAACATTCTGCATCGCGGCATCCTAGATCAAAGATCGACCCCCGCTCACAAATCCCGGGGACGGCCATCCCCGGGATTCAGGGAGCTTCCAACGCGCCGCGGACTTTGGGCCACAGCAGAATCGCTTCGACGATCATCCACGCCTCGAGCGCCAGGGTCGCCACCGCGATGCCCAGCAGCGCCCAGTTCCGCCCGCCCTGCGCGTCGGGGGACCACCAATCCGGCAACTGCGCCAGCAGCGCCCACGCGGGCATGACCAGCATGAACACCAGCGGCACGACCATGAACCACACCGGCTTG
>CAZIXN010000174.1:0-5969 GCA_964543215.1 uncultured Phycisphaera sp.
CCCGCCATGGCCAACACCACGCCCCGTCGCCGACGTTCCGCCACTCAACCAGGTAAGTCGATTGCCGAGCGACTCGATGCGCTCGCCCGCAATCTCCGGTGGACCTGGCACCCCGAGACGCAGAACCTTTTCGCCGCGATCGATCCCGCAATGTACGACGCGTTGGACCGCAGCCCGCGGGCGCTCATCAAGCGGGTATCCGATTTTCGGTGGCAGCAGCTAGCCGGCGACCGCGCGTTCCTGTCGCAGCTGACCGCGATCGAGAAGTCCTTAGAGGTCTATCTGCGCTCCCGGAGCAAGGCGTGGTTCAATCGCGAAACCGCCGGGAAGGACCGCCGGCTGCGCGTCGCGTACTTCTGTGCTGAATTCGCGCTGCACGAATCGTTTCAGATCTATTCCGGCGGACTCGGCGTGCTGGCGGGCGATCATCTCAAATCGGCGTCCGACCTGGGCCTGCCGTTGACCGCGGTCGGGCTTCTGTACCGCTACGGGTACTACCAGCAGGTCATCCGCGAAGACGGAACGACACACCCGACCTATCTACCCTATGACTTCGACGAATTGCCGATCACCGATACGGGGAAGACCGTCCGCGTCCCGATGGGCGGCCCCCGCAAGTTCGTGATCGCGAAAATCTGGCTGGCGCAGGTTGGCAGGGTTGAGTTGTTCCTGCTCGACACCGATCACGCCGGCAACAAGCTCGCGGATGATCGTGCGATCACCCATCACCTCTACGGCGGCAACCACGTCACCCGGATCCGTCAGGAGACGCTGCTGGGCGTCGGCGGAGCGATGGCTTTGGAGACACTCGGCATTCGGCCGACGACCTACCACCTCAACGAAGGCCACGCTGCTTTCGCGGGCGTCTATCGGCTGGCAAAGCTGCTCAAAACGAAGCGTTCTTACGACGACGCGATCGACGCGATCGACGCGATCCGCGCATCGACCGTATTCACCACCCACACCCCCGTGCCCGCCGGGCACGACCGCTTCGGCCAGAAGGACGCGATGAAGTACCTCAATCCCGTCATCAAGGGCACGGCCCTGACGCGGCGAAAGGTCCTTGACCTGGCGAGCGAAGACCTGTCGCGGAAGGACATGCCCTTCTGCATGACTGCTCTGGCGTTGCGGCTATCGGCGCGTTGTAACGGCGTGGCCAAGTTGCACGGCGAAGTGTCGCGGAAGATGTGGCAGCCCCTCTACGGCGTTGACGACCCCAGCGACGTGCCCATCGGCCACGTCACCAACGGCGTGCACTCTCAGACCTGGCTCGCCCCCGAAATCCACGGAATCTACGACAAACACCTCGAACCCGCCTGGAACACCGTCGGCGCGTACGACGACCCGTGGGCGCAGGCTGGCAAGATTCCGCTTGAGGAACTCTGGGAAGCGCGGAACGTGCTGCGCCGCCGACTGGTGCGTTTCGTACGCAACCGGCTTGAACAGCAGGCGCTGCGCCGCGGCGGAGATCCGGCCGAGCTGCTCGCGGCGCACAACGCGCTGCGGGAAGAGACGCTGACCATCGGCTTTGCCAGGCGTTTCGCAACTTACAAACGGGCCACGTTGTTGTTCAAAGACCTCCAGCGTCTCGATCGGATCATCAACCACCCGAGCCGCCCGGTGCAGTTTGTCTTCGCCGGCAAAGCCCACCCCGCCGACATCCCGGGACAAGCGTTTCTGCAACGCATCGTGCAAGTTTCCAACATGCCCGAATTCCGAGGCAGGATCGTCGTGGTCGAAAATTACGACATGGCGATTGGCCGGGCGATGACCGCAGGCTGCGACGTGTGGCTGAACAACCCGCTGCGCCCCAACGAAGCGTCGGGTACGAGCGGAATGAAGCCGCCGCTCCACGGCGGGATCAACTGCTCCATCCTCGATGGCTGGTGGCCCGAGGGATACAACCGCAAGAACGGTTTTGTCATCGGCGGCAAACTATTTGCTTCGCCGAAGGAACAAGACGCCTACGACGCCAACAGCCTCTACGAAATTCTCGAAAAAGATCTCGGGCCGATGTTCTACCGCCGCAATGCGAAAGGAATTCCCCAAAGCTGGGCGACGATGATGGTCGAGTCGATGCGCAGCGTCAGCGCGAAATTCAGTTCCCATCGCATGGTCGGGGACTACACCTTGCATTACTACCTGCCGGCCCATCGCGGGACATCATCAGCGGAATGGTAAATTTCGGTGGATGAGGTTTTGATCAGGCGGCTTGGGATCGGACTCCATCGGTGAAGGAGATACCGGCGATGAGGTCGCCGATGAGTTGGTGGCCCACTCGGGATCGACCCTCAGCCCGCGTTGCTTGACGTCCAGCAGCGGCGATTTCCACGACTGCTCGGATTCGCGGTAGCCGTCGGCCACGGCGATCAGTTCTTTCCGGCCTTCCGGCGTCGCGCCCATCAGCACCGGGATGCAGGTGCGGTGTTCGTTGAGCCGGACGTTGAAGTAGACGCCGGTTCCGGGGGTCGGCCCAGACGTAGACGTACCGCTTGTCGGACAGGTCACGCCTCCGAATGTCGCGGTACTCCTGTTCCCAGGCCTGCTTCAAACGCACGACGGTGAACGCCGAGAGGCCCGGGCATTCGGGCCCGACCAACGCCGCTAGCGCTTTGCCGAAGTCGCCGCCCCCGGAAAGTGGACGCACCCTTGAGCGAGAGCCAGGGGATTCGCTCCGTCCGGGCGCGATCACCCCGGCCTTGCACAGATACGGCGGCAGGATCTTCGACGTGAATCTCTCTCTTGCCATCGGGGTGCGTCTGTCGTGGACGCGGGGACGCGTCACTTCGATCGGGCCCACGCCGGTGACCACCGAGCGTGGCGGGGCGTGGCCGTTGCGAACCACCTGCCGGTGGCCCTGATCGTCGGTGAGGTGCGCGTGATCTACAATCCACGCGGCGACTTCCGCCTCCACGCCCTGGGCCAGCAACGTCCGAGCGCCCCGACGGATGACGTCAGTCAACGGATCGTCCACCCCGGCGGCGCAAGACGATGGAAAACCAAAGGATTCACAGGTGGCTTCTTTAGCGGTGGTATATGCCTCGATATTCGGGGACGCGACCGCTTCAACAGGCCCAAAGTACGCCGTTTTTATCGACTCATCCATAGAATTCAGGCAGACCTCCGCGATGTGACCTTCCAACCCCGGCAACCCGATTTCAGACCTCGGGATTGGAGCCTGCTCCCCACCCAATCGAGCACGCCTCGCGGAAGCTGAAGATCACCCCCGCCCAGGAACCACCCGAATAGCCGCGGCGGGAGTCGAACCCGCACTGGACGGATTTTAAATCCGCTGCCTCTGCCGATTGGGCTACGCGGCCGGGACAGGCATAGTGACAAGTGGTAAGCGACAAGTAAAAAGAGACGAGCGAAAACAGGTGACCCGTCTCGCCCCCGCTCAACACCCGTGCCCTCTTGTCACTGGCCACTTGTCACGGGTCACTCCGCGAAGCGGTCACCCGCCGCCGACCATGACGCGCAGGCGGGCATTGCTGAGGCACTCGATCAGCTTGGGCATGTCGGTGCGATGGATCTTGCCCGCCCGGGCCATGCGTCCGGCGCTTTCGAGCGTCAAGCGCACCACGCGCGTCGTCGGGTCGGGGCGGACGTGCAGCGTCGCGTCCTGGTTCAGCGCCACGCTCCGCAGTCGGCGGTACTTGTGGTAGATCAGCCGCTGGTCGGTGATCACCACGCCCGCCAGCCCGGCATCGTTGCTGCTGAAGTCCGGGTCGTTGAGATACAACAGGAACTTCTCGCCCCGCTGGAAGCGCGTCCACGGCTCGAGCCGCTGCCGCACCGCGATGGGCAGCTGCGACCACGCATCGCTGCTGAGGTGGGCGACATCCGTCCGCAGCTGCGCGTACTCGGGTCCGCACCGGCCGTTCACCCGCTCCAGCCACTGCACCGCCACCTGCCCGTTGGGGATCCGCACGACGCACGCCTCTTCCCCGTCCACGCCCGCCTCGGCCTTGCACACCAGCGCGTCCACCGGCCGCCCCGCCTGCACGTAATACATCATCGGCAGGTCGTACGGCTGCGTCAGCTCGCGCATCCGGCCGATCTCCCGAACCAGTTCCCGCGGCGTCTTCTGACCCACGCTGTCGGTCTCGTATTTCAGTTCGATCGCCCGCGCACGGTCCTCGCCGGTGGACGTGCGGTTCACGAACACCATCGGCCGGGCCGACAACTTCTGGTTCGCCCCCAGACTCACGCCCGATGCGCTGCAGCGCATCGGGATCGAGCAGCGGAACACCTCGTGCCGCAGCCACCGCGCTGCAAACGCGAACTGCACCCCGTCGGTCGAGACCTCGCGCACCACCAGATACGGCCGCGCCTCCGCCGGCGCCAGGCTCTGGGGATACAACCCCGCGCCCGACAACCCACCCGCCCGTGACGCAGCGCCCGCCCGTGACGCAGCGCCCGCCGCGAGCTGCTGGGCGCTGGGCACCGCCGCCGCGCCGGTGGTTGACGGGCCTTCATCCTCGAAATCAATCGAAATCTCGTCGTGCGTCATGACGCCGCTGCGGTCGTTCATCTCCGCCGCCACCGGCACGCCCACCACCGTCCCGCCCGCCTGGTTGTCGCGCGAAGAAGACGGCGGCGCGAATGAATCAGAATCGTCGTTTGCATCGCCATCGCCGGCACGCAAACCCGCCCGCAGGTCCGGCTCGGCGTGGCCGACCGCCGCGTCCGCATCGTCGTCGTCCGCATCGCTCTCGCCGCGACGCATCGTCAGCTCTTCGAGCACCATGTGCGACACCGTCATGTCCAACATCTCCTCGGCCGAGGGGATGATGAACTTGGTCTGGCACGAGGTGCACCGCGCCCGCCGCCCCGCCGCGCTTTCGGGCACCAGCAACGGCGTCCCGCACTTCGGACAATCAATGGTCATCTGCATGGTCAAACTCCCGATCGGGCCGAGACCGGCCGAGACATGAAAACCAAGCCGCGTCAGGCAAGCCTCCCGTTCAGCGTACCGCGCCGCCTTCGCGTCCGAAAGCGTCATCTTCGCGCCATCGTCCGCGTCGCGCGGCCGCGATTTCGCGATACTTCGCGCATGACTTCGTCCTCCAAGGATTCGGGCTATCGCGTGGGCGTGGATACAGGCGGGACCTTCACAGACCTGGTGCTGTGTGATCCCACCGGGACGCTTGTGGCCACGCAAAAACTGGCGTCGACGCCGGCCGATCCGAGCGTGGCCGTGCTGTCGGGGATCGAAGCCCTGCTCGCGAAGCATGCAAAGCACGGCGGACCTTTGCTGACGCTGCGCGACGTGTCGGTGACGCACGGCTCGACGGTGGCAACCAACGCACTGCTGCAGGCCGTCGATGCACGGGACGACGACGCGGAGGAAGACACGCTGCGAAACGACACGCTTCGGCGGGTGGTCTTCGTCACGACCGCGGGGTTTGAAGACCTGCTGTTTCTCGGCCGGCAGCATCGCCCGGAGCTTTACGCCAAGGTGCCGCGGCGGCCGTCGCCGCCGGTCTTGCGGTCGCGCTGCGTCGGCGTGATCGAACGCATGGGCTTCGATGGCGAGGCGATCGTGCCGCTCTCCGACGAGGCCCTCGCGGTGTGTGTCGCGCGGGTGCTTTCGATGCGGCCGGTGCCCGGGGCGGTGGCGGTGTGTCTGCTGCATGCATCGGCGAACCCGCAACACGAGAAGCGACTGACTGCCGCACTGCGCGAAGCGCTCGCAGCAACGGGACAATCCGACGTCGCGGTGACGGCGTCGCATGAGCTACTGCCGGTGCCGCGCGAATTCGAACGCTCGGCGGCGTGCGTGATCAACGCGGCCGTGGGCCCGGCGATGCGCGGCTACCTCGGTCGACTCGGGCGGGCGTGCGGCGGCGGGCTGCGCGTGATGGGATCGCACGGCGGAACGCTCGCGGCGGCCGAAGCAATCGCCGAGCCGGTGCGCACGATCCTCTCGGGGCCCGCCGGGGGCGTGGCGGGTGTGGGCGGCCTGG
>CAZIXN010000175.1:0-5950 GCA_964543215.1 uncultured Phycisphaera sp.
TCCAACCCCGCACGACTTCCGGGGGTTTCACTTCCGGGGGTTTCACTTCCGGGGGAAGGCTGCGCGATGAAGTCGAAGGTGTCGGACCCCAGGTCCAGCAGGATCAGCAGCGCCTGCGCTGCGGGCACGTCGTCGAGTTGCACGCTGATGGGCGTGGTGAGGTCGACGCCCAGGTTTTCCCACGCCGGCCGATGGATAAGCAGATCGATGCCGGTGCTCCGCGACCAGGCGAGCAGCGCATCGTCGAAGGTGTTGGCCGTGAAGTGCATCGAAGTGGGCCGAGCGAGCAGTGCTTCGAGGCCCGGTGTCGTGGGCGCGGCGGGCGCGGCGGGCGCTTCGGCGGCGCGCTTGAGGCGCATCGCCTCGATGCGGTCCTCCAGCGATTGCGCGTGGACGGCCATCGTGGAACACGACGCCACCCATGCGGTCAACGCGAGTGTTGCGAGGTTGCGCATGATGCAATCGTAGGAGCGGGCTGCCTGACGAGCCGCGACCGTCAGGGAGCGGGGCAATGGCCGGCGATCGCCCGAGCACCCCGCTCCCTCACGGTCGCGGCTCGTCCAAAAAAACGACGGCCCCGCTTGCGCGAGGCCGTCGTGATTGAATCGTGAGATTCGTCCCCCGAAATGGGCTCAGTGGATTACCAGCTCGAGCCGCCGCCGCGGTTGCCACCGCCGCCGCCGCCGCGGTAACCACCGCCACCACCGCCGCCGCCACCACCGCCACCACCGCCGCCGCCGGAGCGCGGGGCGCGTTCCTGGGCTTCGTTGACGCGGAGGGGACGACCTTCGAAATCGGAGCCGTCGAGGGCTTCGATCGCCTTGGTGGCGTCGTCATCGTTCATGGTCACGAAACCGAAACCGCGCGAGCGGCCCGTTTCGCGGTCGGTGAGGACGATCGAGTCCGTCACCGTTCCGTAGTTCGAGAACAAAGCCTCGAGGTCTTCCGTCGTCGTCTTCCACGCCAAGTTTCCTACGTACATCTTCATCGCGACACAAAGCTCCAAAACAAGAAGGCCTGATCACTCGGAGCTATGCGGCGTAACGGACGCCTCGATCGCACAACGAGAACCGGTCTTCAAACATACCCGCCGACGACAGCCGCCGGCCTAAGCAACGGAGATTGTACCCGCGTTTCGGGGATTGCAAGCACATTCCGGGTAAATCCGATTTTCCCCGGTAGCCGCAGGCCCACGGCCTGCGCGGAGGCCCTGTTCGTTCCCGGGCACGCGCAGGCCGTGGGCCTGCGGCTCCCACGGTGAAACACCATTCTCCGCATGCGGAAATCCCGCCCCTCGCTACACTGCCGGCCATGCCCGTCACGCTTGCGATGACCGAAGGATTCCCCGTCTGGGCCGCCCTGGGCGTCCTGCTGCTCATGGCCCTGACCTTCGGGTTCGGCAACCTGATCGTCACCCACCTGCTGGGGCCCTCGCGCAAGGGCGAAACCAAGGGCGTGGTCTACGAATCGGGCATGAACCCCATCGGCAGCGCCCGCCGACGCTTCAACGTCCGCTTCTTCGTCGTGGCGATGACGTTCCTGCTCTTCGATGTGGAAATCGTGTTCCTGTACCCCTGGGCCGCGACCTTCCCCGCCCTGGCCGATGAGATCGACGGCGTCGCCTGGCACGGCATGTACCTGGGCCGGATGCTGTTCTTCCTGCTCACCACCGTCCTGGCGTTCATGTACGCCTGGCGCAAGGGCGTGTTCCGGTACGACTGAGCGTGGAAATTCCGGATTTCTGATTTTTGATCTCAAATGTAAAAAGATCGACCCGCAGCCGATTGGCGCGGGTCGATTTCTTGTTGCTTCACATCTGAAATTTCAAATCTGAAATCTGAAATTCAGCCGTTGATGCCCGTGATTTTCACCTTCACATAGTCCTGCCGGTGGCCGTTCTTACGCTTGTAGTTCTTGCGGCGGCGGAACTTGTAGATGAAGATCTTGTCGCCCCGGCCCTCTTCGAGGATCTCGGCGGTGACGCTGGCGCCCGCGATCAGCGGCGTGCCGACCTTCGCTGCGCCGTCGGTGCCGGCGATGAGCAGCACCTTGTCGAGGGTGAGTTCGGCCTGGTCCTCGGCGAGCTCGCGCTTGTCGAGGGTGATGACGTCGCCCTGGGCGACCTTGATCTGCGAGCCGGAGTCTTCGATGACGGCGTACATGGGAAAATCCGGGGATCGGGGTTCGGGGTTCGGGGAACGGGGAACAGGGATCGGGGAACAGGGAAGGGGGAACGGGAGACGCGATGCGTCGAGCCGAACAGTGTACGCAAATCGCGGGGCGTTGCAACGGGGGCGGCGAGCCGACTCTGTGCTCTGACGAGCCGCGACCGTCAGAGCAGGTCCAGATTATCGATCAGGCGGGTCTTGCCCAGCCGGGCGGCGATGAGCGCGACCGCGGCGGCCGGCCCCGGATTGACATCCGGAGCTGAAGGGGCATGCAGCCCCGGATGTGAATCCGGGGCCTTGAGCGGCGCGAGCGTCCGCCCGTCGCGGATGGTGGCGTAGTCGATGGCGTCGAAGCCGTGGGCATTCAGCACGGCCCGCATCGCCTTCTCCAGCTCGACGGGGTTCCGCGTGCCGTTGCGCCACGCATCCTCGGCGGTTTTGAGGGCCTCGAAGATGCCGGCCGCGTTGCGCCGCTGCGTCGGATCGAGATACGCGTTGCGGCTGCTCATCGCCAGGCCATCGGGCTCGCGCATCGTGGGCACCTCGAGGATCCGCACGGGCACGCACAGGTCGGCGACCATCGCGCGGATCACGCTGAGCTGCTGGTAATCCTTCCGGCCAAACGTGGCGACGTCGGGACGCACCGGGCCGAACAGCTTCATCACCACGCGGCAGACGCCGGCGAAGTGGCCGGGACGCAGCTCGCCTTCGAGCTGCTGCGCGACGCTGGGGACGTTGAGGTCGGCGGCGGGTTCGCCAGCGGGGTACATCACCTCGGGCGACGGGGCGAAGATGGCATCCGCACCGCGGGCTTCGCAGAGCGCCGCGTCGCGTTCGAGGTGGCGGGGGTATTGGTCGAAGTCTTCGGTCGGGCCGAACTGCGTGGGGTTGACGAAGATGCTGACGATCACTTTGCCGTCGTCGCCGACCGCATCCCGCGCCGCATCGAGGTGCGTGAGGTGGCCTTCGTGCAGAGCCCCCATGGTGGGCACGAGCGCCACCGCGCTGGTTTGCAAGGTTCGCCAGGCGTGAAGTTGTTCGCGGGTCCGCAGCAGGTCCATGCGGCGGCAATGTAGCGAGGTAGCCGCAGCCCCACGGGCTGCGCGGGAGCGGCAGCCACTGCGGTTCTCGCGCAGGCCGTGGGCCTGCGGCTACCCGTCGATTCGTGCGGGTTGACCGGGACTGGTGCGATTACCGCATGACCTGCGACACATCCATCAGCGACACCGGCCGTTGTTGCGGCGAGTCGGGCGTGCCGGGGGTGGCGTAGGTCAGGGCCGTGGTGCGGCGGGCGATGACCGGGCGCATCACCGGGTTGCCTTGGGCGTCCAGCAGCGGTTGGCCGGTCTCGATGTCCAGCGCGGGTTCCATCAGCGGTTCGCCGGTGCTGGGTTTGGTGAGCACGGCCGTCTCGCCGGAGAGGCCCGCGACGAACACCGTGAACTGGTCCACATCTTCGCTGGGCACCGGCCAGATGAACACGGAATCCTTGGCGAAGTCCACGCCCTGCCGGATCGTGCCCACCACCGACTGCGGCGATTCCAGCAGCGGGTTGCGCAGCTCGGCGGCGATCTGCACGAAGGCCCGCGAGGGGACATCCTTGCCCGCCTGGAGGATGTTGCCGGTGTCGGTGAGGATGGTCACTTCGGGGATGAAGCGTTGGTCGGCCCCGGAGACGTTGGTGATCGTATAGGGCAGGTACCAGTACCAGCGCGAGTTGCCGAAGGCGTCGTCGACGGCGATGGCGGTGGGTGGGCCGGCGTCGAATTCGAGCGTCCAGTCGGCGTTGGCGACGGCGGGGGTGGGGAAGCTGCCGGGGTCGTCGGTGGCGCGTTGGGCGTGGGTGGTCGGGCTGGTCGCTAAAGCGAACAGTCCGGCGAGCGCGAGGGTTTGTGCGGTGAGGGAGCCGGGGGCGTTGAAACGGGCGGGCATGTCGGGGCTCCGGGGGAACGGATCGGGCGGGGTGGCCGAAATCGGCGGGAAGCCGCGCGATTGTACGATTGGAGGGGTGGCGGGGCAAAGGGTTTGCGACGGTGCCGGCGGACGCGGTCCGTGGCCTCGTTTTGCTCCGTGATGCAGGATGCGTGCCGATGACCGCCGACGCTGGCCCAGGAGTTTCTGAGATCCAGGTGCCGGCGGGGGTGACGGTGCGCCGCGTCGGGTCCGGCGAGGCCGAGCGCAGGCGGGCGCTGGGGTTGCTCATGACCGGGCGGGATGCGCCGCGCGACCCGCGCGTGCCGGCCTTCGAGCAATACGCCCGCCGGGCGGGGTTGGATACGTCGGGGCTCACGGCGGCGTTCGACGCGCAGGACCGCCCCATCGCCGCCGCCGTGGCCATGCCCAGCCCGGGGCGGACGGCCATGCTGCTGGTCAGCCCGATCCGCGGCGGACTCGCCCCCGCAAGTGCCCCCGGAAGCGGCGATGCCTCGGGCAGCGGCGGCGATCCCCGGGTCGCCGCGGCCGGGGCATGCGTCGCGGCGACCATCGCGGCGCTGCCCGAAACCACCGGCCCGGACATCACCATGGCCCAGTGCCTCCTCGAGCCGGATCAGTCGGCCGAGGCGGCGGCATTGAAACGGGCGGGCTTTTCGTCGCTGGCGACGCTGGTGTACCTGCAGGCGGCGCTGCCGCGAGCGGTGAGCGGACGGAAGGCGCGGGAGGCCTTACCGGGCGTGACGATGCGCGGCGACGACGGGGCCTGTGCCGTGCAACTTCGGCCGTGGGACGAGTCGCCCGAAACCCGGCAACACTTCGGCACCGCGATCCTGGCCAGCTACCGCGACACGCTCGACTGCCCCGGGCTGGTGGGCACGCGAAACATCGACGACATCCTCGCCGGCCACCGCGGCAGCCCCGGGACCCACGCCTTCGACCCGGCCCTGTGGACCGTCGCGGTGTGCAACGGCCAAGCCGTCGGCGTCCTGCTGCTCGCCCGGCTGCCCGAGCAGGAAGCGGTCGAACTGGTCTACCTCGGCGTCGCCGACACCGCCCGCGGCCGCGGCCTGGGCAAAGCGCTGCTCCGCTACGGCTGGTTGCAGGCGTCACGCACCGGCGCACGGCACATGCTCCTGGCCGTGGACGAGGGCAACGCCCCCGCGATCGCGCTCTACCGCGCGGCGGGCTTCCGATCCCAGCAACGCCGCGTGGCGTGGGTGCGGTTTTTGCCTTGAAACGCCTTGGGATTCACGATGCGAGCGCGCCGCTCACACTTGTCCACCCCGAATGCACAGACACGGCGTTCGGCGCGCGGGCCAGCGCAACGTGAAAAAATCTTTCCGAGGCGCAAGCCCTTGTTTTTGGTGGACATGACTTCGGTCAAGCGCGTTTCGTCGCGTGCGCGGCGGTTGCAGCGCACGGTGGTTTGTCTAAGGTGAGCGACGCCGCCGTTGGACGGGCGGCCCCGGCCCACGGATACGGGCCGACGCTTCGCGGACCGGACCGGCCACGCTTTTTTTCAGCGCGGCCCGGTGCGATTCAGGGAACCGATTCCTCGGCTCCGCGGCGCGTCGAAGTCCCCCCGGACGTTTCCCGGTTGCCCCACGCAACCCTCGCCGAAACGTCCGGGGGGACTCGGGATCACAACGGACGGAACTTCATTTTCAAGCGACGGGCCTGGGGACGGTCGGGCGCTTCGCCGTCACTCCCAGAGAGGGCGCGAACGACCCCGACCGAGCGGACCCGTTGACCACCTATACGCGGTCGGCGCGCTTGCGCCACCGACCGCGACCATCGGGCCGACCCCATCCCGCCCCCCGCCTCCCCCCGCCCCGAGCGTTACGACC
>CAZIXN010000176.1:0-5920 GCA_964543215.1 uncultured Phycisphaera sp.
GGCGCGGTGGTGCCGTCCAGCGGATCCACCCCCGACATGATCTTCGTCAGCAGCGCCGCGTCGGCGACCGTGCGCGTGAACGGCCCGCACTGATCCAGCGACGACGCAAACGCGACCATGCCGCTGCGCGAAATCCGCCCGTACGTCGGCTTCAACCCGACCACCCCGCAGAACGCCGCGGGCTGGCGGATCGATCCGCCCGTGTCGCTGCCCAGCGACGCAGCGCACAGGTCCGCCGCCATCGCCGCCGCCGCGCCCGCCGAGCTGCCGCCCGGGACCCGGCCGGTGTCCCACGGGTTCTTTGGCCGCGCAAACGCGCACGTCTCCCCCGAGCTGCCCATGGCGAACTCGTCCATGTTCGTCTTGCCCAGCACGATCGCGCCTTGATCTTCCAGCCGGCGCACACACGTCGCGGTGAACGGCGAGCGGTAGCCCTCGAGCATCCGCGACGACGCCGTGGTCGTGCCGTAGTCCGTGCAGAACAAATCCTTCACCGCGATCGGAACGCCGGCCAATTCACCGCCAACCTTGCCGGCATCGACCGCCGCCGCCCGCCGCATCGCGCGCTCTTCGTGGACCTCGTGGTAGCACTGCAACTCGCCGTCGTGCTGCGCGATGCGATCGAGATACGCGCGTGTCAGTTCCATCGCGGAAATCTGTTTGCCCGCCACCGCGTCGCGGAGGCCGATCATCGTGGTTTGCATCAGATCGACGCCCATCGCTCACGCCCCCCCGCCGTCGCCGAGCACCTTGGGAACCTTGAAATACGCGTCCTGCCGATCGGGCGCGTTCATCAGCATCGCGTCGCGGTCCCAGCCCGGGGCGGCCACGTCGTCACGCAGCACGTTGACCAGGTCCAGCGGGTGCGCGAGCGGATCGACGCCTTCGACATCGACTTCCTTGAGCTGATCGATGTACCCGAGCACCGCGCCGAGCTGGCCGGTGTAGGCACGGGCCTGCGCGTCGGTCAGTGTGAGGCGGCCGAGCTTGGCGACGCGACGAACGACGTCTTCGGTGATCGCGTTCAAAGCATTCTCGGGGGCGGCAGGCATAGCGCGGATCGTATCAACCCCGCCGACCGCTCACGAAGCCCCCGCCTGCATCGCCTCCAGCTCCGCCCAGCGGTCGTACAACGCCTGCACCCGCCGTTGCGCCTCGCCCAGCTGCGCGCACACCGCCGCAAACTTCGTGTGATCCGCAATCACCGCCGCGTCGCCCGACCGCTCCGTGAGCTCGGCCACGGCCTGCTCCGCCGCGTGGATCGCATCCTCCATGCCGTCCAACTCACGCTGGAACTTGTACGACAACTTCGCCCCCCCGGAAGAGGAAGGCTTCGCTTCTTTCGCCGGCCTGGTGTTCGTCGACCCCGCCTCCGCGCCTTCCGCGCCTCCGCGGTTCCTGCTTTTCTCCGCCTCGGCCCACTGCTCGTAGCTCGCGAAATAGCCGTGCGTCCCCTCGCCGTGCAACGCCAGAATCTGCGTGCTCAGCCGCGCCAGCATGAACCGGTCGTGCGTCACCAGCACCACCGCCCCGGGAAACTCGCCCAGCGTCTGCTCCAGCACTTCCAGCGACGCGATGTCCAGGTCGTTGGTCGGCTCGTCGAGAATCAGCACGTCCGCTGGCGCGAGCATCAGGTTCGCAATCAGCACCCGCGCCTGCTCCCCGCCGGACAGATCCCCGACAGACGTCAGCAACTGATGCGGCTCAAACAAAAACCGCTTCGCCCAACCCGCGATGTGCACCGGCTTGCCGCGGTACTCCACCGTGTCCCCCACCGCACACAACGCCTCCCGCAGCGTCGCCCGCGGGTCCAGCGTCTCGCGGTGCTGCGTGAAACGCACGATCTTCAACTCCGCCGCGTGCTTGACCGTTCCCTCATCCGGCTCGAGGTCCTTGGTCAGCAGCCGCAGCAGCGTCGTCTTGCCCGAACCGTTCGGACCCAGCAGCCCCAGACGCAGGCCCGGCTCGAGCTGAATCTCCAGCCCCTCGATCAGCGTCCGCTCGCCGAACCGCTTCGTGAGGTTGTGCCCCGCCAGCAGCTTCTTGGTCTTGCGGTCCGTCGCCTGAAAATCGATCGTCGCCACCTTCGTCGGCGCGGCGTTACGGCCCTTGAGATTCTTGAGTTCGCCGCGACGCTGCTCGGCGTCTTTCACCTGGCTCTTGTTGCGCGTCTGCCGGCCCTGGATCCCCTGCTTCAGCCACGCCGTGTCCCGACGCACCTTGCCCGCCAGCGCCGTCGCCTGCGTCGCCTGCGCTTCGAGGAACTCGTCCTTGCGCCGCAGAAACTCCGAGTAATTGCCCTTGACCTCCAGCGTCCCGCCCGGATACGCCCGCGACAACTCCACGATCCGCGTCGCCACCGACTCCAGAAACATCCGGTCGTGCGTCACGAACACCGCCGCCCCCCGCCCCCGGAAGTACTCCTTCACAAAACGTTCGAGCCACAGCACGCCGGGCAGATCCAAATGGTTCGTCGGCTCGTCCAGCAGCAACACATCCGGCTCGTTCACCAGCGCCGTCGCCAACGCGAGCCGCTTGCGCCAACCGCCCGACAGCTTCTCGATCGCCACGCTCGGCGAGTGCGTCGGGTGCGTGTCGTCGAAGCCCAGCTTCGAGAGCGTGATGCTCGCGCGTGTGCCGGCGTCGAGTTGAAAGCGATCGGTCTGCGTCGCCGCTGCGTCGCGCACCACGTCGTGCGGCGTGACGTCCGGCGGAAACTCCTCGACCTGCCCGATGTACGCCACGTGCGTCCCGCCGCGGCGGATCACCTGGCCCGAGTCGATGGGCACCAGCCCGGCCAGCGCCTTCATCAGCGTGGACTTGCCCGCGCCGTTGGGCCCGACGATCCCCAGCCGCTCCCCGTCGTCGATGCCCAGCCCCACGCCGGTGAACAGCCGGTGCGTGCCGTAGGTTTTCTCGAGATCGCGGGCGGTGAGCAGCGTGGGCATGGGCGGAGCATCGTAGAAACCCGCCACGCCAAGAAAGAAGCCCCCGGATTGAATCCGTGGGCTTCGTGGTGGTTGCTCCGCAAAAAGCTTCACTCGCCGGGCGATTGATACGTCGCCAGCGTTTCCTTCAACATCTCAATCAGGTCCGCGTCAGCATCGTCAGCCACCGCCTGATCCACCGCCTGCTGCTGAACTTTCAACGCCAGCGCCGCATCGCCTTTCAGGAAGTGCACGCGGGCCAGTGTATCCAGGAAGCTCGGGTCCGGCGGAGCCGCCAGCTCGTTGCACTTAAGGGCCGCGTTCAACGCCAGATCAAGATCCGGCTCGGCCACCGGCGAATCCGGGGCGACCAGCATCCACGCGATCTCGTTGAGCGTCTCCGTATCGTCGGTCTCGGCGACAAGCGTGCGAATCGCCGGGTACCCGTCGGCCCAGCGATCCACGTGGCCGTACATCATCAGCCTGCTGAGCGCCAATTGCGGACGCATCGCCTCGGGAAGCAACGCCGCCACCTCGTCGAGCAGCACGACGGCCTCATCCACGTTGCCCGCCTGCATCGCCGCGTCGATCTTCTCGCCGAGCGCTTCGAGCTGCGCCTGCTTGTCCGCCTCGGCCGCGGGGTCGTACGTCCCCGCCACGATCTGCGCCAGCGGCTCATCCATGCCCATCGGGTGGCCGATCCACGCGATGACGCCTTCACGATCCACAATGAACGCCGCGGGAATCCCGTTCTGCTCCGCCGCCTCCATCCATGTCTCGGCCATCTTGCCGTCCTCATCGAACGCGACGCGGTACGTCATGTCGTCGCCCATCTTCTCGATGAACGGTTTCACCGCCGACGTGTCGTCCTCCCACACGTTCTGCCCGATCATCACCACGCCGTTGTCGGCGTATTGACGCTGCAACGCATTGACATGCGGGATCGCATCGACGCAAGGCCCGCACCACGTCGCCCAGAATTCCACGACGTAAATCTGGCCCGCCTCCATCTTCTCAATCGGCTCGCCCTGCACATAGTCACCCTGCACCAGCGGCGGCGCGGGATCACCCACGCCCAGTGCCGACGCCGGCGAGGCCACGGCAAATTCCAACGTGAACGCCGTAACCAGGCACGCACACACCACAACAATCGGTCGGGTCAGGTGAAACATGGGGGTTCCTTCGGAAAAAAAGCGGGTTCTACGCCGCCGCCAGCTTACCCCTTCCTGATCTTTCAGCGAAGCTCCGCGCACGCCGCCCGCCGCGGACAGCTCTCCAGGTGATCGTTCACCAGCCCCGTCGCCTGCATGAACGCGTACATGATCGTGCTGCCCACAAAGTTGAACCCGCGCTGCTTGAGGTCCTTGCTCAGCGCATCCGACTCCGCCGTCCTGGCCGGCAGGTCCGCCAGAACCCGCCGCTGATTCACGATCGGCTGGCCACCCACAAACCCCCACACATACCCATCAAAACTCCCGAACTCGTTCTGCACCGCCAGAAACGCCCGCGCGTTCCGCACCGCGGAGGCCACCTTCAGCCGGTTCCGCACGATCCCCGGGTCCTGCAACAACTTCGCCTGCTTGCTTTCCGAAAACCGCGCCACCTTCGCCGGATCAAACCCCGCGAACACCGCCCGATACCGCTCCCGTTTTTTAAGAATCGTGTCCCAACTCAACCCCGCCTGCGCCCCCTCGAGAAGCAGAAACTCAAACCACACCCGATCCTCATGCACCGGCACGCCCCACTCCGCGTCGTGATACGCGATCGCCAAGTCGTTCCTCGCCCAGTCGCATCGCTTCGCCTCGGCCATGCCCTCACATTACCGCCGTTCCATCCCGACACCACGGCACACGCCCAGTCCCCAAAGGCCGTGCCTGAAACTTCCAAAAATCCCGCCCTGAAAAAAATCTCATCTCACCGGGAATGATGTCGCCCGTCCCCGCGTTGGTCTCTGCGTCAAAGCCAGAGGCCGCGCCATGCTGCGGTCTTGGATGGATCTCTCGCCGAGATGTTGTCGGTCCGCGCCGCGTTGGCGTCGGACAAGCGATCGATTCGTCCCTTTGTCCCCAAGGAGCTTGTAAGATGCAGCGTTCAATTCGTGTTTCGGCTATCGCATGCGCCGGCCTCGCCGCCGCCGCCCTTTCCGTCACCCCCGCGTCCGCCCAGGCCGTCGGCGACATCCAGATCGACATCGCCCACGGCAACAACACCGACCTCTCCCTCACCCCCGTCTGGTTCGGCTTCCACAACGGCCTGTTCGACATGTTCGACGTCGGCAGCCCCGCCAACTCTCCCTTGGGCACGAGCGCCGTCGAACTCGTCGCCGAACTCGGCGACACCAGCCAGATCACCGCCGACTTCTCCGCCTTCCCCGGCATCCCCGGCGACATCCAGGGCACCATCGCCTCCACCGTCGGCGCACCGCCCATCCAGCCCGGCGAAACCGCCACCGGCTTCGTCACCCCCATCAACCCCGCCGCATACCAGTACTTCTCCTTCCTCTCCATGATCGTCCCCACCAACGACACCTTCGTCGGCAACGACGACCCCTTCGCCTACCGCATCTTCAATGCCGCAGGCCAACTGATCGACGAACTCGGCAACCTCACCACCTCCCGCACCATCACCCTCCTGGGCTCGAGCATCCTCGACGCCGGCACCGAGATCAACAACAACTTCGGCGCCGCCTTCGCCCAGGGCCAGGACGGCACGCTCGGCGACGACGAAAACGGCGTGGTCACCCTCGGCTCGGACCTCTCCGCCTTCCTGGGCACCACCGACGTCACCGGCCGACAGATCAACACCCTCATCGGCGACGATGACGTCCTCGCCACCATCACCATCTCCATCGTCCCCGAACCCGCCACCGCCTCCCTGCTGGGCCTGAGCGCCCTCGGCCTCGTGCGTCGTCGCCGCGCCTGATCAACCAACGCTTCGTCATCCTCAATCCATCCAAACAGCGCCCGCGCCATCCCGGCCGGGCGTTGTTCTTA
>CAZIXN010000177.1:0-5911 GCA_964543215.1 uncultured Phycisphaera sp.
TCGCTCGACGCGGTGCCCGCCGGGGCAGAGTTCGTGATGATTATCCCGTCGATGCAGGCCGCGAGCGATGCGGTCGCCGACCTCGCGGAGATGTTCAACGCCGACGAGCCCGAGATGCTCGACCTGCTCGGCTCGTTCAAAAGCGAGATGGGCATCACCGCCGGGCTGGACGACGACGGTGCCGCCATCGTCGTGATCGCAGGCCTTTTCGACGCCATCGCCAACGACACCAAACCCGAGCCGATCGTGCTGCTGCCGGTTTCGGATTACGCCGCGTTCGTTCAGTCCATCGGCGGCACCGATGGCGGGGTGACGGCGGTGATGCTCGAAGGCGAGAGCGGCTTCGCGAAAAAGCTCGGCAACTTCGCGGTGCTCGGCGAAAACCAGGCCGCCGTTGAGGCGTACGCCGCCGGTGATGCGGGTGCCGCCCTGCTCGAACGCGTCGGCAAGTACGGCGCTGAAGGTGCAAACGACGCGCTGATGGCCGGTTTCATCGATATCGCGGCGATGCGTCCGGCGCTGATCCAGAAGATCGACGAAGCGATGGCCCAGGCCGCCGACGAGATGCGGAACAATATGGGTGAGGCCGAAGGCTCGCCGATTGCGCCCGAAAGCGTCGCCGCGCTGATGGAGTCCTGCGGCGACCTTGGCAGGCTGCTCCTCGAAGGCGTCGACGCCGCGATGTTCACCGCCACCAGTGACGACGCGGGCATCCGCGGCGGCTACGCGTGGAACGTCGTCGAAGGCTCGAAGCTCGCGACGTATCTCACCGGGCAGCGTGCCGAATTCGCCGGCCTGCTGAACCAGATGCCCTCCAGCCCGTACATCTTCGCCACCGCCATCGACACCACCGCGATCGACCTTGGCGGCATGTCCACCGACCTGCTCGACGCCGTCGGCGAAGCCATGGGCGACGAACCGATGTTTGCGGGCATCATGGAGATGGTGAAAGAGTCGATGGTGATCTACGAGCAGATGAACGCCGGGGCGCAGGTGTTCTACGCCCCGGACATGGCCGCGCTGATGGGCGGCGGGTTCATGAAAACCCTCGCGATCTACGACGTGGATGACACCGACGCCGCGATCGCCGCGTGGCGGACGAGCATGGCCAAGATGCCCGGCATGATCCCCGCGATGATGGAGCAGGCCGGCGTCGCCGACCAGGCCCCCGCGATGGACTTCACCTTCGAGTGGACCGAGAACGCGCTGAACCTCGGCGGCACCGATGTGCACCAGTACGACCTAAAGATGATCCTCCCGCCGGAAGTGAGGGCCGAGATGGGCCCCGCCGCGATGATGATGGGCAACGCGGGCACGAGCGGCTACGTCGCCGCGGTGGATGGCAAGCTCGTGCTCACCACCGTGCCCGATGCGCAACTGATGACGCAAGGCCTCAATGCGCTCAAGGACGGCAACGGCCTGGGCACCGCCGCAGTCATCGAAGCGGCGAGGGCGGACCTGCCCTCGGGCCTGGTGATGGAGGCGTTCGTCTCGCTTGACGGCATCGCCACCGCCGCCAACCCGTTCCTGATGATGTTCGCCAACGGCCTGCAGATCGACGTGCCCGCCGACCTTGCCCCCGTCTCGATGGGCATCGGGATGGACGGCACGGCCATGGGCGCCAAGGCGGTCTTGCCGATGTCGGTGCTCACCTTCGTCCGCGACACCGTGCAGAGCATGGAAGCGATGGGTCAACAGCAAGGCGGCGGCGGCCGTCGCGCCCCGTATTGATCCGCCGCACAACCCACCCCCGGAGCGTCTTGTGCGGATGACGGAACGACTCCAGAAACCAGGCTTCACGACGCGACGCGGGCTGATGGCCGGCGTCGCGTCGTTCGTGGCGGTCACCATGCTCGCCACCGGCGCGCTGGCGCAGCGAGAAGACGGGCCGCAGCCGCGTCCCCCGTTGCCGCAACTCGTCGGCTTCGATGTGCCCGTGCCGCATCTCGAAGACATGGAGGCGGCCCGCACGCAACTGACACGCATCGTCGAGCTCGGAGCCAACGCGGTCCGCTTCGTCGTGCCGCTCTACCAGCCGCACGGCGGGTCGCCCGCGCCCAAGCTCGACCAACGCCCCGCCCGCGGCCCCACCGACGCCGATCTGCTCGCCCTCATCCAGCACGCCCGTAAGCTCGGCCTGCAGACCGCGCTGGTCCCTCGGCTGGCGTTCACGCGTCCGCAAGGCGACGAAGACATCGGCGAGCTCAACCCGCCGGATTGGGAAGTCTGGTGGGTCGCCTACGCACAAGGCGTCACGCACTACGCCCGCCTCGCCGAGCGGACCGGCGTGGACCTCTTCGGCATCGCGGACGGCCTGGACTCGGCCCTCGATCCCCTGCGGCACGCCGGCGCGCTCAACCGTTGGGATGCCCTGCTCGCCGACACCCGGGATGCCTACACCGGCCCCATCGCGGCGTGGACCACCACCCCGCGAGCCGCCGTCACCGCCGACGCGCTGGGCCTGGACGTGATCGCGGTGCGGCCGGTGCTGCACTTCGAGCAACGCGACATCGCCGATGCCGACCGCCGGGACAAGGCGATGGGCCGGCAGTGGGAACACCTGGCCGGGACACTCGGGGAAGCTGCGCGAGCTCAGGGCCGACCGATCGTCGTGGCTGGCGTCGGGCTGCCCGCGCGCGCCGACGCCTGGTCGGGCCTGCCTTACACGCCGTTTGCCCCCGATTTCGCGGACGAGCAGATCCAGGCCACGTCCGCCGTGCAGTCGTCGTTCGTTCGGAGTTTTCTCTCGGCCTGGACCGGGCTGGTCCCGGCGCCGCCGGGAAGCGGGGACGCCCGTGTCGTGGCCGGCGTGTTTTTCGCCGATTGGCGACTCGACCGCGCCGGCGGACCGTTCGACCCCAGCCATGCGATGCAGGGCAAGCCCGCCGAAGCGATCCTCCGCCGATACTTCAGCGGCGACCACGAATAGTCCCCAGCGCACGCCGCCCGGCTCGTCACGCTCCGAACATCGAACCCAGCCACGAGCCCGCCCGGTTCGCGAACCACCCTGTTTCGTGGAGCAGATCGGTCGCGGTGTCGGCCAGTTCATCGCCCATCACCACCGCCGCCAGCGTCCCCGCCGCCAGCACCGAAATCGCCAGCACGCTCAGCCCGATCGCCAGCGGCGGCCCGGCGGTCTGCAGAAGTCGGCGGAACCTGCCGATGCGTTGCGGCAGCCTGGCGGCCAGAGAAGACGAAGTGGGTTGATCGAATCTGGGCATGATGCTGGCCTCCGCGATGAATGAACCCCCCTGCAGCGCACCTCGCGCCGCCGGTCCCGATAAACAACGGATATCGGAACCTGCCACGCCAACCGAAACCACGCAAACCCACCCAAACCCACCCCAGCCCGCTTACGCGATCCACACGACCGGTTTTGGCATCGCAGACCGACTTGACCTAAACTTCGCGGCTCGACATTGCGGGAACCGGTCGCCCCACGCCGCCCTTTGCCCGCCGAGAACCATCGCGCCCCAACGCCGACGCATCTTTTGGCCGATCCATCTTTCCCGGCCCGCTGTTCCAACCGACTTCCGAAACTCCGTCAGGACGACCATGACCGACGCCGCCTCCACCGCACCGAACGATCGACTCGCCGCAGCCCACGACACGCTCGCCGCCGCCGGCCAGACACACCTGCTCGCCCACGCCGCCACCCTCGACGAAGCCGACCAACACCGCCTCTTGACTCAGATCGAAGGCATCGACTGGCCCGAAGTCGCCCGCCTCATCCGCTCCCACGTCCAAGGCAAGCCGTCGTTCGCCCTGCAAGGCGACATCACCGGCGCGCCCGCCTACCCCGCCGAACCCCCCACCGACGAAGTCCGCGAGAAATACCAACTCGCCCGCGAAACCGGCGAACGCATGATCCGCGAAGGCAGGATCGCTGCGTTCTGCGTCGCCGGTGGCCAGGGGTCGCGCCTCGGCTGGGACGGACCCAAGGGCACGTTCCCCGCCTCGCCGATCCGCGACGCGACGCTGTTCCAGCTCTTCGCCGAGCAGCTCCTCAAGCTCCGCGCCAAGTACGGCGCCGTCGTGCCGTTCTACGTCATGACCTCCCCGATCAATCACGAAGCCACCGCCGACTTCTTCCGCGAGCATCACTGCTTCGGCCTCAACCCCGACGACGTCATGCTCTTCCCCCAGGCCATGATGCCCGCCATCGACATGGCCACCGGCAAGTGCCTCCTCGCCGGCCCCGACGAACTCGCGCTGTCGCCCAACGGCCACGGCGGCTCGCTCAAGGCGCTGCACACCTCCGGCGCCCTGGCCGACATGGAGCGTCGCGGCATCCGGCACCTGTCCTACGTTCAGGTCGATAACCCGCTGGTCAAGGTCGTCGATCCGCTGTTCATCGGCCTGCACAAGCTCGACGCGGCGCAGATGTCGTCCAAGTCGCTCCCCAAGCGCGACGCGAAGGAAAAGGTCGGCAACTTCGCGCTCGTCAACGGCAAGATGAGCGTCATCGAATACTCCAACATGCCCGACGAACTCTCCGAAAAGACGCACGCCGACGGCTCGCTGGCGTTCAACGCCGGCTCCATCGCGATCCACGTCATCGCCGTCGAGTTCATCAAGTCGATCAACACCAGCGCCGATGGCTTCGCGCTGCCGTGGAACCGTGCCGAGAAGAAGGTCGCGTTTTGGGATGGCCACGGGATCGTCGAGCCTGCTTCGCCCAACGCGGTCAAGCTGGAGACGTTCGTGTTCGACGCCCTTCCGATGTGCGAGAACTCGATCGTGCTGGAGACCGTGCGAGAAGAGGAGTTCGGGCCGATCAAGAACGCCGATAGCGCCGCCGGCCAACCGATCGCGCAGGACTCCCCGGCCTCCTCGAAGCTGCTGCAGGTCGAGCGGGCGAAGCGGTGGCTGGAAAAGGCCGGCGTCCGCTGTGCGTGCGATGCCGTCGTCGAACTCAAGCCCACGACCGCCGTGGAGCCGAGCGACCTGGATTCGCTGGACCTGCCTGAAGCGATCGATTCCGGTGCGCGGCTGGTGATCTGACAAAAAGAAGCCCGCGTTCCATGAACGCGGGCTTTGGTGTTTCAACGGTGCGGGTGGGATTCGAACCCACGGAACGGGAAACCCGTTCGGCGGTTTTCAAAACCGCTGCCTTCAACCACTCGGCCACCGCACCGTTTCTCCGGAGCAACCGGCGGGCGATGAGTGTACCGGGCAGCGGGCCGCGGCGGCCAACGTTCGTTCAGGCGGTGCGACGGCGGAGCATCGCGGCGGCGAGGCCGCCGAGCATGAGCGCGGCGGCGGGCTCGGGCGTGTTGACCTTGAAGTCCGTCTTGCTGATGAGCGCCGTGCCGGGGCCGACGCCGGTGGTGAACAGCACGTTGTTGATGACGACATCAACCTGGGTCGCGGCGAAGGGCGTCAGGTCGATGGTGACGGTGTTGGACCACACGCCGGATTCGGCCGGGGCGGTGCTGTACTGCAGGCTGAACGCAGACTGCTGCGACGCGAGTTCGAGGTTGGTCAGGGGGTCGAGGATCTGCACCTGCAGCGTCGCGGCGACGAGCTCGTCGTTGTCGATGCCGGTGAATTCGTAGATCCCGGATTCGGAGACGATCAGGGCCGTGAGCAGGCCGCCGTTGCTGACCAAAGAGAAGGACAGCGAGCCGTCGGTGATGTCGGTCGGCGGGGCGTCGGCAAAGAAGGTCGTGGGATCGAAGTCCAGCAGATCGCCGGTGATGCCGGAGGGCGCACCGTAGAGGGGCTCGGGGTCTTCGAGGACGTCCCCCGAGGATTCGATGACGTCCGTGTAGGTCACGGTGGTGCCGGTGAAGTCCCCGTAGTTGATCGAGGCCGAAGCGGACGTACCCGCGATCAGTGCAGCGATCGAAAGACCCGAAAACCCGAAGCGTGTGATATTGGCCATGGTGTATTCTCCCTCCGCGTTCCC
>CAZIXN010000178.1:0-5860 GCA_964543215.1 uncultured Phycisphaera sp.
TTCCCGGGCCCACGCGGCCTGTGCCGCGGCGTGTTCATCCGACCAGGCCTTCTTGGCGCGCGACAACTCGTTACGCCAGGCTTCCTGCGCCTGGTCGATCTGGCGGTCGCAGGTCTCCCGCGCCTCGTCGATGTGGCGCTCGCACGCGGCCTTGGCGTCCGCGACCTCGCGGTCGGCGTCTTCACGCTGTTCACGCAACTCGTCGCGCTGCTCGGCGACGAAGGCGTCGAACGCCTTGCGATCAGCTTCGAGCTTGGTGCGGATCGCTTCGGCGGCTTGGGCGTCGGCGACGGCACGCTCGTGCAGGGCGCCGGCCTGGGCCTGGGTCTCATCGGCGTGGTCTTGAGCGCGGTGGGCGGCGCGCTCCGCTTCGTCCAGCGCGGCAGTGCGCTCGTCGAGCTGGGCCTTGGTGTCGGCGTGCCAGCGACGCAGCGTCGCGAAGCGCTCTTCGAGTTCGGTGATCATCGCGGCACCCGGGCCGGCCAGGTTGTCGGGGGTCGTGTCGTTCATCGGGGCGTCGTCGCTCATGGGGTGTCTCCAGCCTTTCGGGCGTCCGGAAGGGTCTGCCCTTGCGATCGTCACAACCGGGGCAGCACTTCAGCCCGGCGTGAAGGAAACCCCGCAGATCGGCCGTCTGCGTCCGAGAACCGCGCGGCCGGCTCTACACTCTCGCCATGCGTGATCCCCAGCCCGGCTCGCCGCTGTTCTCGCTCGACCGCCGAACGCTCCTGACCCGCCTGTCGGCGCTGGCGCTGGCGGCGGGGCGGCCCGCGCCGCTGGCGGTCCGTGCGCTCGGTCAGGCCGGCGAAACCGCGGCCGCCCCGCCCGCCCCGTCGCCGGCGGCCCGCGACGCCTTCGGTGAATTGTTGCCCACCCGCCGACTCGGCCGACACGACGAGCGCCTCACGCTGCTGGGCCTGGGCGGCGCGCACTTCGAGCGGTTCGGTCGGCGTGATCCGCAGGCCGCCGCCGACGCCGCGGTTCAAGCGGGCATCCGCTTCATCGACACCGCCGAGTCCTACGGCCGGGGCGGCAGCGAACGGCTGATCGGCCAGACGCTCGTGCCGAAATACCGCGAAGCGCTCTTCATCATGACCAAGACCAAGGGCCGAACCGCCGATCAGGTCCGCGCCCACCTCGACGGCAGCCGGCAACGGATGGGTGTGGACGTGATCGACCTGTGGCAGATCCATTCGCTGCAGAACGCGGCGGATGTGGACGTGTTTGTCGATCAGGGCGGGCTGGAATTTTTCCTGGAGCAGCGCGACAAGGGCACGGTGCGCCACCTGGGCATGACCGGGCACGTCTCGCCCAAGCCGTTCAACCATCTGCTGGATCGCCTCGACGAGCGCGGCGTGGCCTTCGACGCGGCGCAGATGCCCATCAACCTCGTGGACCCGGGCTACGAGAGTTTCATCACCGGCGTCGTGCCCCGGCTGGTCGAAGCGGGCTACGCGGTGCTGGCGATGAAGACGCTCGCGTTCGGCGGCTTCTTCGGCGAAAACAACGCCTGGGCCAACCGGCAATGGGGCAACCCCGCCGCGCTCATCCCCGACCGCGTGAGCCTGGACGAAGCGCTGCAGTTCGTGCTCGCCCACCCCATCGCGTCGCTGATCTCGGGGATGGACCGCCTCGAGCACATCCAGCAGAACGCCAAAATCATCCGCGACTTCGCCGGCATGTCTCCGGAAACCCGGCAGACGCTCGTTGATCGTGTCGCCGACGCCGCCGGCGAGCAGATGGAGTTCTATAAAGAAGTGGGCGTGGGCTGAGCCCCGCGTCGCTTCGCCGGCAAGGCCCGAAAACCAGCGATCGCGCGATCCGCGATGGCCCTTGGGGCAAAAACCCGATCCGCATACCATGGAAGGATCGGCGGCGCGACTTTGCGCCGCTTCCCTCCCCGAACCGCCGTTTGTTCGGAGAAAGGCTCGACATGAACCGCTTCCATGCTCTTACGCCCGCTCTGCTCGCCGCCCTGAGTTCCGCTTGGGTCGCGCTGCCCCTGCACGCCCAGCAGCAGGTCAACACCGGCAACGCCCTGGACGCCAACGCTCAGGTCGGCGGCGGCAACGTCAACCCCGGGGCCATCCTCCCGGACTTCCGCGCCCGCAACCTGCTGATCACCGGCCAGGTGACCGACGGCCGACAGTTCCGCGGCGACGTGGGCTACGGCGCCCCGGGCGCGTTCCAGGGCGAACTCGGCAGCGACGACCTGTTCCGCTTCCGGGCCGATTCCTACGGCTCGACGCGACAACTGCCGCAGGTCAACGCCCTGGGCAACAACACCTACAGCAACAACTTCAACTCCGGCCTCGCCGGCGGCGACGTGATCTACTCGGGCTTCTACAACCCCGGCGTCGGCGAGGTCAATCAGCCCGGCACCGTCCGCACCGTCGTCAACTCCGACGGCACCCGCAGCGCCCGCGTCACGCAGGGGGCGAGCTTCAACCCCGAGTTCGTCGGCTCGCCTCGCCTTTCCTCCACCGCCGTCGGCCTGACCCCCAGCGACGGCAGCAACGACCGCCCCGGAACGCTCGGCCAAACGCTCGGCCTGTCGCGCGACGCCGACGGCAACTTCGTCCGGTTCGACGCCTCGCCCGTGTTCGGCCTGCGTGAAACATCGCTCCAACCCGTCGGCAGCATCGGCAGCATCGGCGGAGACACCGACGACGACGGCGACACCCGTTTGAACAGTCAGATCAACGACGCCCGCTTCGGGGCCGGCTTCACCCCCGACGTTTCGCGAGACCCCAGCAACCCCCTGGCCGCGCAGAACAACCTCCCCGCCGGGCGAGACCGCACCAACCGCGACCGCACCGACAACACCGCCAATCCCAACGCACCCCGCGGCGAAACCCTCGGCAGCGCCCGCGACACCCGCCGCACCACCGGGCGGCTCGGCGAAAACAGCAACCCCCTGACCTCCAACTCCGCCGTCGATCCCGCCGCCCAGCGCGACCCTCTGACCGGCCTGCCCGCGTCGATCCAACTCGGGGCCCGCCTCACGCCCGGCCTCAACAACCTGCCCGGCCGACCCACCGAGGCCGCCGACCAGCAGGACGCCCAGCGCGTCGCCCGACTCGGCGAAGCCATCTTCCGTCCGCTGGACACCACCGCCGCCGACTCCGGCGATTCCGCCTATCTCGACCGCCTCGCCGCCATCCGCGAGCAGTACCGCCAAGGCAACCGCGACGCACAAGCCCAGGGCGAAGCACCCGATCGCCAGCGACGCGATCCGCTCGCCGGCCCGGCGCGTCCGGACTGGATGGAGAAGCTCGAAACCCCCGAGGACGACCTGATCCAGAAGGCCGAGCAGTCCGGCCTGACCGCCATCGCCAACATCCTCCGTGCCCAGCGCGACGACAACCTCCGCGCCAATCGCGGCGGTGCCGGCAACGCCGCCAACGCGCCCCAGGACCCCGAAGCCGCCGCCACCAACCAGGCGATGAACGCCCTGATCGACCAGCTTTCCTACGACCTGCCCCGCCTCGAAACGTTGCAGGGCCAGCGTGAAGACCGCGTCAACACCAACTTCCAGCTCGCCGAAGCCGCGATGGCCAAGGGCCAGTTCTTCAACGCCACCGCGCTCTACGAACAGCTCGCCATCGACGCGCCGGGCAACCCGTTGGCCCGCGTGGGTCTGGTGCACGCGCAGATGGGCGCGGGCCTGATCCGGTCCTCGGCCCTGCAACTCCGCCGACTCTTCGAAGACCACCCCGAACTCATCGCCACCCGCTACGCCGAAAACCTCCTGCCCCCCGAAGACCGCACCGTCTGGCTGCGCAACGAACTCCAACGCGCCATCGACGATCCGCAGCAGGGCAACGCCGAGCCTGCGCTCCTGCTGGCCTACCTGGGGCATCAGGCCGAGTCCCGACAGCTCGTGCGCTACGGCCTCGCGCTGGCGCAGGAAGCCAAGCCCCTCGACCCGCTCCTGCCGCTTCTCCGCAAGGTCTGGCTGGGTGAAAACGTTGACCTCGATGACGCGAAGTGACGCGCATAAAGCGGCGGCCGGTGGCCGCTGCGGGGCCGCGGCGGTCATTGAATTCAACCGGCTTCGCCCACCACGCGCAGCCATCGACCGACCCGGCAGCGGCCACCGGCCGCCGCTTTATAACGCCGGCCGGTAAGATCGCGGGATGATCCGGACCGCCACGCTGCTCTTCGCCCTGTCGCTCACCGCCTGCGCCCAAACCCAAACCGCCCCGAAGCCCGCGTTCACCGAACGCGGGCCGGCCGTGGACACCGTGGACACCGTCCACGGCTCACCGGAACAATCGTTCGCGCCGCTGAGCGCCGATGCGCTCGCCGAGGCGCTGACGCAACTGCTCGACACCCACGACACCGCGCAGCGAACCAACGTGACGCTCGTCGTCCGCGACCTCGAAACCGGCGAATCCCTCTACGACCGCGGCGGCGACAAACTCCTCACCCCCGCCAGCAACCTCAAGATCTACACGGCGGCGGCGGCGCTTGATCTGCTCGGGCCGGAGCACACGTGGAAGACGGGGCTCAAGGCGGTCGCCCTCGAAACCCTGGACGACCGCCCGCCGCCCACGACGGTTTATCTGCAAGTCACCGGCGACCCGGTGTTCGACACCGCGCAGCTCGAAGCGCTGGTCGCGTCGTTTGTCGAGAACGTCACGCTGCCCGGGCCGATCGTCAACGTCAGCCTCAACACGCCCCGGCCCTGGACCTCGATCCCGCTCAAAGGTCCGGGCTGGATGTGGGACGACGATCCGGACTACTACAACATGTCCATCCGCGGCGGGATGCTCAACTTCAACGTCGCGGATGTACGCGTCAGCCCCGAAGGTGAACGTCCCGGTCGCCCGCCCAGCCAGACCATCTCCGAGCAGGTGGTCGGCGACGACTGGCCGCGTCGGGTGCTCGTCGAAAACGTCATCCCCTCGGATTACCCGGCGCACAGCTTCGGCGAGCTGGCGGAGGAGACGGTCAACGGCTGGGTCGGTCCCAAGGCCGGCTCGGACATCACCGTTACCCGCGTGCCCTTCACCGACGACTGGCAGGTGCGTGGCAACATGAAGCCCGACGATGCGCCCGTGGTGGTCGAGCGCCTCGGCGTGCACGACCCCGCCAAGTGGATCGCCTCGGTGCTGGCCGGGATGCTTGAAGGCCACGGGCTGGAAATGGCCATCAACCCCGACATGATCTACGTCTTTTCCGAATCGACGCGCGGCCAGCGCACCGGCGACTTTGCCGCCGAGCGCGAAGCCAGCGGACAGGTCCAACAGCAAGGCAAACCGCTCTCCGAAGCCGTCCAACACTTCCTCAAGGTCAGCGAAAACGCCGTCGGCGAGATGTTGCTGCTGCACCTTGCGGAAAAGTTCAGCAAGAACGAAGACGGCACTGCCGGGGGTGAAGTGTCCTGGCCCGCCGGCGCGAAGGTGATTTCGGATTGGATCGTCAACGAAGCCGGCGTCGAGGAAGGGTCGTTCCGCCTCGTCGATGGGTCGGGCCTGTCGCGCTACAACCTCATTTCGGCGAACTCGTCGATCCAACTGCTGGACTTCATGGACGATCACGAACATTTTGAGGTGTTCTTCGCCGGCCTGCCGACCTACGACGTCGCGCTGCCCGAGGCCGGGAAGTGGGGCGGCGACGACGGGGTTCCCTTCGCCGAGTTCGAACCCCAGCGCATCCACGCCAAGCCCGGCGGGATGGGCGGGGTATCGACGATCTCGGGATACCTCGAAACGCTGGACGGCCGGCGGCTGGCGTTCTCGCTGCTGGCCAACGGCTACGTCGGCAGCAACGCCCCGGTGCGCGACCTGCGCGACAAGGTGTGGGCGACGCTGGTGCGGTACCGCGCGGATTGATGCCCGACTAAAGCGGCGGC
>CAZIXN010000179.1:0-5776 GCA_964543215.1 uncultured Phycisphaera sp.
ATCGCAAGGCCCGTAGTCCATCCTCGCCCCGGCCTGCTCAAACTCGGCGTACAGCCCGTCCGCATCGTCGACCCAGAAATACGCATCCCAGAGCTTGTCCTCGACTTTCCAGTTCGGCACGATTCGCTCGTGCCTGCTCGTCTGCTTGAGCATGAGGCAAAGCCGGTCCCGCCACACCATGCAGAAGTCCGCCGGCTGCCCCCAGAACCGCTCGTACGTGAACCCGCAGCAATCCCGGAAATAATCCGCCGACGCGACAACGTCGCGCACGAGCAGGACCGGGGCCGAGGTGGTGAGCTTGGGCATGCCACACGTTACTCAAGCGTCGCCGCTGATAGTGTGGCGCAGGCGGAGAAAGCCACGAACACCATTGACACAACCTCATCCGCGAGTACGATTCAAGGATGAAATCTCCGCCTTCCGGAACCCTGAATCGCAGCGGCCTGCCCCGCTGGCTATGGGTGATGCTTTTGTGCCTCACGCTACCGACCCCGCTGGCCCGCGGCTTCGTCACGGTGCTGTCGGGCGACGAGGGCGCGGTCAATGGCTTGATCAATCGGCAGTTTGAAGAGTGGGATACCTACGTCTCCGTGTATGAAGATGAGAGCTACACGCCAAGTGGCTGGCGGGCCTTCGAGTTTTACCGATACATGGCGTTGACCCGCGAGGCCGTGTCATTGGTCCACACCAATTCTGAACTTCGTCTGGAGGTTAAAACACACGTAGACTCGAATGACCGCATCGCCTACCGCGATACAGGCCGAACCTGGGATCATGTGCCGACCCAACAAGAGTTGAACGCCGTTGCGTTGAGCCATTACGACACGACGTTGTCCGATGGGACTCAACTACAGGTCCCAACCGACATCGTGGTTCACAGGGGTGACCCGGCAACCCGAGCCGCCCCGAGCTTCATCCTCGAATTCACGGAGACGGTGGAGTTTGAACTTTCGGACGGCGGGCGACTGGGCGAAGAGAATGCCTTCATCGAATGCATCCTGCGACGCATCGATCCGCTGCCGAGTCAATCGGCCGTGATTGCCAGGCAATGGGTAGAGTGGTCAAGCGACAGATACCGTTCGTCAAGCGTCTCCATTGAAGATGTGACGATCATTGAACGGAGCGACGGAGATTACAACCTGTATCAACAGCAACGAGCCGACGCTCTCGAAACTTCGCGTTTGATCGATTCGTTTGTTGACGGCCGGTTCAAAGGGCGACTGGACCCCGGCGTTTATGAATTGCAGCTCCGCAGCAGATGGGGAGGCGATGGCTACAGCTACCCCACGGATGCAAGCATGACTTTCGCGGCTCGACCCATCCCCGAGCCTTCGTCTCTGGCTTCCTTGGCATTGATGGCGGTTTTTAGTCGCTTACGCAGTCGCCCCGGCGGTCGCTGACCGCCGGCTTCGAGGGGATTGTCTCTCACTTCCCCGCGTAGTCGATCAATCGGGCGATCTCGTTGCGCAGCTGATGCCGATGCACGACGCGATCCACAAAACCTTTTTCGACGAGGAACTCGGCCCGCTGGAAGCCCTGCGGCAGTTCCTGGCGAACGGTGTTGGCGATCACGCGTGCCCCGGTGAAGCCGATGAGGGCTTTGGGTTCGGCCAGGGTGATGTCGCCGAGCATGGCGAAGCTCGCCGCGGTGCCGCCGGTGGTGGGGTCGGTGAGCAGCGCGAGGTACAGGCCGCCGGCGTCGTCGAACCGCGCGAGCGCGGCCGAGGTCTTGATCATCTGCGACACGGCCAGCGTGCTTTCCTGCATCCGCGCGCCGCCGCCTGCACAGACGATGATCAGCGTGCGGTCCTCGTCGGTGGCCAGCTCAATGGCCCGGGTGATCTTTTCGCCCACGACGCTGCCCATGCTGGCCATCATGAATTCGTTGTTCATCACGGCCATCACGACGCGCCGGCCCTTGATGAACGCCTTGCCGGCGACGAGCGCATCGCGGTGGTTGGTCTTGCTCTGTTCGCGGTCGATGCGCTGCTGATACGGCAGGCGGTCGACAAAGCCGAGCGAGTCGACCGGGGACAGGTCGGTCCACATCGCCTCGAAGCTGCCGGGGTCGACGAGTTGCTCGATGCGTTCATCGGCCCCGACGCGGTGGTGGTGGTCGCAGTGCGGGCAGACGCGCTGGGCTTCGCGCAGGGCCTTCGTGTAAAGCATCGCCTCGCACTGGGCGCAGCGCGTCCACAGGCCCGCGGGCATGTCGCTGCGCTTTTCGCCGGGCTGGAAGCTGCGGCCCAAGCGGGGTGCGGCACCCGCGCTGCCGAGCGTGACGAGGGGGACGGGGGAGACGGGGGGGACGGGCGTGGGGGTTTCGGACAAGCCGGGGCTCCTGCGGAAGTCGGTCGGCCGGGGCGAACGTCCGCCGGTGGATGGTTTCGACTTCTCGGGGGTGCAAGAAAACGAATCGGGGAGTATACCGGAGGCGGCGGAATCGGCGTGGTTTCGCGGTGCTGAACCCCTATCGGCGTGAAGCCGGCGGAGGCGTGATGCGGCTGGTGCGAATCGAAGCGACGACGTGGATCGCGGTGCCTCAAGGCGTGGCTCTCGAGGCCGGCGGCGCCGTGACCGGCCTGCGGCTGTTGGACGACCCCACGCGGACCCGCTCGCCCAACCTGGCCGACGCGCCCGAGACGTGGACGCTGCCCGGCCAGATGCTGCCGCCCGTCGACCCGCCGGCGGTGTGGTGCATCGGCAAGAACTACGCCGAGCACGCCAGGGAATTCGGCGGGGAGGTGCCCGAGCGTCCCGTGGTGTTCATGAAGCCGCCCGGCAGCGTGGTCGGCCACGGCGACGCGATCGTGTTGCCCAAATGCCAGGAGCAAGGCCCGGAGGTGGACTACGAAGCGGAGTTGGCCGTGGTGATCGGCGTCGGGCCGGACGGCAAGGCGTGCAAGGATGTCGCCGTCCACGACGCGCTGGATTTCGTGCTCGGCTACACCTGCGCCAACGATGTGTCGGCCCGGCATTGGCAGAAAAACCTCGGCGGCTCGCAGTGGGTGCGCGGCAAAAGCTTCGACACGTTTTGTCCGTTGGGGCCGATGTTGGTGACGGCCCGGCCGGCGTTCGAGGGCGATACGGACTTCATCGCGGACCCGCAAGCGCTCTCGATCGGCTGCGGGCTATCGGGTGAGCCACGTCAGCAAGACACGACGGCAAACATGATCTTCCCCGTCGCCGAGCTCATCGCGTTCCTGAGCAAGGACACGACGCTCACGCCCGGCAGCGTCATCCTCACCGGCACACCGCCGGGCGTGGGGATGGCGGCGAACCCGCCGCGTTACCTTCGCGACGGCGACTCGGTGAGCGTGACGATCGAACGCATCGGCACGCTGACCAACCCGGTGCGCAACGCGAAGCCGGCGTGATCAATTGTTGCCCCAGTTGAAGCCCGACGTGTTGCCCGACAACAGCGCATTGATGAACTCGCCCCATGAGTTCGACGCCGTTACCGGCCCGGGCAGAGGGACGCTGAGGTTCGACGCCGGCTCGAGCGGGCCGATCGTGATCCGGCCCGTCTGCGCATCGACCGTGATGCGCACGATCGCGCTGTCGGCCCCGAGCACGAACACCGCATCGAAGTCCTGATCCGGCTCGCCGTAAGCGCCGAAGCCCAGCACCAGATCGTTGCCCACGTTGTTGGTGGGCATCACCACGCCGGGGATATGTCGGCCGCGATCTTTACCAAAGTGCACCATCCACGGCTGGCCGTCCAGCGGGTTGGTGATCGGCACGGTGGGGTCGGAGGCGGCGGCGATGCCGTAGCACGTGCCGTCGGCGGCCATCGTGATCACGCGCGGGTCGTCGGGGTGGGCCATCGATTCGCTCTGCGCCGCCTGCAGGTCGGCCGCGAGCATCTCCGCCGCCCACACCAGCCGGGTGCGGTGGTCCGACCCCAGCCGGGGAACGATCAGGGCCGACGCGATGGCCACCACCGCCACCACCATGACCAACTCGATCAGCGAAAAACCCGGCGCGGCGGGATGGACGGAGCGGTGTTGCATGTCCGCTTCATCGACCCGCGCCGGGCTCGGCTTTGCCGCAATCCCACGCTTGAAGCGCTGCGGCCCACTTCCAACGTCCCGATAAGCCGCAGGGTTTTCCGAGCTTCACGCCCAAACGTGCGGATTCACCCGCGCTCGGTTCAGCGGAGGCCTTGGCGCTCCGATAGGCGCAGTACCGATCCGTGCTACCGCCATGCCCGCAAGCCCGCGCACAACCCGACAACGATGCCCCGCCGGCTTCACGCTGGCTGAGGTGCTGCTGGCCTCGGCGATCCTCGCGTTCGCGGTGGCGTCGCTGTCGCAGGCGCTGATCGCCGGCCAGGTCCACGCCCACGAAGGCCTCCGCGACGCCCGCGCCACCTCACTGCTCGAAGCCACCATGGCCGAGATCGCCCGCCTGCCCTACGCCGATCCGCAGGACGGCGACGACTACGAGCCCGGCCCCGAAGCCGGCGAAGTCGCCCGCACCGGCTTCGACAACCTCGACGACTACCACGGCTGGTTCCAGACCGCCGGCAACCTCACCGACTTCGCCGGCAACGCCTACCCCGACAGCTACGCCGGCTACGCCCGCAGCGTCGAGGTCACCGAAGCCGACGACTACGTCGAAATCTTCAACGATGACTTTGACGGCCTGCTCGTCGTCGTCACCGTCACGCACGAATTAGGCCGATCGTGGACCCTCGAACGCTACTTCGCCGAGCCGGAAGATTGAGCCCCCGCCGCCCCGCCGATCCTCGTCGCCGCCGATCCCGCCGCCGCAATGCTGCGGGCCTGTCGCTGATCGAGCTGACGCTCGCGCTGGCCGGCACGGCTTTGGTGGGCACGGCCGTGGCCGCGATGCTTCAGGCCGCCGCCTACGGCTCATCCTCGGGCACCGAGCTGCGCGACCTGATCCCCGCCCACCGCGTCCCCGCCGCCCGCATCCGCGACCTGCTCAACACCAGCCAACAGGTCTACGCCCTCAGCGCCACCGAAGTCGTCCTCTGGTACGACGACCTCAACGACGACGGCGTCGCGCAATCCAAAGAACTCGCCTGGCTCCGCTACAACGCCGGCGCGCAGAAGCTCGTGCTGGAAAAGCCCAACCCGCTGTTTCCGGTGAACGTCGCGGTGACCGCCGCGACCAACTTCGCGTTCACCCGCTGGGGCTTCAACTTCGCCGGAAACATGCAGGTGCAGGACTGGGCCGAGAACGTCACCGCCTGCTCGTTCATTGGGGATGTGGCCGCGCCCGACACCGGCTTCATCACCTGGCGGATCACGCTCAGCGTCGGCGGCAAGTCCGAAGCCCAAGTCCACGCCGCCAACGTGGGGATTCACGAATGAATCCGCCCGCCCGCCACGCCCGTCCGTTGGCACCGCGACATCGCCGGCATCACGGCCTGGCGCTGATGCTCGTGCTCTTCGCCATCGCCATCGCCTCGGTCATCAGCCTCGGCGTGTTGTCGTCGTTCACCCCCGCCACGGTCATGGCCACCAACGTCCGCCACTCCGCCAAGGCCCACGCCCTGGCCGAGAGCGGCATCGACGCCGTGGCCGCGTACATCGCCGAAAACAGCGGCGACTGGCACCGCGATCAGGGCGACAAATACGAAGGCGTGTGGTTCACCGACATACCTCTGGGCGACGGCAGTTTCAGCATCACCGCCTACCGCACCGACGGCGACGACGCGAACAACGCCGAGGCGTTCCAGAACGCCGACCGCGTCACCGTGACCGCCACCGCGCAGATCGACGGCGTGACCGCGCAGGTGACGCGC
>CAZIXN010000180.1:0-5664 GCA_964543215.1 uncultured Phycisphaera sp.
CGGCGACACCCTCACCTACACCGCCACCCTCGTAAGCGGCGATCCGTTGCCTTCGTGGTTGAGGTTCGACGCAAACACTCGCACCTTCTCCGGCACCCCCGAAAACGACGACGTGGGCTCACTGGACATCCGCGTCACCGCCACCGATACCGCCGGCGAATCCGTCACCGACGACTTTGCCCTGGCCGTCGCCAACGTCAACGATGCCCCCGAGGCGATGACGCTGGACAACCGTTGGGTCAGCGAAAACGCGGCCAACGGCACCGTCGTCGCCACCGCCACCTTCGCCGACCCCGACGTCGGCGACACCCACACCTTTGCCCTGCTCGACGACGCCGACGGGCGCTTTGCCATCCACCCAACCACGGGCGTGATCACCGTCGTCGACGGCTCGCGACTCGATCACGAGTCCGCCGCGTCCCACCTCATCACCGTCCGCGTCACCGACAACGGCGGACTCACCTGCGACGAAACCTTCACCCTCGAAGTCCACGACGTCAACGAAGCGCCCACGGCGATAAGCCTCACCGCCGTTCGACTCCCCGAGAACGCCTCGATCGGCGACGCCGCCGGCGTCGTGCGGGTCCTTGATCCCGATGCCGGCGACACGCACCGCTTCGCGCTGCTCGACGACGCCCAAGGCCGGTTCGCCATCGATCCGGTCACCGGCGAGTTGACGGTCCTCCGGCCGGACCTCTTGGATTTCGAAGCCACGGATCGCCACACCATCACCGTTGGGGTGACCGATGCGGCAGGCAATGTCCTGGAGCGATCGCTGGAGATCCTGATTTCGGACGTCGTTGAAGAAATACCCGACCGCGACCAGCCATCGGACGCGGAGCCCAAAGATGCACGGTTGGAACCCCGAAGCTCGGCGAAGGGAGTAACGATCTCCGTCGCAGAGCGCGACGCTTCGGCCCAGCGGGTCTCGGAATCGGAGACCGGCACGCCCCGTCCGTCCGAGCAGACCGTGGAGCAAGCGCTCAAGCAAAGCGAGGCGCTGGCCGAGTCGCTCGCCTCGGAGGTGCTGCGGTTCGATCCGCGGACGCTCACTTTCGAAGCCGAGTTGCTCGACGATGCCCAGCGGTTGTCGCAGCAGGCGACCGAACTGTCCGCACTGGCCGTCGGCGAGTCGTTCGACGGCGTGTTCATCGCCGAAAGCAGAGCCGATGGACACGCGGGGGACACCCCCCCCGAGGGTGCGGCAGACACGGACCGTGAGTTCGTCGAAGGCTCGTTGCCCACCAACAAAACCGCCGAAGCGGCGCAGTACTCCGCGGGGCTGTGGATGATGCTCCGACAGGCGATGGGGTTGGGTGGTCGCGAGAGCTTGACCCAGCAGCCGCTCACCGCCCGCGAGGAACGCAGGCAGCAGAGCAGCAAGGGACGCTGAATTATCGGCCTTCAGACCGAGCCGCTCGGACTTGAGTCGGTGGCAGAAGTGGCCGATTCACTGATAGCGGAGTGAGTTTTTCCTACGTGGTCGCCGGGGGGCGAGACCCAGCCGACATGTTCGAGCGTCTGAACAACACGAGCCACGAGGTAGATGCGCTGGTCGCTGAGTTGCAGCGGAACACCACCGCCAACATCCGCCACGAACGCGAACACGAACGCTTCGCGATCTCCGTGGCGATCGATGCGCTGCCCGCAAACCTCAGCGACGCTGGCCCGGGCCACGCCGGCCGAACGATCGACGTCTCCGCCGGTGGCTGTATGAGCGTCTTCGAGACTCCGCTGCGGGTCGGCGACGTGTACCGACTCAAGGTTCACGGCAATCGCGCCATGCCCGAGCTGTTCGCGCGGTGCCTGCGGGTCCGGATGCTCCGCGACCGCGCCTTCGAGGCCGGCTTCGTGTTCCTCACGCCCGCCGACCTGAGCCTGTTCGACCACCTGACGGAGGACGCACCCGACGCGGTGCAAGCACGGGCCGGCTAGCGCCGAGCCCTGCGACACAAAGAAAGCCCGATGATCCAGGAGGCCACCCCCAACTCGAACCGCGGCAGCGCGGCTCCCGACGCGCGCCCGCCGAGCGACCCGATGATGTCGCTGACGCTGTACGCCCGCCGCGCAACCTGCGCCCGCGAGATGTATCGCGAAGCCCTGCGACTCCTGGCCGAGCACTTCCACGCCGTCTACGCCGCCGTCCACCTCCCCGACGCCGCTCAGCCGCTGACCGACTACTGGCACCGCGGTGCCGACGCCCCGCAGTTCTGGCAGCCGCCGGCCAATCAGGCACTCGACGATGTGCTGGCCAGCGCCCGGCCATCCGCCAAGCTCTACGGCGCGGCAGATTCCGCGCTGCGCGTCGCCTTTCTGGGCGTGCCGCTACTGGACGCGCTGCGGCCGGGCACCGGCGGCCTGGTCCTGGTCGTGCCCTGCGTCGATCGCGATGATGCACAGGCCAAGCTCTCCCGCCTGCGCGGCATCACCGAAACCCTGCCCCTGCTCGCCGCCGGCATCGAACGAGGCACCCCGCGCAGCGACGCAAAAAGCACCGACGCACTCGGCCAGGTCGCCACGCCCCTGCTCGACGCCCTCGCCGGCGCCGCCGGCGCAAAAACGCTCCGACAGCTCGCCTTCACCATCACCAACAACCTCCGCGCCAAGCTCGGCTGCGACCTCGTCGCGCTCGGCCAGGTGCGCGGCAGAACCATCGACGTCCTGTCGATCTCCGGCTTCGCCGAACTCTCGCCGCGCAGCCCCGGCGTCACCGCCATCGCCGCCGCCATGGAAGAAGCCGTCGACGCAGGCACCACGCTCGTCGATCAATCCGGCGGACTGGGCGAACAGGTCGAACATCGCCACCGGCTCCACGCCGCGTGGCGCCGCAGCGTCAACGGCGACCCCGTCGCTTCCATCCCGCTGCGCCTGGACAATCGGATCGTCGCCGTGATCTCGCTGCGACAACCGACGAATCAGCCCTTCGAGGCCGAGCAACTCACGCGCATCGAGCAGGCCGTCACCCCCTACGCCGCGGCGCTGGTGATGGTCGAACGCGCCACCGCTGGCCTGGGCACGCAGCTCGCCCGCGGCCTCAAAGCGACGGTCAAAACCGTCCTGATGCCCCGATCCGCACCCCGCGCCATCCTCTACGCGATCATGCTTGCGGCCAGCATCTGGTTTGTCTTCGGCACCATGCCTTACCGCGTCAGCGCCGCGTGTCAGGTGACCCCCGCCCTTTTCCGCCAGGTCACCGCGCCCTTCGACGGCCGCATCGTCGAGGCCTACGTCAAGCCCGGCGACGATGTGAAAGCCGGCGACCTGCTCGCCGAACTCGACACCACCGAACTCCGCCGGCAACACGACCGCCTGTCCTCGCAATACGAGGTCCAACGCATCACGCTCGACCGCGCGCTGGCGGAAGGCGATTCCGGGACGGTCCGCGTGGCGCAGGCCGAACTCCGCGCCCTGGGCATCGAGCTCCAGGCCGCCGGTGCGCAACTGCAGCAGGCTCGCGTCTTCGCGCCGGCCGACGGCGTGGTCGTCGACGGCGACCTCGAGACCCTCGTCGGCCAGCCGGTGTCCCGCGGCACGCCGCTGTACCGCATCGCCGAGAATCAGGGACTCCGCCTCGAGATCGCCGTCCCCGACCACGCCTCGTCGGCCGTCGGCGCGGGGCTGGCCGGCCGATTCGCGCTCGACGCCCGGCCCGATGCGGCCAGCGATCTGCGCATCGCCCGCCTCCGCCCCGCCGCCGAAATCCGCGCGGGCAAGAACGTCTTCATCGCCGAGGCCGACGTCTCCGACGCCCCCGACTGGGTCCGCCCCGGCATGCAGGGCGTTGCCAAGATTGACGCCGGTGAGCGTGCCGTGTGGTGGATCACCCTGCACCGCACGGTCGACTGGTTCCGCCTGAAGTTCTGGGTCTGAAGCGGAAACGCTTGCCATGACCACCGCCGCACCCCCGACGTCCGACCAAGCCAACCACGCGCAGGGCCTCCCTGCGCCGCGGTCCGGGGCAAGCGGCGATCTGGCCGAGCGCCTCCACGGTGTGCGAGTCGGCGTGCGCCACGAACTCGACGTCACCCGGCACCTCTTCCGCGGCGAAGTCAGCTACGTCCTGCGCGACCCCATCACCTTCAGGTCCCACGCCATCGGCCCGCGGGACTACCGCACGCTCACCCGCATCGGGCCCGAACTCACGCTCGGCCAGGTCTTCGCGAAACTCGTTGAAGAAGGCACGCTCGAACCAGACCAGCAAGCGGAGTACTACCAGTTTGTCCTCTCGCTGCATCGCATGGGCCTGCTCATGCTCCCGATCAGCGACGACAAAGCGCTCTACAAACGCTACGAGCAAGTGCGCGCCGCGAAACGCAAGATGCTCTGGAAAAGCGCGCTTTTCTACCAGATGCCCCTGGTGAACCCCGACGCGTTCCTGAACCGCACATGCCGACGTTTTGGGTGGCTGTTCAGCAAACCCGTCGCGGCGATCTGGGCGGTCCTGTTCGCCGTGTCGCTGGCGGTCATCTTCCAGCGCTGGAACGACCTGACCGGGTTGCTGCCGACGCTGCTGAGCGTCGAATCCATCGTGATGAGCTGGCTCATCCTCGTGGGCCTCAAGGTCGTACACGAATTCGGCCACGCCTACGCCTGCAAACACTTCGGCGGCCACGTCCCCGAAATGGGCGCGTACTTCATCCTGTTCACGCCCTGCGCCTACATGGACGCCTCCGCCTGCTGGGGCTTCACCAAACGCCGCGACCGGCTGATGGTCTGCCTCGGCGGGATGTACTTCGAGTCGTTCTGCGCGATCGCAGCGCTGTTCGTCTGGGCCACCGCCCCGCCGGGCTTTGTGCAGACGATGAGCTATCAGGTGTTCGTGCTCGCGTCGATCGTGACCCTCGCGTTCAACGCCAACCCGCTGATGCGCTTCGACGGATACTTCATCCTCAGCGACCTCCTTCAGATCCCCAACCTCCGCACACGCGCCACCAACTACGCCCAGTCGCTGTTCAACCAGAACATCCTGGGCGTCCGCACCGCCGAAGGGCCCGACGGCCTGGGACTCAAAGTCTTCTTCGTCGTCTTCGCGATCGCCTGTGCCGTGTACCGCGTGTTCATCGTGCTGGGCATCTGCTCGATGATCGCCGTGAAACTGTTCATCGTCGGCATGGGTCTGGCGGCGGTGTACGTCCTGTCCGAACTGACGCAGGTTCTGACGAAAACCTGCAAGTTCCTGTGGTTCGACGAACGCACGGAGCATGTGCGCTTCCGCGCGATCGCCACCAGCGTGCTGCTGCTGGCGCTCGTGCCGCTGCTGGTGATGCTCACGCCTTCGCCCGGACGGGTGCAGGCCGCCGGGATCGTCAAGGCCGAGCACGAGCACCACGTCGCCTGGCGAACGCAGGGCGTGCTGACCGAACGCTTCGTCGAGCCCGGGCGATGGGTGCGACAGGGCGACGCGCTGGCCACGATCGAAGATCCGATGCTCGTCGCGCAGCACGCCGCGGCGCAAAGCCGTGTCGCCGCCCGCGAAGCCGCCGCCGACCTGGCGCTCACGCAGGACCCCGCCGCCGCCGCCGCCGCCCGACGCGAACTCGCCTTCGCCCTGCGCGAAGCCGCGCTCCTTCAGGAACAGCTCGATCGCCAGACCGCCGTCGCCCCGGCGAGCGGCCGCGTCGTGGAGATCCTCGACAACCGGACGCTCGGCCACTTCGCCAGGCC
>CAZIXN010000181.1:0-5610 GCA_964543215.1 uncultured Phycisphaera sp.
CCGAAAACCCGAAGCGTGTGATATTGGCCATGGTGTATTCTCCCTCCGCGTTCCCGAAAGCCGACTCGGACACCCGCGACGGCTATAAAGTCAATGAGATGGACGGTTCCCAGACCTACAAAGTATCACGGATCGGCGACGCAGGCAACGAAAAATCGTGGTTGCTCGTGCGCTCTTTCCCACGCCCGGCGTTTCCGGGGTTTAGCCGGAGCCGATAAGCCGCAGAAATGGGAAGCACAGGCGCGCGGCCGGTACGAACGCCTAACTTAAAGCACCACCGATGACATCAACCGCAACGCTCCAGACCCCCGAGATTTCCCAGCTTGACGCGGATCACAAGGGAAGCGATCGCCCGGGTTGGTTGCCGGTGCGAGCGCTGGCAGAGCGGGAGGTGGTGCGGTTTTTCCGCCAGCGCAACCGGGTGGTGGCGGCGGTTGTGACGCCGCTGGTGTTCTGGCTGATGTTGGGGCTGGGGCTGGATCGGGCGCTCGTGGTGGGCGGGTCGGGGGACACGGCTGCCGATGGCGTCGGTTACCTGGCGTATTTCTTTCCCGGCGTTGTCGTGCTGATGGTGCTGTTCACGGCCATCTTCACGACCATCAGCGTGATCGAAGACCGCCGGGAGGGATTCCTGCAGGGCGTGCTGGTCAGCCCGGCGTCGCGGGGCGCGATCGTGGCGGGCAAAGCGCTGGGTGGGACGGTGATCACGCTGTTGCAGGCGGCGATGATGCTGGGGCTGGGCGTGGCGTTGTTCGGTTTCCCGGGCGTTGGTGGGTTGCTCGGTTCGGTGGCGGTGCTCGCGTTGATGGCGGTGGGTTTGACGGGCATGGGGTTGGCGTTCGCGTGGCCGATGGATTCGACGGCGGGGTATCACGCGGTGATGAACCTGCTCCTGATGCCGATGTGGCTGCTCAGCGGCGCGGTGTTCCCGGTGCAAACGGCCGCCGGGCCGGTGCGTTGGCTGATGCTGTGCAACCCGCTGACGTACGGACAGACGCTTTTCACGTGGTGGTGGACCGGCGGGGCGACGGCGTTGCCGCCGGGCGGGCCCTGGGTGAGTCTGGCGGTGACGGCGGTTGCGGCGGTGACGGCGTTGGCGGCGGCGACGTGGGTGGCGAGCCGGCCGGCCGGTCAACGCAAGGCGCGAAAGACGCGACGATCCCGCGGCGCGCACGCCGCGGCCTCGGCATAGGCTTGACGATCATGAGCGGATTCACCGACGGCGAGTACGAACGCAAAGCCCGGCCCGAAGCATCCGGTTTCGCGCAAGGTCATCCCAAAGCCGGCGACGACAAACCGAAAGCGACATCTCCATCGCCCCAATCCGCGGTGCGCTGGCCGTGGCTGTTCGGCGGCGTGCTGTGTGTGGTGGCGGCGCTGATCATGGCGGCGTTGCCGTTCGTGCTGGCGCAGAAGCCTGCGCCGCTCGATCGCGACGGGCCGGTGCCGGCGTTCTCGCTGATCGATCGTTTCGGCGAAGGTTTTTCGAACGACGCATTGGCGGGCAAGGTGTGGGTCGCGAATTTCATGTTCACGACCTGCCCGTCGATTTGTCCGGTCATGAGCCGACACCTCGGCAAGCTGCAGGAGGCGATGCGTTCGGCGGGGCTGCGGGACGACGCGGCGATCGTCAGTTTCAGCGTGCAGCCCGAAGTCGACACCCCCGAGGTGTTGCGCGAGTACGGCGCACTGCACGGGGCCGAGCCGGGCTTCTGGCACCTCCTGACCGGTGAGCGTTCGGCGATCTGGTCGCTGAGCAAAGACGGCTTCAAGCTTCACGTCGGCCAAGCGGATAATCCCGCCGAGCCGGTCGCGCATACGGGCAAGCTTGTGCTGGTCGATCAGGCCGGCGTCGTCCGCGGGTATTACGACGGGCTGACCCCGGCGGTGATCGACGAGCTCATGGCCGACATCCGACAATTGGTGAACGAGGGGCCGTGAGCGAAACGTCCCACCGACTCCCTTCGGCGGAGCGCGTCGCGGCGCACCTTGAGGATCACGCGCCGCGGCCGTCGGCACCCTGGCTGCGATACGTGCCGCTGGGCGTTGTGGTGTTCGCGGTTGTGCTGTCGCTGGGCTTCACGACGTGGTGGGCGGCGCTGCTGCCCTGGGTGGCGCTGGCCGGCGTGATCGTGCAAAGCGCCCAGCGTCGCCAACGGCAGGCGGACATCGGCGCTCGCGCGCTTTACGCGCAGGAACTCGCGATGCTCCGGCATCACCGCGAGGCGCTGCGGATGGCTTGGCGACTCCTGCCGGACCTGGTGCACCGCCACGAGGAACACGCCCGCACGACCGCGCTGCTCGGCCACCTGCTGCACGTGCTCGGAGCCGACGATGCGGCGACGGTCGCGTACGAATTTCTGCTTTCGCGTCTGCCGGACGGCCATCCGGCGGCGCTGAGCCTGCGCCTGCAGAAAGCCGTCGTCTGTTTCGAGGCCGATCGGCTCAACGACGGCGACGCCGAGCTGCGCCGCGTCCGCTCGTCCATCAGCGCCGGCGATGCCGGCCCGATCGGCGCCGCGTACCGTGCGGCCCGCCTGCTCCAATCGGTCAACACCCACCACTTCGCTGAGGCCGTGGACGAACTGCCCGACCCCGCGAAGTCTTTCCGGCCGCTGGGCATCGACGCCGGTGCGGCGTACGGCCTGCTTGCGCTCGCCAGGCTGCGGCTCGGCGACCGCGACACCGCCAGACTTCTGTGGGTCGACGCGACGCGACTGATCCCGGAAAACGAGTTGATCCGGCGTTTCTCTCAGCTGAGCGCCTTGCGGGAAATTGCCGCATGAGCCACGACCCCGCCCCACCCAGCGACGCCACCGCCGCCGGTGCCCTTCCCGCGTTCCGGCCGCCGCGTCTGGAGCGCGAACTGCAGCGTGACCGCGCGATCCGCGTCGCCTTGGGGTGTGCCGTGGGGTTGGCGGTCTTCGTGCTGCTGTTCGTGATGCCCACGTATGTGGGCGCGGATCCGAGTTGGACACTGCTGCTTGCGGCGTGCCTGGTGCTGGGCGTATGGGTGAGCCGAGCGATCGCCAATGCCAAGGCGGCCGGAGCGGCGCGCGGCCTGATGCTCGCCGCCGAACTGTCGCCGGGCAACGTCGAAGCGCGGCTGGGTCAGTGGCTGGAAAGACGCGGTCTCATCGACTGGGTCCGGCTGATGCTGTACCACGCGTGGGCGACGCTGCGTCATCGCCAAGGCCGACACGCCGAAGCCGCCGCGCTGTGCGGCAGCGTGCTTGCGCGCTCGCTGGGCCCCGGCGAAGGCGCACGGCCGCAGATGCTGCTGCTGCTTGCCGAATCCTCGCTCGAAGCCGGCGAGCCGTGGGGCGCGTATTACGCGCTCACGCAGTTACACGCCACGCCGCTCACGCTCAACCAGTTCCTCCAGCGTCTTGGCTTGCAGGTTCGCTACGAAGTGGCCCTGCAGCACGACCACGCCGCGCTGGACAATTGGAAGCGCAAGGCCGAGCTCGCCGAGCTGATGCCCGGGCCGCTCTGCGGCGTCACCCACGCGATGCTCGGCCTCGCCGCGCACCGCACGAACCAACCCGCCGCCGCCGCATGGCTCAACCGCCGCGCCGAACTGCTCTGCGAACCCGGCCAACTCCAACGACTCCGCGAGCAGCACCTCGCCGTTCCCGTCATTGACATTTCGGCCTGACCGACTCGCGAGCACAGTCCGCTGCGACCTTTATCATCCCGCCCATGCAACACGCTGCCTCGCTCGCCTCGCTGCTGCCCTCGCACTTGTTCGCCGGACAACCGATGTGGGCGCTGATCGTCATCGCCATCATCGGCATGGCGTTCGTCATCAAGGGCGCCGACTGGCTGGTCGAGGGTGCCGCGGGCATCGCCAAGAAACTCGGCATGCCCGAAGTCGTCGTGGGTGCGACCATCGTGTCGCTGGGCACGACGTCACCGGAAATGGCCGTCTCGGTCCTCGCCGCGTTTGCGGGTGACGCGGGGCTGGCGCTGGGCAACGGTGTGGGATCGATCATCGCCGATACCGGCCTGATCTTCGGCGCCGGTTGCCTCCTGGCCACGCTGCCGGCGGACCGCTTCGTGCTCTCGCGTCAGGGCTGGGTGCAGTTCGGTTCGGCGCTCCTGCTCGCCGCGATCTGCTACGGGCTATGGGCTTTTCAGGGCGACGCCGCGACCATCACCCGTCCCGTCGGCGTGCTGCTCACACTGCTTCTGATCGCGTACCTGATCATCTCCGTCAAGTGGGCCCGGCAACACCCCTCCGGCGAGCCGCATCTGATCGTCGACGACCACGTGCCCGGCACCGGCGTCGTCTCGGACCACGCCCAACACGCCGAGGACCACCGCCTCGCGTTCCTCTTCGGCCTGGGCTTGCTCGGGCTGGCCATCGTCATCGGTGCCGGCGACGCCCTGGTCCAGTCCGTCGGCATCGTCGCCGAGCGCGCTGGTATCCCCGACGCCGTCATCGCCTCCACCATCGTCGCGCTGGGCACGTCGCTGCCCGAGCTGGTGACCGGCCTGACCGCGATCCGAAAGGGCCATCCCGAGCTGCTCGTCGGCAACGTCATCGGCGCCGACATCCTCAACGTCCTGTTCGTCATTGGCTTCTCGGCGCTCGCTGCGGACCTGCCGATCATCGATCCCTCCGCGACGTATCCCGCGATCTTCCTGCTGCTGCCGATTCCGACGATGCTGCTCATGCTGCTCTATATGCGGCTGTGCATCTTCCGGGCTGCGAAGAAAGGGCACTTCGATCGCTGGATGGGTTGGCCGCTCGTGATTTCGTACGTCGCGTACCTCGTGCTGTCTTACGCGTGGTCGTGATGCGTCGCCGGTCCGCCCGCCCACGTTTTGTTGTCGCGGCGCTCGCCGTCCTGATCGGCGGATTTCTCACCGCCGAACTGGTCGCTCGCTACGCGCTGGAGCTTGGCGACCCGGTGCTGATGCAGGCGCATCCGACGATCGAGTATCTCGCGAAGCCCGATCAGGACGTCCGCATCTACGGCAAACGCCACCGCATCAACGCCTTGGGCATGCGCAGCGACGACCCGCCGCCACCGGACGTGGAGGCGATTCGCGTACTCGTACTCGGCGACTCGGTGATCAACGGCGGCCGACAGACCGACCACGAACAACTCGCCACGACGCTCGCGCAGCGGGCCCTGCACGAGAAGCTCGGACGCGAGGTGTGGATCGGGAACGCCTCGGCCGGCAGTTGGGGCCCGGCCAACTGGCGGGCGTACGTTGAAACGTTCGGCACGCTGGACGCCAACCTCGCCGTAGTCGTCGTGTCGCCGCACGACGTGTGGGATGTGCCGACGTTCGACCCCCAGTTCGCGGCGCAGCTGCAAACCCGCCGACCCCGCAGCGCCGCGTGGGTGGCGGCCCGCGAAATCTGGGCTCGCTTTGGATTCGCCGACGCCGACGCTGAGATCGACAACCCGAACGATCTGCAACGCCCGCCTCCGGCCGTGGTCAGCCCCGATGCCGAATCACGCCGGGCCGCCGAGCAATCGTTCGCCGATCTGCTCGCTCGCTTTGCCGACGAAGGCGTTCCCGCCGTCGTGATCTATTTTCCCGAAGCCGACACAGATGAACGCCACGACCAGGTCCGCCAACGCCTGCGCGACA
>CAZIXN010000182.1:0-1083 GCA_964543215.1 uncultured Phycisphaera sp.
ACTTCCAACCCCACCGACGTACAACCGCCGTGCCGAACGGGATTGCTCCCGACCCTTTTTCTTTCCCTTTTCTTTCCTTTTCTTTCCCTGACCCCTTTTCTTTCCCCTTTCCCTTTTCTTTCCCCTTTCCCCTTTCCCGTGAACGCAAGAAAAAAACGCCCGGCCGCTCACGAAGAGCGGGCCGGACGCTTCCGGGGGCAAGTTCACATGAATGATATCGGCCGAGCGATCGCCAGCAATTCAGCGTGAAGCGGCTTCAAGGCCACTCACCTACCGATCCCGTACCCAGCTGCGGATCCGGATTGCCCGTAGCATCCTGCATCGCGTAGGCCCCCACGGGGTCGCTGGGATCGGGGTCCACTTGCAGGAACCGGACTTCGGGGTTGTAGGGGGAGCCGACTGGCCCCCACACCGAGAAATACCACCGTTGGCTTCCGGTGGCGCCGATGAGGCCCATGACGACATAAACAAAAGACCCCGCAGTCCCGTTATACAGGGGGAAGCCCTGAAAAACCTGCGATACCACCTGTCGGCCCGCCTGCGGGGTGGACACATTCACGTCGTACTGGCCATTCAAAGACATCGGGTGTGCTTTCTCCCCCGGCTTGAGTGAGGTTCGCAAGCCATGAGGACGGTCCGCCCGGAACCGGATCGTCCGAGGCGGATACGCGACAGCGTGGTAATCTTTCTCATCTGTATGCAGAAAACTCGCCATGGAGGAAAATAGAGATGCTTCCGTGCCATGCCCCTAGACCGTGGGTTTTGCTCGCCGCCTTGGTTACGGTGGGATCTCCCGCCATGGCGAGCCTGCTATTGCCGGGGAGCACCGCCACCGGTCCCTCACTCATCCAGGCAACGATTCCACCGCCTACACACGGCTTACAGGCGGTTTCACTGCTGCTGTCTGGGACAGAACCCACAGACTTGGTATTCCCTCTCAGCGTCGCTCCGCAGACTCAAGAGATGATTTTCCTGGTTTCTATGTTCAATTTCGGCGCTGACGCCTGGGCGGAGCTTGATTTCGCATTGGGCACCATGGAAGACGATGCGTTCGTCCTCGGCGGCCCAGCCAGCTTCACGGGT
>CAZIXN010000182.1:1183-5586 GCA_964543215.1 uncultured Phycisphaera sp.
GGGATCCGCCCGTCACTCGAAAGCAACGCACCGTTCCAAGCGGTTTGGAGCTGACGAAGATTGGACATACACACGGACTGACGCGCGGCGGATCGGGCCGCGCCCAGGACCGGAAGCAGAAGACCCAGCAGTAAGGCAATCAGTGAAATCACCACCAGGAGTTCCACGAGCGTGAAGCCCGTCGGTTCAGTGGATGGCGATTTCATGGTCACGGGAGGCGTTCCAGGATTGGATGGTGGAACCCCCGATAATCCTGAGCGATCGGGTCTCCGGGTCCCAGCTTAAAGCACGCACCACGTCGCGCTGCCTGGTCCACGGCAACCGCGCCAATTCTTCACCCGTCGCCGCGTGGATCACATGGATGACGTTGGCGGCGGCGAAAATCAGCCCTTCCTGCTCCGCGTAGCACAGGGCGGTGAACTGGGGCGTGTCCGCTGCTTGCCACAGCGGCTCAAACTTTGCGTCCGGGCCCGGATGGCCCGCCCAGATTTTTCCATCGGCACTTGTCGCGAACAGCTTCCCGGTTTCCGATGCCGTCACCGACGTGATCGTGACGTGTTGAAGCGCGGTTTCGGGCAGCATCACGGCCGGGCCGCCCGACGCCAGGTACATCAGGTTCGGCTGGGGCTCATCCTCGGCGGGTCGTAGCAAGAGAGGGTCGCCGTGGCCCGTTGCGGCGACGGCCAGGACGATCCCGATCCGCACGTCGGTGAGCGAGAACTGTTTTCCATCGATCACCGACAGCGCGGAGAGTTCACCCGAGTCGGTGTCGAGGTATCGATAATTGCCGCGGCGATCGAAGCCGATACCGCGGGCGACCACTCCGGGCGGACTGTGCACCCGCCACGCTGGGTCGTCCAGATGGATGAGCTCGACCGCCCGGTCGGCGTGACGGATGGCCAGCCAATCTCCCGCGTTGGAGAGGTCCAACCCCCGCGGCCGAGATCGCAACACGGCGATCGGCTTCACATGATCCTGTACGTCGGACACCGAGATCACGTAGGAGTCCGCGTGCTCTTCGGACCATGCGACTCGCTCCCCATCGCCCGAAACCGTGAGGGTGGTCACGGTCGGGTCCCACTCGACGAACCGTTTGAACGGATAAACAATCCCACGGTCCTGGATGAGCTGATCCACAAAGCGCCACGTCCAATCTCGCTGCAGGGCAGGCACTGCGGTCAGTTTGCGGGCCAAGGCAGACCCGTCGCCACGATCGAGATTCTGGATCACCTCGCCGTACAGATCGACTAGGTTAAGTGAGGCCGCGGCAGAGCCCGGAGTCTGCGTTTGCGTGAGTTGCGTTCCGATGGCGGCCGCCGTAGCGAGCGAGATCGAGAAGCCGATCAGCACCCGACGGCTCCGCCAACGTCGATGCTTTTCAACCGCGTTGATCGCGGCCAACATCTCCACAGCATCCGCGTAGCGGCGTTCCGGTGCGGCAAGAAGTCCGCGGCGAAGCACGCCGCGCCAACGCCCGGCTTGACCAGCGCGATCGAGGGACTCGCTCAGCACCGTGGCTAACGAGAAGACGTCGCTGCGCTTGGTGGGAAGCGATGTTTGCCGATTCGTCTGCAGCTCGGGGGCGACGTATCCGAACGTACCCCCGCCCCTGAGCTTGGCGGTCAGTTGCGGCAGCAGGCCCCGCGAGTCGGTGTCGCGGCGTGACAGCCCGAAATCGATGAGGGTGGGCTGCCCGTCGTAGGTCACCACGATGTTCTCAGGCTTGATGTCGCCGTGCACGAAGCCGGCCGTGTGGACCCAGGCAACGCCTTCCACCAACGTCCGCAGAAGCTCCAGGAGGTCCCAATAGGGGTGCTCGTCGAGGGCATCAAACAGGTGCTCCCCGTCCAGATACCGCAGGACCAGGAAACGCTGTCCGGGCGTGTCTCCGGAATCCAGATACTGCACCACCGACTGGTGACGCAGGGACCGGAGCGCCCGGGTTTCGTGGGCAACCACCTCGTCATCCAGCTCGGCAGCATTGGCGCGTGGCTTGGCGACCTTGATCGCCACCAAATCGCTTGACGCGCGATCCCCACCCAGCCAGACCTCGCCTTCGCCGCCCACCGCCAACTTCTCGTAGACCGCGTAACCGGCATCGCGTGCCGCGCGCAACCCCGGATGGTCCCATGCCTCGTCTTCTGCCGGGAGCGTCCGGGCGCTGGACAGCAGGTCGATCAAAAGCATTCGCGATGGTTCAACAGAGGGGTTCATCGGCAGAAAAGATGCTGGCACACGCCTGGCGGAGCACCTCCTTGGGAGTTTCCCGGAGCGCGTTCACGAGGTTGGCCACTTCGAGGTCTATGTCCCTGGGATCATCCACATATTCCCCCAACACCGCTCGAAGCTCGGCCCGGAACGCCTGTTTAGCCCGTTCCCGGTGGCGATGAGCGGTCGCACGCGACGTGCCGAGCTGCACGGCCAAGGCTTCGGCAATGGGTTCCGGCGTATCGTCAAGCAGCGGGCGAATGACGCTCGCCTTGAATACGCGCCAAGTCAGCTCATTTTCTCGCTTGCTCCATTGAAGCCGGAGAGATTCCGACGCGCGAGCAATGACCTGGCCGGCCCACGCCACATCGAAGCAGTCCGAGCCTTCGGCGTCCGAAGCAAGTAACTCCGCCGCAAGCGAGGCCTCGTACGAGCGATACTGCTTGGCATTCCCGCGGTCCTTACGACGCAGGTCCGACACCACGAAGTTGTGGAGCGACGCGCTCAGCAAGGAACGCAGATGGCCCCGGGCGGGGTCTGCGGTCCCCACAAGGTTGGCCGAAATGCATTTGGTCAGGATGAATTCCTGGATCAGGTCGTCCCGGCCTTCTTCGTCGTACGCATTCCCGAAACGCAGCTTCAGAAAGGTGTGAAAGGCCGGGCGATACGCCTCGTAAAAGGCGGACAGCGACGCGCGGCGTTGGCCATCATCACCTGCGGCAAGCGCCCTGACCAAGGTCCAACGTGTGGTTGGAAAGACACGAACCTTGGGTTCAACTTGGCGGGGTCGTCGATGGCGATGGGCTTGAGCCACTTTCAACCCTCTCTCGTGACCGGTGAGAAATGAATCAGCGACGCGTCGTATCACTCCGTGAAGAGGGGAGCGATTTAGGTACGCCCGTGCGTTTGAAAAAGGGCGGCGCTCGACACGATTTACCCCCCCACGGTGATCGAGCGCCGCTCGCTTTTTCGTGCTTGCGGAGTGTATCGGATCATCGGACGGTATTTCATCGCGCAGAACTCAGCACACAGTCCAGGTCACACCGTGATCGAAGCCCGCACCGCCCTCGTGGCGACGGATTGCCCGCCGTGGGTGCTGAGCAAATGGGCTGAGGCTCCACCGTCAACCAGCCCGCCGCCGCGTTCCGGGTCGCCCACATCGGCCGACCCCGCAAGGAGGCCACGCCCGCATGAAACACGAGCCCCACCACGAAAAAACGACTCCTGACCCCTTTCTGACCCCCCTGGATTCCACATCGCCAAACTTGGCCGACCTGCTCATTTTAGACAAAATGTCTAAAATGATCTTGACAAACTGCCGATGGAAAGACAAAATGTCTATGTGAGAGTGATCAGCCTCAAGCCGATACGCGAGTTCTGGGAGCGGCACGCCGACGCCGAGACCCCGCTCCGGCAGTGGTACAAGCTGGCGACGCACGCCACCTGGTCGGGCCTCCAGGACGTGCGGGCCGACCTACCCCAGGCCGACGGCGTGACCAATCGACGAGGCGAGACGCTGACCGTGTTCAACATCGGCGGCAACAAATACCGGCTGGTCGCACGCATCCGATACGACTACCAGCTGATCAACGTCCGCGAGGTGCTGACGCACGCCGAGTACGACAAGGGCAAATGGAAGGACTAACGCCATGGGCAAGACCCGCCACCACCAAGACAAGCTGCCCGGCCGTTTCGAGGAACTGGTTCGGCTGATGCCGCCCCAGGCCATCGCCGACGATATCCAGCTCGACAACGCGATCGAGATGATCGACCGGCTGATGGCCATCCCGAAGCTGACCAAGGGCCAGGCGCTCTACCTCGAAACCCTCACCCAGCTCGTGGGTGTGTACGAGTCGCAGCACCACGCCATCAACACCCGCGACATTTCGGGGCTGGATTCGCTCAAGCACCTGCTGGACGAGAACAGCATGAGCGGGACCGACCTCGCCAACTTATTGAATGTTCACGCGAGCATGGGATCGAAAATTCTCAAAGGCGAGAGGAAACTAACCGCCGACCACCTCCGCAAGCTGACCGAACGTTTTCATGTCGAGGCGTCGTTGTTTCTTTGAGTAAGGCTTCCAGCAAACGATGCTCCACGGTAGCGTCCAAGCACGGAATCAAGGTCCATGAAAGGGCTTTTTGGCATAATTTGCCGCACGCATGTTCGCCTCAATGACCTGCCCCCCGAAACC
>CAZIXN010000183.1:0-5502 GCA_964543215.1 uncultured Phycisphaera sp.
TAGTACCGGAGGTGGGACTCGAACCCACAAGCCTTTAAGGGGCGGCGGATTTTGAATCCGCTGCGTCTGCCAATTCCGCCACTCCGGCGACGGGATCGCAAATCATAACGAAAGAAGCCCGCGTTCACTGAACGCGGGCTTCGATTGGTTTGCGACGATGCGCGACGCTCATCGGCTCTTGAGCGCGTCCCGGATCTCGGTGAGCAGGACGATGTCGGCGGGCGTGGGTTCTTCCTTGGGCGCTTCCTCGGCCTTGCGCTTCATGGAGTTGATGAGCTTGATGACGATGAAGATCGCGGCGCCGACGATGATCAGTTCGACGATGTCGCCGATAAAGGCACCGTACTTGATCGTGACGGCTTCGATGTCCTTGTCGGCGATGATGCCGTAGATGTTTTCCTCGCCGGCCTTGACGGCATCGACGACGGTGTAGCTGTATTTGGTGAAGTCGATGCCACCCAGCAGCGCGCCCACGGGCGGCATGACCATGTTCTGGACGAGCGACGACACAACCTTGCCGAAGGCCGCCCCGATGACCAGGCCGACCGCGAGGTCGATCATGTTGCCTTTAAGGATGAACTCTTTGAATTCTTTGACGATGCTCATGGTGGTTCTCTCTGGAGTGGCGGCCTGGTGTGGGGCACCCCCCGGCCGCGAGTGACATGTTCTCCCGACCGCGCGGCCGAGATGTGAAACGTTCCTCATACGATGAGGACAATCCCTTATCGCGTCAATACCTGAGAAGACTGTTGTTTTTTGACCGGCCGGGGGCCATTTTCTCGGAACTCCCGCGTTGCGGCGCATCCTGCCGATGTTCATGCACCGCATTTTCGCCGGAGATTGACCATGCCCGCCGCGCTGCTGAGCCAAGCCGAAACGACCGCCCAGACCGTCGCGGCGGCTCCGGATCTCGTCGCCGACCTCGCCGCCAGCGCCCAGCAGGATGCGCTGGGGGCTTGGGAAGGACTGAGGTCCGCAGACGTGGCGGCGGCGTGGCCGCTGATCGAGAAGTACCTGCTGCCGGTGGCGATGGCGGTGGCGGTGCTGGTGGTCGGGCTGATCCTGTCCAAAGTGGCGGGCAAGCTCGTGGCCGGGATGACGCGTCGGGCGAAGATCGACGAGACGCTCGCACGGTTCTTTGCCAAGCTCGTGTTCTACGCCGGCGCGGCGCTGACAGTGGTCTCGACGATCTCGTACCTGGGCATCCCGACGGCCAGCTTCGCGGCGATCCTCGCCGCCGCGGGTTTCGCGATCGGCATGGCCATGTCCGGGACGCTCAGCAGCTTCGCGGCGGGCGTCATGCTCCTGATCTTCCGGCCCTTCAAAGTCGGCGACGTCATCACCGCCGCCGGCGTCACCGCCAAGGTCCACGAGATCGAGCTGTTCACCACCACCTTCGACACCTTCGACAACCGACGCTTCGTCGTGCCCAACGCCAAGATCTTCGGCGACACCATCGAGAACATCAGCCACCACGCCGTCCGCCGCGTGGATGTCAACGTCGGCGTCGCATACGCCGCCGACCTGGACGTGACCCGCGCGGTGCTCAACGCCGCCGCCGACGCGCTCGCGGAACTGCGCATCGAGGGCGAAGGCCGGGGCCATCAGGTGTATCTGCTCGAACTGGGCGCTTCGTCCGTGAACTGGGTGGTGCGGTTCTGGACGCCCGCCAAGGAGTTCTGGAACACCAAGGAGAAGCTGACCCGATCCGTCAAGCTGCATCTGAACGACGCCGGGCTGAGCATCCCGTTTCCGCAAATGGAGGTGCACCTTCGCAGAATCGACGATGCCGCCTGAGCGAAATGGTTGTGACGACGCTTATCGGGCCCGAGGGCATTTCGACCGCGTGCAGGTATCATGGCGTGGACGTGCAGGGGGTGGGCGTGGTGCCCGCCGTGGACAGCGGTCGCCGTGATCGCCGTCCCCCGAGGCCAAACCTTGGCGACGACACCCGTCGCCGCTTGATTGAGAGTGAACCGATATGAAGAATCTGGATACCAAGTCGTTGTTGATCGCCGCCGGCCTGTCGGTGGCGCTGGGCCTGTCCACGGGTTGCAGCGAGGAGAGCAAGCAGGCCCTCCAGGAAGCCGGCGACGCCACCAAGAACGCGGCCACGGCCGTGGGCAACGACGCCAAGGAAATGGGCGGCGAAATCGTCGATAAGACCAAGCAGGTCGCCGACGACGTGAAGACCAAGCTCGAAGGCATGGGCGACGACGCCCAGGCCACGATGGACGACGCAAAGGCCGACGCCCAAGGCGCGATGGATGAAGCGAAGGCCGACGCCGATGGTGCGATGGACGACGCCAAGGCCTCCGCGACCGAAGGTGCCGCGTCGATGACCGCCGGCCTCAAGGAAAAGGCCGAAGAAATGATCGCCACCGTCCGCGAGATGATCGAGAACAAGAACTTCGCCGGTGCCGAAGAGATGCTCACCCAGCTTCAGGGCTTGCCCGGCCTCGACAAGTTGCCCGATATCAAGGCCCAGATCGAACCGCTGCTCAAGCAGGTCGAGAGCCTCAAGGGCATGGCCGGCCAGGCCCAGGGCCTGCTGGGCAACTAACCCTTCCAAATCCAAAGTATCCCCGAAGCCCGCGTTCATCGAACGCGGGCTTTTTTTCGCGCGTTCAGCCTAAGCCAATCGCCGAGCGATACTCCGAAACACCCCGCACCCCGGGGATGTGCACCGAGAACGTGGCCCCGGCCGCATCGCCCTCGCGCGGCTGCTCCGGGTCGCCGCCCGCCGAGGTCATGTACGCCACGTCGCGCCGCGCACCGCCGAAGAAAATCGACGTGATGTTCTTCGTCGGCAGCGCGAACTTCGCCACCTCCTCGCCGGTCCTGCCGTCGTGCTTGACCACGCAGCTGCCGCCCCACCGTGCGCTCCACAGGTTCCCGTCCGCGTCCATGGCCATGCCGTCGGGCGTCTGGCCGTGGTCTTCCCAGAACACCTGCCGGTTGCTGAGCTCGCCGGTGTCCACGCTGTAGTCGTAGCGGTAGATCACGCCGGGGTTGGAGTCGGTGAAGTACAGCCCCTTGCCGTCGGGCGTGAAGCCCATGCCGTTGGCGCAGCCGAAGCCTTCGTCGATCACGCGGTACGAGCCGTCGGGGTCGATGCGGTAGAGCGACCCCAGCTGCGAAAACCTGCCGCCACGGAACGCGCCCTGGCCGTCGGGCGCATCGCGCGGCATCGACCCGCTGAACACCCGCCCGCGCGCATCGGCGATCGCGTCGTTGAACCGCGTCTCGCCATCGATGCCCTCGATCACGGTCGTCAGCCCGCCGTCACGCCAGACCCAGACACCGCACCCGCCGCCCAGCAGCAACACCGAATCGTCCCGCTGGATCGTCGTCGCACCGATGACGTGGCCGCGATACACCGTCTCGTGCGTGCGCCGCCCGGGGTCGTAGCGGAACAAGCGTCCCGTGGGAATGTCCTGCCAGTACAGCACCCGCTGGGTGTCGTGCCAGACCGGGCCCTCGCCACAGACGCAGTGTGCGTGGGCAATGAGCGCAACTTCAAGGCTGAGTGTCCGCATCGCCGCATCGTACGGCCAACGCTCCTAACATCCACTTCAGCGAAGCCCGCGAAAGGATCCCCACCATGCGTACGAAGCTCCTTCACCTTTCCGCCCCTGTGATTCTGACCGCGGCCCTGCTGGGTTGCAGCGAGGAGCCCGCCGAAGAAACGCTCCGCGAAGCCACCGCGGACCTGCGGGAAAGCAAGGAGGAACTCGCCGGCACGCGCGCTGATTTCGAGGAAGCGCAGGGCGAACTGCAGCAGCAGCGCATGGAAGCGCAGGGCGCGCTCGCGCAGACGCAGGAACAGCTCGAAGCCAAGGTCGCCGCCACGGTCCAGCAGGCGCAGCAGCAGATCGACGGGACCGGCCAATCCGTCAGCAGCCGCATCGACGAAACGATGCAGCGGGCCGAGCAGGCGCTGCAGGACCGCCAATGGGATCAGGCGTCCGACGCGGTGGACGCGCTCCGCCAGCTCGACCTCGACGACGCCGAAGCCGAACGTCTGGACGGCATCATGCGTGGCATCGACGAAGCGCAGGCCACCCAACAGACGCTCGATCAGGCGAAGCAGACGCTCGACGCCGCCGACATGACGAAGTAGTCAACGCGGTGGCGCGGCCCGGGCGTGCGGGGAATCACGTCCTCGCTGCGGTCAGTCGTCGTCGTGCTTGAACTCGAACTGGGCACTGACGCGCTGCTGCACATCGCGTGGTGCCGGCTCGTAGTGCGAGAGCTCCATGGAGTAGCTGCCCGTCCCGGCGGTCATCGCGCGGAGCTGATTGTTGTAGGTCGTCAGCTCCGACAACGGCACGACGGCGTGCAGCGTCGCCAGGTCGCCGGGCAGGAAATCGGTGCCGGTGATCCGCCCGCGCCGCGTGGACAGGTCGGCCGTCAGGTCGCCCAGATGCGACGCCGGGGCCACCACCTCCGCCTCGACCATCGGCTCGAGCAGCACGGGCCTGGCCGCCATCACCGCCTCGAGAAACGCGCGTTTCCCGGCCGTGATGAACGCGATCTCCTTGCTGTCCACCGGGTGATACTTGCCGTCCAGCACACGCACCCGCAAGTCCTGCAACGGGTAACCCGCGACCACGCCGCCGGCCAGCGCCATACGCACCCCCTTCTCGATCGCCGGGATCAGCGGCTTGGGAATCGATCCGCCGAACGTGTCATCGACAAACTCGAACCCTTCGCCCCGCTCCATCGGCTCGACCGACAGCTTGACCTCCCCGAACTGGCCCGCCCCGCCGGTCTGCTTCTTGTGGCGGTGCTTGCCTTCGGCCGTGCCCAGGATCGTCTCGCGGTACGCCACCTTCGGCGGCGCGGTGGTCACCTCCACATGATGCCGATCCGCGAGCTTCTCGAGCGTCACCCGCAGGTGCAGGTCGCCCAGGCCACGCAGCACGGTTTCGTGCGTCACCGCATCACGACTGACCCGCAGCGTCGGGTCTTCATCGAGCAATTTCACCAGCGCGTCGGCCAGTTTCTGCTCGTCGCCCCGTTTGGCCGGCGTGATCGCCACGCCCGCCATCGGCTCGGGCAGTCGCAGCGGACGCAGGTGCACATCGTCTTCGTCGTGGTGGTCGTGCAGGACCGCATCGAAATGGATGTCGTCGATCTTCGCCACCGCCACCAGGTCACCGGGAACCGCGCGATCGATCTCCACGCACTGCTGCCCGTTGATGCGGAACAGGTGGCCGACGCGCACCGGCTTCTTGCTTTCGCCGCGGTGCGCATCGTCGACGAAGAGTTGTGTGTCTTTGGTCACCGTGCCCTGATGCACACGGAAACAGGCCAGCTTCCCGCGGAACGGATCGACCCGCACCGCGAACACATGGGCCAATACATGCTTGTCCGCATCCGGGGTGGCATGGATCTCGTGCGCGGGATCGAGGTCCCAGGCGTTTTCGTCGATGTCCCCGCTGCCGCGCACGAACGGCCGCGGGTTGCCCTCGGCGGGGTTGGGAGCAAGCTGCACGA
>CAZIXN010000184.1:0-5409 GCA_964543215.1 uncultured Phycisphaera sp.
GCTGTACGCCGAGTTTGAGCAGGCCGGGGCGAGGATGGACTACGGGCCTTGCGATCAGCCGTGGGGCTGCCGGGAGTTTGGGATCCAGGATTTGGACGGGCACGATTTGGCGTTCGGGCAGGACCGCAGCGTGCACCCGTGAAGCGATGGTTCAGGCGAGCAGGTCGCCGACGCGCAGCGCCGCGTCGGGCAGGACGCGCGGGACGACGCGGTCGTGCTCGGTGAACACGGCCGGGTCGGGGTACAGGCCGTCTTTGGGGTCGCGGTGGACGAGCAGCCGGCGGCCCTCGAGATCGACCACCCAGTACTCGGCGATGCCCGCCGCGGCGTAGGCGTCGCGCTTGGGGCCGAGGTCTTTGGGCAGCGTCGTGTCACTGACCTCGATGAGCAGCAGGATGTCCTGGCCGTCGGGGAACCCGTTGCGGTAGCTGAACTCGTTGCGGACCAGCATCACGTCGGGGTCAAAGACGTGATGGTCAAGCAGTCGCACGGTGCTGCCGGCGAGCACCTGGCAATGTTCGCGAAAAGCGCCGAGATGTTTCTGTAGCTCCGCCAATGCGTGGCTGTGCGGGAGATTGGCCGGCGACATCCTCACGAGAATACCGTCGATCAGTTCGACCCCTCGGCCTCCTTCGATGATGCCGGCCTTGAGCATCGCAAAAAAGTCGTCGGCGCTGATGCGAAACGGGGGATACGCATCCGAGTCGTACACGAGCCGGCCGTCGTTGGACTTGGCGATCTGCGACATGCGGCCATTGTACGATGACACGCGACGGTTCTTCCCGCGATTTTCAGGAGTTTTCGATGACTACCGCATCCGACGGCATGCATTACGCACCGCAAGGCAAGCCGCAACCCGTCGTCAAACCCGGAGAGTTCTGTTTCGCGGTGGCGGCGATGGACCACGGGCATATCCACGGCCAGACCAACGGCCTCACCGAAGCCGGGGCGACGCTGAAGTACGTCTATGACAAACTCGACCCCCGGAAGGCCGAGCAGCTTGCGGCGCAGCACGGCGCGCAGCACGTCACGGACCTGGACGTGATCCTGAAGGACGCGGAGGTGCAGCTTGTCGCGGCCGCGGCGATTCCGAACGAACGCGCGCCGCTGGGCATCGCGTGCCTGGACGCGGGCAAGCATTACTTCACCGACAAGACGCCGCTGGTGTCGCTTGAACAACTCGACGACGTGAAAGCCGCGGTCGAACGCACCGACAAAAAATACATGGTGTATTACTCGGAGCGCCTGCACGTCGAGTGCGCGATGCACGCCACCGAACTGGTCAAGCAGGGCGCGATCGGCCGGGTGCTCAACGTCACGGGCTTCGGCCCGCACCGCATGGGACCGCCGGAAGGTCGCCCGGGCTGGTTCTTCAAGCACGCGCAGTACGGCGGCATCCTCTGCGACATCGGCTCGCACCAGATCGAGCAGTTCCTCACTTACGCCGGCTGCCGCGATGCGCAGGTCGCGTCCTCGGCCGTGGGCAACTTCGGCCACCCCGAGTTCCCCGAGCTCGAAGACTTCGGCGATTGCCACCTGGTCGGCGACAACGGCGCGACCATGTACTTCAAGGTGGACTGGTTCACGCCCAAGAAGCTGCGGACCTGGGGCGACGGGCGGACCTTCATCACCGGTACGGAGGGATACATCGAGATGCGCAAGTACCTCGACGTCGCCAACCCCACGGCGATGGGCGACGTGCTGATCCTGGCCAACGGCGACGGCGAGCAGCGGATGGAGCTGACAGGAAAGGTCGGCTTCAAGTACTTCGGCCAACTGATCCGCGACTGCATGGACGGTACGGAAACCGCCATGGCCCAGGCCCACGCGCTCAAGGCGGCGGAGCTTTGCGTCAAGGCGCAGCTGGCGGCGAAGCGGCTCACGCGCTGAGGCGGGACCACGCATCTGCGGAAACGCCGGTCGAAGCGCCGAAACGAAGCGTCATGATCCATCGGCTCCCCGGTTGGGTTTGGGCGGGCGGCTTGGCGCTGTCGGCGGTGGCGGGGCGGATGTCGCTGGTGGGGGCGTTTGTGATTGGCGCGGCGGTCAGCGGGGCGCTGATCGGGGCGACGGCGTTGCAACTGGGTCGGCGGTACGGGCTGGTGCTGGTGGCGGAATCGGCGTTGTTGGCGGCCGGCGCGCTGGTGCTTGGTCGCGGCGGACCGGGCGGGGAACATTTGCTGTGCATGGCGGCGGGTCTGCAGAACGCGATGGCGACGACCTTCAGCGGGGCGATCGTGCGGACCACGCATGTGACGGGGGTCTTCACCGATCTTGGCGCGGCGCTGGGGCAGGGGTTGCGCAGCGGCCGGTGGGAGCGGCGAAAGATGGGGTTGCTGCTGGCGTTGGCGGGGGGGTTTCTGTGCGGGTCGGCGTTGGGTGCGGCGGGGTTTGCGCAGGTGGGCTATGCGGCGCTGTGGGGTCCGGCGGGGGTCACGGGGCTGGCGGGGTTGACGTATGTGGTGCTTCGTCTGCGTTGGCGCGGCCGTGCGTGAGGAGCGGGCGCCTTCGGTCTGCGCCGGCTGAAACTTTCGTGACGACCCGATAACCGCGATCTGCTTCCGGTAAGTCGTCGGAAAGCTCAGCGAAGTCGCGTGCCGGTCGATGCCACCGGCGTCGATGCGACGCTTGTTGCTCAGCCTGGTCGTCGTGGTGTTGGTGGGCCTGGGCCTGCCGGCGGCTTTGGCCATGGACCGCGCAGATGCGCAGCCGCCGGCAACGTCGCCGACGCGGAACGTGTTCGCCTCGGCGCATTACCACATCCACACGGACCTGAGTCGTGAGGAAACGGTGCCGTTCGGTCGGCACATGGACGCGGTGTACGAGGCGTATCTCCGGCGGTTCGCGGGGTTCACGGTTCGGCGGGCCGAGCCGATGCCGCTGTACCTGTTCCGCACCGAGGCGGAGTATCAGGGCTTCCTGACGGACATGGGCATCGAGGCGCGACACTCCGGTGGGATGTTCTTCGTGAATCATCGCGGGCGCGGTCTGGCGACGTATGTCGAAGGCCAGAGCCTCGGCGACGTGTACGCTGTGTTGCAGCACGAGGGTTTTCACCAGTTCGCGTGGGGCTACCTGGGGCGGGACCTGCCGACGTGGGTGAACGAGGGGCTGGCGCAGTACTTCGAAGATGCCCCGCTGGTGAACGGCAAGCTCGTGGTGGGCGCGACGGATCGGGCGCGGCTGGCACGGGTGCGGGCGGCACTCAACGCGGGGCAGACGCTCCCGCTGGGTTCGCTGTTTGCCTTGAGCGAGGAGGCGTGGGGCGAGGCGGTACACCACGATCTGGATCACTCGGGCCTGCTGTACGCGCAGGCGTGGTCGGCGGTGTACTTCCTGATCCACGGCGAGGACGGCCGGTATCGCACGGCGTTCCAGACGTTTCTGCGTCGCGTGAACGAAGGCACGCCCGGTGCGGAGGCCTTCGCCGAGGCGTTCGGCAGCAACCCCGACGCGATGCAGCGGCGGTGGTCGGCCTACGTGCGCGGCATGGAGGCGCCGGCGTTGTCGGCGGCGGCGGAGGGGTTGGAGTTCATGGCGATTGCGCTGGCGTACTACGACCAGCAGGGTTGGCCGATGCCGACGAATCTGGACACGCTGGAATCGCAGCTGCGGCAGATGGGCTTCGCGATCCGCCGGGTGGAGCACGGCGTGGAGACGGTCGTCAGCGCCCGGGACGCGGAGGTTTTCCAGTTTGCGCTGGAGCGGAGCAACGCGGCGCCGCGGCGATTCGAGTTTCTGGCGTCGTCGCGGGACGACCTGCCGCCGCGGCTGGTGGCACGCGGGCTGGTGCCCGAGCCCAGCGTGGAATGGACGCGGCAGAGCGACGGCTCGCTGAAGCACGCGGTGGTCTATCGGTGAGCGTTGCGGAAGCGCGGTCGGTGGGCGCTTAGACTTGCCCCGATGCGAACTTTCGTCTTACTGCTGCAACGTCCATCGCCCGCCGAGCTCGCCGTCGAGACCGAGGAAGCGGTGACGCGCTGGCTGGTGTGGTCGGATCACGTCGTCGCGGCGGCGGAGCGTTCGGTTCCCGAACTGATCGGCACGGGCGTGATCCTGCTGCTGGCGGGGGTCATTTACTTTGTGATGTCGCGTTTGATCCGCGTGGCGGTGCGCACGACGCACCTGGACGATTCGATCGGCGCGACGCTGCGGACGGTCCTGCGGTGGATCACGGTGCTGCTCACGGGCGCGGCGATCCTGAATCACTGGGACGTGCTGCAGAACTTCTGGGCGGCGGCGACGGCGGCGGTGACGCTGGTGGCGGTGGGCTTTGTGGCGGTGTGGTCGGTGCTGAGCAACGTGCTGTGCTCGCTGATCCTGCTGGCGACGCGCACGTTCCGCGTGGGGGATCACATCACGCTCGAGGGCGACGCGGCGACGGGGACGGTCCGCGAGATCAACCTGACCCACACGACGCTGCGCGACGAGGATGGGCACCTGTTCCACATCCCCAACAACCTGTTCTTCCAGAAGGTCGTGAAGCGCAAGCCGCGCAAGAGCAGCGGTCGGCTGTTCGGCGTGCTGCCGGGGTTTGGCGATCCGGGCGATGACGAAACGCGGGGTCCGCAGCCCGCGGACTAAGAGGCGGGAGCGCGTGCCCGCTGAAGCGGGCGTGCCGAGCGGTGGATTTTCAGGCGGCGTCGAGTGTTTCGACGGGTTCGCCGCCGGCGACGACGGGGATGTATTGCTCCTCGTCGGTGATCACGTGGCCGGTGGCGGTGCGGACGACGGGCACGGGGTTGTCTTTTTCGTGCTGCTTCCAGGCGGCTTCGAGTTGTGCGGCGACATCGTCTTCGAGGTTCTTGAACCCGGCGCGGCCGCGACACTTGGGGAAGCCCGAGCACGAGAGCCACAGGCCGTTCTTGCCGTCACGGACGTAGTAGGGGTTGGCGTTGCATTTCTCGCAGATCAGCTCGGTGGTCATCGGCGGCGTCTTGGGCAGGACGACGTGACCCTTCTTGGGATCGAGCTTGAGGATGAACTGGACGGCGGGGTAGTTGCTGGACGCGAGGAACGGGCCGAAGCGTCCGGTGCGTCGGATCATCGGCTGATCGTCGACGGGGCAGAGCACATCGGTGAGCTCGGGCTCCATGGGTTTGCCGTGGCGATCGATGGGCGCGGCGTAGGTGCACGGCTCGGGCATCGCGTCGCTGAGTTTCTGGAACTTTGCTTTTTCGTCCTTGGTGAGCTTGGTCCAGAGCACTTTGTCGGAGGCGTCTTCGCTGAGGATTTTGGGTCGGGCTTTGCCCTTGGCTTTGTGGAGGAACCAGGTGCCGGAGTGTCCTTCGACCTTGACTTCCTTCGGCGGGATGTTGAAGGCGGTGCAGGAGAGGAATCGCCCGTTGCGGCCGAACTTGTATTCGGTGGGGCTGCCGCATTTGGGGCAGGTGTGGGGCGCGGGTTCGG
>CAZIXN010000185.1:0-5367 GCA_964543215.1 uncultured Phycisphaera sp.
GGGCCGAGGGTGAGGCGCAAAAGGAGAAGAAGTTTTGATGGCAACGATTGGCCACGAGCGGTATCTTCGCTTGCTATGAATCGGATACCAACCATGGTCGTCGCGTGGGTTGCGTTGCTGTTTTCGGCGGTGGCGCAGGCGGAGGTTCCCGAGACGCTGGAGGTGCGGGATCTGATCCATCGGCCCGACCGCTGGCCGGCGGAGGTGAGCATCGCGGCGGACCTGGACTTCGGGGAGTTTGTGGTGGAGGCGGGTACGCCCGGGAAGGTGATGGGCTTCAACGGGCGGGATGTGGAGCTGGCCCTGCCCGATGAGGTGTACATCAGCGTGGGGTTGGAGGATTGCGACCTGGTGGCGGCGGCCAACGCGGCGTGGGCGACGCTCAGCGACGAGCAGCGGGCGTTGGATGAGAAGGCGTTGCTGGCGGATGCCTCGCTGTGGCCGGAGACGGTGGTGAGCACGATGGCCTTTGAGTTTGACAACGGCGTGTCGCTGCCCAGCGGGCACGCATACACGCTGGTGTGGGTGGGTCGGGATGGGATTCGCGCCTACGACGCGGCGAAGGATCTGCGCATCGTGGTGCCGATCGGGCAGTCGGATTTGTTCGCCCGGGCGCGTGAGCGGGCGGGGATACCCAAGGCGGAGCGGCCGGCGAAGCTGATCGAGCAGTTGACCGGCAAGGTGGTGGATGCGGAGGGCAACGCGGTGGACGCGGCGGCGTATCGGGACGGCACAGTCTTTGCGCTGTATTTCGCGGCGAGTTGGTGCGGGTACTGCAAGGAGTTCAACCCCGAGTTTGTGGAGGCCATCGAGCGGGCGCGGGTGCGGTATCCCGATCTCGTGGTGGTGCTGATCAGTACGGATGAAGAGGTGGAGAAGATGTACGGGTATATGAAGTCCGGGCAGGTGCCCTGGCCGGCGGTGAGCCACGCGACGATGAAGGCGTCGGCGTGGTTGAGCGGGTTGTACGGCGGGGGTGTGCCGCAGGTCGTGATCGTCGACCGCGATGGCAAAGTCGAAGCGACCAGCACCGAGATGCGCCGGGCGGAGGTGCTGCGTGCCTTGCCCGGGGTGTTGCGGGCCAAGGCGGGTTGATCGGGGGGGAATGACGAGAGCAACGGGGGTTCGTGGGTTAGGTTGGGGGGATGGATGAGGCGTTTGGCAGGCCGTGGATCGTGGGACATCGGGGGGCGTCGTTTGATGCGCCCGAGAACACGGCGGCGGCGTTTGCGCTGGCGTGGGAGCAGGGGGCGGACGGGATCGAATGTGATGTGCGGCTGACGGCGGATGGGGAGGTGGTGGTGGTGCACGATGCGGATACGGGGCGCGTCGGGGATGGGGGCTGGCGGACGGGCAAGGGGCTGCGTGTGGAGCGGGCGACGTGGGCGCAGTTGCGGGCGGTGGAGGTGGGCCGGTGGAAGGCGGCGGGGTTTGCGGGGGAGCGCGTGCCGCGGTTGAGTGAGGTGCTGGCGGCGCTGCCGGCGGGGAAGCGGATTTTTGTTGAGCTCAAGGCGGGGGGCAAAGCGGGGGGCATGGAGCGGACGGCGGCGTTGGTGGATGCGGTGCTGGCGGTGGTGGGCGGCAGCGGCGTGTCGGCGGAGCGGGTGACGGTGATGAGTTTTGATGCGGCGGCGGTGACGGCGGCGAAGCGGCAGTGGCCGGGGCTGACGGTGAATTGGCTGACGGGGTTCAAGCGCCTGGGTGGGTTGGGCCGGCGGCGGCCGGGCGTGGCGACGGTGGTGCGGACGCTGGAGCGTTGCGGCGCGGACGGGTTGGGCGGCAAGGCGGTGCTGGGGCACGTGGATGCGGCGTTCGTCGCGGCGCTGCGGGAGCGCGGGTACGGCGTGCATCTGTGGACGGTGAACGATCCGGCGATCGCGCGGCGGGCGGCGGAGCTGGGCGTGGATTCGTTGACGACGGATCGGCCGGGCTTTCTGCGGGCGGCGCTGCGGGTTGGCGATCAAGCGTCGCAGGCGTCGGAATTGCCGGGGTGAGGGTTGCGGGTTTGGGGCGGTGTTGGAGAGGCGGGGTTGGAGAGGCGGGGTCGGTACAGTGCGGGGGTGAGATGGTGTTGTCGGGTCCAACGTTTCGGAGGTTGTTGTGGCTGAACACGTGGTCATTCCGCCGGCTGCGCCGGAGTCGGCCCGGCCGGTGAAGTCGCCCAGGCCGCCGGCGAACGCGGTGACGTTTCATTCGTACCCGAAGCTGATTTATGCGTGGCCGCTGATCGTGTGCGGGGTGCTGTTCTATTTTCTGCCGAAGGAGTGGTCGGGGTTTCTGGGGTGGACGTATCTGTTCATCTCGCTGGTGACGCTGACGACGCTGGCGATCGATCTGGAGCGGAACTTCGCGTTCGTGTGGGCGTCGCTGTTTGCGGTGTTCTTTTTCGCGGGCAAGTGGGCGCACGCGTCGTTTGACATTCCGGTGTTCGAGGGGATCTTCGGGTTTTTCTACGGGCTTGGGGCGCGGTACGACCCGGGGTATGGGCTGGCGCTGGCGCTGCTGTTGATGTTGCCTTATGCGGTGATGCTGGTGTGGGTGCGGATCAATCATCGTTGGCGGATCACGCACAACGAATTCGAGCACTACGCGTGGGGCCGGGCGGACGACTCGCTGGCGCGCGGGGCCAAGCGGGTGCGATCGACGTATCCGGATCTGCTGGAGTTGTTGTTGTGCGGCGCGGGGACGCTGATCGTGTATTCGGCGACGGGTCGGAGCGAGCTGCGGCGGATCCCGAACGTGCCGATGTTGTTTCTGGTGCGCAAGCGGATCAACGCGCTGCTGGAGAGCCAGCAGGTGACGCTGCGGGACGATCGTCAGCGTGAAGCGTTGGCCGAGGCGGAGATGGCGGAGGAAGAGGAGTCGGGCGAGGGCTTCGGCGACGACGACCGCACGGGGCTTGATCGTCCCGAGAGTCAGGCGGGGATCGGCGGCCGGGACCCGTTGTAGGCGAGGGCGGGAGCGGGGGCGGCCGCCTGACCGAGGGCGGTGGAGGGGGACTTGTGGTTTTTGCCGGAAAGGTCCTATACTGTTGAAGTCGGCCGGAAGTTTGGCCGATATCCCGACACAAGCGAGCGTTCCGCGGCGTCGAATCTGGCGCCAATGTGAACCGGCCGCCCGTTTGAACGACTTTTTTGGAGTTTTGTTCGTCCGGCGTTTCCGTGCCGGCGAGCCGTTTTGGAGAATGTCCCGTACGGGAATGGGGCCGCGGTGAGCGCCGCTGGTCGCGTTGGCGAAGCTGCTGAGAGGTGTCGGGACCGCCCGGCATCTTCAAGGATGGTTCGGAAACGCGATGTCCCCGGGTATTGATGGTTCACCGCACCAAGCCGGCCGTTCGCCACACGCTTCCGCTGTTCTTCAGGAACCGGACCGGCGCGATGGATGAAGCTTCGGGCATGGGGTATGGGGCATGGGGCATGGGGCGGGAGCGAAGGGTTTTCCGAGAATTTGTGTTTTCCTTTTTGGTGAGGGCATATGCCGACAATCGTTCATTTTGAGAAGGGTGACCGCGTCAAACATCCCAAGCGTCCGGAGTGGGGCTCGGGGGTCGTCCGCGACACGCAGGCGATCACGCACGAGGGCCAGGCGGCCCAGCGGGTCACGATCGACTTCGTCGGCAAGGGCCGGGTGGTGATCAACGCGGCGATCGCGCCGCTGGAGAAGGTCGGCGACGCCCCGCCGCCGCGCAAGGCGGACAAAGATTACGACGGCTCGGCCGCGCAGCTTTGGGCCGGGGCGCCGACGAGCAACGGGCAGCCCGCCGGCAAATCCGGTTCGGGCGCAGGCATGACGGCGTTGCGCAGCAAGAAGGAGACGGGCTCGCCGCTGACCAAGGACAACTGGCTCGACGAACTCGAGACGGCCGGCGGCAAGAAGCACGAGCTGTGGATCCTGCCCGACGAGCTCACCAACCCCTTCGCCACCCCCGAGCAGCGCCTCAAGGCCACGCTCGACACCTACAAGTATTCCACCGAGCCGCGCGCCTTGATTGAGTGGGCCCGCCGGCAGACCGGCCTGGACGACCCGCTCACGCGCTACACCCGCCCCGAGCTGGAGCAGGCGTTCCCCCGCTTTGCCCGCGACCGCGATGCGCACCTGCGCATGATCGTCCGCGACCTCAAACGCGCCAACGACATGGCCACGATCAAGGCCAGCATGAAGGGCGGCCTCATCCCCGCCGCGCAGTCCGCGATCGACCGCGCGATCCGTGCCTGAAAACCTCAGCCCAAGCCGCAGCCCCGGCCCCAACGCACCACCGACGCTCACGCCACCGACGTATCGCGCTTGGGCCCGCGCTCCGAACGATCCGACTGCGCCCTCGGCTCGAGCGGGTCGACCACGCCCGCGGCATCGAAGTCCCGCCGACGCTGACGGCAGCCGGCGCACGCGCCGCACGGCTTGCTGCCGGGCAGCAGGCAACTCCACGCCAACCCCCACGAAGCCTGGGCCCGCTCGCCCAGGTCCAGCATCTGCGGCGTCGTGAATTCCAGCAGCGGCGTGTCCAGCGCGATGTCCAGCGCGGCGTCGCTCGGCGCGTTGGGGTTCGCACCGCGACACGCATCTCGCAGGTGCTGCACCAGCGCGGCCTGTTCCATCGCCAGCGCCAGCCCGGCCGGGTCACCGCCCTTTCGCACGCCCCAGACCAAACGCTTGGCCTGTATGCGTTCGGCGAGGGCAAACGCCGCGAGCAACATCTGCGGCGCCGCCAAGGGCACGCTCGTCGCGCCGTCCGCGCCGCGCGGCGCGGCCAGACCCGCTGCCGGCCCGTGCAGGTGCGGCACCGCCAACTCCAGCACCGCGGGGATGCCGAAGAAATCCGCCATCTGCCGCGCGTGTTCGAGCCTTTGCCGGCCGGCTTCCCGCCCGTCGTGGACGTACACCAGCCCCGGCGATTTGGGCTTGCGCTTCGCCCCGCTCGCCGCCTCGCGGTCACGCTGCGACCGGTCCAGCGACAACGCCACCAGCGACGCCAGCCCCCCCGCGGAAAGGATCAACGTGTCGGGTCGCACGGCCATCGGTTCAGTATCGCATAGCCGGCGTCGCGTCGCTCTCGATCCGCCTTCAAACCAAACGTCCGACCTCGGCGTTCAAACTTCGGACTTCCAATTACACTCCGCCCATGCCCCTGATCGTCCTCCAGCACCACCGACTCGAAACCCCCGGCCGACTCGGCGACCTGCTCCAGCAGCTCGGCCACCGCCTGGACATCCGCAAGCTCTACGACGGCCAGACCGTCCCCGCGGACCTCGACGACGTGCAGGGCGTCATCAGCCTCGGCGGACCGCAGGACACCGACGAAGTCCAGCGACACCCCTGGATGCAGCCCGAGATCGACTTCCTCAAAAAAGCCCACGACGCGGAGATTGC
>CAZIXN010000186.1:0-5325 GCA_964543215.1 uncultured Phycisphaera sp.
GCATACGACGCGGCGATGGGGAAGTGCCCGGAATAGTCGTTCGTGTACGCCAGCGTGGCAAGGGCTTCCTGGCGGACGTTGGACTGGCACTTGACGTTCTGAGCGGTGCGCCGCGCTGCGCCCAGGGCCGGGAGCAGCAGGCCGATCAAGAGCGCGATGATGCTGATGACCACGAGCAGCTCGATGAGCGTGAAGGCGGGGCGGGAAGCCGAAGCTTCGTTCGTCAGCAGCGCCTTGGATGTGCGGGTGCGGGGTTGGATCATGGCGAGCTCGCAGTTAGGCGTTGAGGCGTTGGCCCGACGGCGCGATACGCGCGGGGTGGGCCGGCCTGGGCGCGGTGGTCTGGTTGACTTCGAGCACCGCGTCCTGCTGGTGGTGCAGCGGGGTGTCGATGCGGATGGCTTCGCGACGATGGACCGACGACGGCGAACCGATCTGCCGGCAGAGCCAGCGCGCCGCCTGGAAACCGAGCTGTTCCGCCTCCTGGCAGACGGCGGTGTAGACCGGGAAGGTCGTTTCGCGGAGGTGTTCGTCGTCGACGCCGACGATGGAGAGTTCATCGGGCACGCGGATGCCGACTTCGAGGCTGCGTCGCAGCGCGCTGACGGTCATGGCCGGGTCGGTGAAGAAGATCGCGGTGGGCGGCTCGGGCAGGGAGAGAAGTTGATTGAACACCGACGCGCCGCCGCGCATGTCGGCGGCGGCGGGGATGACCAGGCGCGGGTCGGCGTCGAGGCCCTGCGCTTCGAGCGTGTCGCGGTAGGCGCGGAGGCGGTCGAGGTGGTCGGTGTCCAGCACGGTGTTGTGCCCGACGCCGATGCGGGTGTGGCCGAGGCTGATGAGGTGTTCGATGGCGGATCGGCTGGCGTCGTAGGAATTGCAGAAGGCGTAGCTGACGCCGGGGTCGTCCTGGTCGTAGCGGTCGGCGACGACGACGTGGGGCACGCCCTGCAGCGCGATGTCCAGGCCGCGGCGGCGGGTGGCTTCGTCGACGCGAACGACGAAGCCGTCGACGCCGAGGCGCTCGGCGAAGTCGCCGTAGGTTTCGCCGGCCCGCCGGCTGAGCGGATCGACGACCGTGACGCCGAACTTCAGCGAGATCGCCGCGCGGGCGACGCCGCCCCAGATGATGGCGTCGTAACCGGAGAACGGCAGGCCCGAGGACGCGTTGAAGAACAGCAAACCCAACATGCCCGGGCGGACGCCGGCCGTGTCGCTGGCCTCGCGATGCGGCTTCTTCCTGGTGGGCGTGCGGTATCCGATCCGGCGGGCCTCGGCGAGCACCTGGTCGCGGACATCCTTACTCACGACGGTCGGCTGGTTGAGCGACCGGGAAACCGTGGCGGGTGAAACGCCCAGCGAACGCGCGATGTCACGAACGGTGGGCATGGCGGGCCATCAAGTCGGGTCGGGAACAAGCGGCAAACAAATCAGAGGTCAGATGCATGAATCAAGTCAGTCGATTTCAGAAACAATCATAATCGCGGTCGGGCCAGCCGCAAGGCCAATTTTAAAATTTTCCATCTATTCCGCGAATCTATGGGGAGGCGGTATCCTGTTGCAACACCGGATTGTTTCAGAAACATTTCTAGAACCTTTTCAGGAGACCGCTTCATGATCGGCCACCGCGCACCTTGGACCTGTGTCTGCCTGGGCTTTTGGTGGGCGGTCGCGGGCTGCGGGGCGGTGCCGCAGGCCGGGGCGCAGGAAGGCCTGACGACATTGCGAGTGGAAGGCCGACATCTGGTCGATCCGGCCGGGAACACCGTGCTGCTTCGTGGCGTGAACCTGGGGAACTGGTTCCTGCTGGAATCGTGGATGCTCGAACTGAACACCGCCGAGGTGCCGGACCATCACACGTTTGTCACGACGCTCGTCGAACGCTTCGGCGAGGAAGAAGCGAGGCGGCTGATGGACGTGCATTACGCGCACTGGATCACGGCCGAAGACTTTGATCGGCTGCGGTCCTTCGGGTTCAACGCCGTCCGGTTGCCGTTCCATTACGCGCTGATCGAGCGAGATGAAGGCGCGTCGCCGTATGACTTCCGTTGGCTGGATCACGCGATCGGGCTCGCGCGCGGCGCGGGGCTGTACGTCATCCTCGACCTCCACGGCGCGCCGGGCGGCCAGAGCATCGACCAGCCCTCCGGCCGCGTCGGCGAGAACGAACTGTGGACCTCACCCCAAGCGCAGCAGCGCATGATCAGTCTTTGGGTCGCGCTGGCCGAGCGGTACGGCGACGAGCCGACGGTCGCGGCGTACGACGTGCTCAACGAGCCGTGGGGCGATCTCAGGCAGGACATGCGCGGCCACCTGATCGCGTTGATGGGCCGGGTGGTTCCCGCGATCCGCGCGGTGGATGCAGACACGCTCATCTACCTGCCCGGCACGCTGCAGGGCGTCAGTTTCTACGGCGACCCGGCGCAGCGCGGCTGGACCAACACCGGTTTCACGGATCACTTCTATCCCGGGCTCTTCAACGACGTCACCGCGCTGTCGTCGCACCTTCAACTGCTCGGCCCAACCGCCGAAGCAAAGCAGCGGTTCTTCACCGCGGTCGATGCGCCGATGCTCGTCGGCGAGTTCAACGTCGTGTTCGATCACGTCGGCGGGGCGGCGCTGATGCGGGCCACCTACGACCGCTACGCCGAGTTGGGCTGGTCGGCGACGATGTGGTCGGCCAAGCGGCTGCTGCGCTCGCCGAGCGCGGACGCCGATGGCTGGGCCCTCATCACCAACGCCGCGCCGCTCGAGCCGATCGATGTGTTCGGCGATTCGCGGGAAACGCTTGAAAACAATCTGATTTCGTACGGCACCATGGAGGTCCGGCTTCACGAGCGCCTGCGCGATGCGCTCGCCGCCGAGCACGCGCCGGCTAGATTCCCGATCGACCGCCGGGCCGATCGGCCCGTGCCGACGCAGGATGCGCTGCCCACGCCCTGGCTCGCGGAGGACATCGGCGACGCCACGCCCGGCGGGCAGCGGATCGAGGACTCACGTTGGACCATCACCGCCGGCGGCGCGGACATCTTCGGCACGGCCGACGCGTTCCGCTTGGTGTCGCGTCCGCTGCCGGAGGGTCAACGCTGGCTGGCGTGGACCACGCTGGAGAAGTTCGACGCCCAAGACCGCTACGCCAAGGCGGGTTGGATGGTGCGCGGCTCATCCGCGGCGGATGCGGCGCACGCGCTGTTGCATGTGTTCCCCGATGGGACGCTGGTGATCGCCGAGCGTGATGAGGCCGGCGGCACGACGCGTGAGAAGAGGCTGGGCGTGACGCGATGGCCGGTGGGTCTGGCGGTGCAGCGCGAAGGGAACACCCTGCGGTTCGCCGCGACCGATGCGGATGGTCGATGGCGGGTGCTTGCCGAGCGCGATGCGGCGTGGCTCGATGATCAGGCCGCGTCGGGAACACGGCTGGGTCTGGCGACGCTGGCGCACGATGCGTTGCGGCTGACCGATGCGACGTACGTTGAGCCAACCATCGAGGGTGACCTCGAGGTGTCGAATCTGCCGACGGTCGCCTCGGGCGAAGGCGGCGGGCCCGCCGTGGCGCTGGCGAATGCCTCGTTCGAGCGGGCCGATGGTTGGCACACCTGGGGCAACGCGATCGCGCTGGGACACGCCGGCGCGACGCGCGACGGCGAGCGGGTATTGCGTTACGCCGCGGACGATGCGCAGGACGAAGCGGGGGCGTGGCAGGACGTGGCCGAAGGCGTGTCGTTGGGGGCTCGGTTGACAGCGCGGGCGTGGGCGCGCTTCGACCCGGCCGCTTCGGCGACGAACGCGAACGGGGCGGGCGGGGTGGAGTTGCGGCTGGAGTCGCCGCCGCTGCGTGACGGCGGGCCGTGGATCACGCTGGGTACCGCGACGCTCAACGCCGACGCCTCGCTTGGCACGGCGGGAGGCTGGCTGCCGATCCGCGTGACTGGCCTTGCACTGGGCGGAACGGTGCGGGTGCTGGTCCGGGCGAGCGGAGCGACGACGGTGCACGTCGATGCGGTTTCGCTGACGGCCACCGAAGATTGAGCGGAATGGCGAGGAATTCGGTTGGGAATCTTCGTAGGGCGTGGTACGTTCGAGAAGTTCTAGAACTTCCGCACTCGTGCCTTCACGGAGATTCGCCTTGGCCTCACGCGTTCTGATCGGTTGCGGTTGTGTTTTCACCGGGCTGGCCGGGCTTGTGGCCGGGGGCGTTTCCGCGTCGCCGATGGACGGGACGGGGGGGGCCACCGGCGCATTCCGCGACACGCGGGCGATCTGGATGTCGCGGTTCGAGTTCACGTCCGCCCAGCAGATCCGCGACCGCGTCGCCGCCGTCGCCGAAGCCGGCTTCACCGATCTGTACTTCCAGGTCCGCGGCCAGGGGGATGTGCTCTACCCCTCGGCCATCGAAAGCTGGGATGCGAAATACGGCGGCGGCTTCGGCCCGGGCTCGGGGCCGGGCTTCGACCCCCTGGCCGTCGCGCTCGACGAGGCCAGCCAGCACGGTCTGGACCTGCACGCCTGGCTCAACACCATCCCGATGTGGCGCGACACCTCCGCACCCCACACCCCGCCCACCAACCCCAACCACTTCTACAACCAGCGTCCCGACCTGCGCCTCAAGGATGCCGCCGGCAACGACATGCCGCTGTCCTCCGCCCAGTACGTCGGCGTCAACCCAACCCACCCCGACACCGTCGACCACATCACCGATCTAGCCGCCGAGCTGATGAACAACTACGGCGGCCTGGGCCTCGACGGCGTCCACCTCGACTACATCCGCATGGTCACCGGCAGCGCCAACGTGCCGCTGACCTACCCGCAGGACCCCGCCACCCGTGCCCGATTTTTTGCGGAGACCGGCCTCAACGCCGGCAGCTCTTCCGGGGCGTACAAAACCTGGGTCGGCGACAAAATCACCACGCTCGTCGAGGCCGTCCGCGACACCGTCCACGGCATCGACCCCCAGGCCGAACTCACCGCCGCCGTCTGGCGCGACTACGAAATCGGCGGCCGGGACTACCAGCAGTTCGCCGATCAGTGGGCCGTCAACGCATCCGTCGACACCGCGTTCCCCATGATCTACACCGCCAACGATGCGCTCTTCCGCGACAACGTGCTCAAGTGGAAGTCACTTGATCACCAGAGCGCTGTGGCGATCGGCCTGGGTTCGTACCTGCACAGCTCCAGCCAGCAGACCATCGACCAGCTCGAAACCGCCCGCTACCTCGGGGCCAACGGATTCAACATCTTCTCCTACGGCACGCTGTTCTCCGGCAGCTCGCTCAACAGCTTCGGCCAGGACGTGAAGGCGTACATCGATGAACTGGTCGCCCGTCC
>CAZIXN010000187.1:0-5325 GCA_964543215.1 uncultured Phycisphaera sp.
AAGTTCCCCCGGAAGTGCCCCCGGAAGTGCCCCCGGAAGTGCCCCCGGAAGTTCCCCCGGAAGTGTCGGAAACGTTGTCGGGTCGGACGTGGTCGAAGAGGCGGTTGTGCGTCTCATCCCAAAAAATTTCGAGGAAGGAGAAGCCGGCGTGCTGGGCGGTCTGGGCGTAGGTGTGGGCGCGGAGGGCGTCGATGCCGAGGGTTTCGGCGGCGAGGGCGGCGCCGCGGAGGTTGCTGACCCACAGGGCGTTGACTTCGACGGCCTTGCCGGGCCGGGGGGTGAAGACGGCGGCGGTGCCGTCGGGGAGGTCGATGGCGGCGTCCATCCAGGTGAGTTGGGTTTGGTCGTCGCCGGCGGAGAGGAGGGCGTCCTGGCCGCAGGTGATGGGGATGTTGCGCCAGGTGCCGTCTTCGTGGTCGGTGGCGTGGGTTCCGGCGAGGTGTGCGTCGAGGACGGCGGCGACGGCGCGGCCGAGCCAGGCGGGGACGGTGCGCTGTGCGAGGGTGAGTCGTTCGGCGGTTTCGAGGGCGGCGTGGACGAACCACATCGAGCCGTCGACGGTGTTGTAGTGCATGGCGGCCGGGTCGGTGTCGTCGAAGCGGTTGGGGACGACGCCTTGTCGGAGGGATCCGGCGAAGAGTTCGAGGGTGGCGAGGGCTTCGTCGAGTCGGCCGGTGCAGAGCATGAGGCCGGGCAGGGCGATGAAGGTGTCGCGTCCCCAGTCGGCGAACCACGGGTAGCCGGCGATGACGGTGCGGAGTTCGCGGGTGATGCCGTCGTGTTCGATGGGGCGGGCGACGATGAAGTCATCGGACGCGAGGGCCAGGGCGGCGGCGAGCTTGCCGGCTGGGTCGGGGATTTCGGCCGCGCGGAGCAGGGCGGCGAGGCGGCTGCGGACGGGGTCGAGTCGGCGGGTGCGTGGCTCGGCGGTGTCGGCGTGGTGCGCGCCGTGGCCGGCGGCATCGGCGAGGAAGGCGGCGGTGAGCGTGACGGGTTGGCCGGGCGTGGCGGCGATGCGGAAGGTGCCGGGCACGTCGAGGTCTTCGCGGTCGGCCTGACCGCGCTGGGCTTCGATGGGGTACCAGACGTTGCGCCAGCGGCTGGGCTGGTCGTCGAAGGTGGAGCCGGGGACGCGGATGCGGAGTTGGCCGGCGTCGCCCTGGAAGGTGACTTCGTCGTCGTCGAGGGTGACGGCGTGGACCTGTCGCGTTTCGTGCAGGGCGTGGAAGCTGCGCAGCGTGAGCATGGGGGCCAGTTCGAAGGACGCTTCGCCCAGTTGCGGGTCGTAGGGGTCGAGTTCGTAGCGGAGCGTGGCGGTTCCGGGCGCGAGGGAGAGCCTGCGTCGCCAGCGCAGATCGCCCCAGCGGTAGTGCCAGGTGAGGTCCAGGCCGCGCGTGACGCGTTGGAGATGCGCGAAGCCTTGCGGGGCGAAGGTGCGTTGCGCTTTGGCGTCGAGGAACGCGCCGGTGGAGAACTCGATGCGCTGGGTTGCTGCTTCTCCGGCTTGCTGGAGGACGAGCGTTTCGAAGAGCTGGTTGAGCGCGAGGACGCGGTGGACGGGCGGTTGTGCGGCGGCGACGAACAGGCCGTGGTATCGGCGGGTGTTGCAGCCCAGCGCGGTGCCCATGGCGAAGGAACCGTCGCCGGCGGTGATCAGCCATTCGCGGTTGAGGAAGCGTTCGACGTCGTCGGGGCGATTTGCGTCGAAGGGCAGGTCGTGCGTGATCCACGCCGTGTGATTGGCGGTGGCCTGATCGATTGAGCTTTGCGTCGCACCCATGCGGGCAAACTACCACGTTGGACGTGGAATCACTGCTGCGGAACGTCGTCCGTGGGGGCGAGGGTCGTGCCGCGTTGGCGGGCGATCTCGAAGGCGAGGATCGAGGTGGCGGCGACGGTGCCCAGCGCCGCGGGGAAGCGGACGTCGCTTGCGTAGGGGATGGACACGACGGCGGCGCAGTCGGCCAGGAACGAACGGCGGAGGCCACGTCGTTCGCCGCCGATCATCAGCAGCGTGGGCCCGGTGAAATCGACGGCGGTATACGGCACGGCGTCGTCGGCGCCCGCGGAACTTTTGCCGGTCGCGGCGACCATGAAGCCCTGGGCCTGGGCGAGGTCGGCGGCGTCTTCGGGGCCTTCGACGATGGCCATGGCGATGCGTTCGGTCGCGCCGGCGGAGGCGCGGGCGATGACGGCGGCGGCACCGGCGCTGCCCTGGGTCCAGTTGCGTTCTCGTACGAACAGGCCGGTGCAGCCCGCGGCGTAGAGCGAGCGGACGGCCTGACCGAAGTTGAAGGGGTCTTCGACGCCGTCGAGCATGGCGAGGAACGAGGCGCCCGCGAACAGGTCGCCGGGGTTGGCGAACTTGCGGGGGCCGACTTCGGCGACGACGCCGCCGTGGCCGCCGCCGATTTTCTCGGTGGCTTCGTCGAGCGCGGTTTTGGAGGCGGGCGAGTAGCGGATGTCGTGGTGTTTGCAGGACTGGAGGACTTTGCGGCCGGCGTCGTCGTCGCGGTCGCGGTCCATCCAGACGCGGAACACCTCGCGCTGCCCGCCGTGGATGGCGGCTTGCGTGGCGATGGCACCCAGAAGGAGGTCGTTGCGGGGGTCGGGTTGCATGGTGGGTGGCCTTGGCTCGGGGGCAGTGGCACGGGCATCTTGCCCGTGGTCGGCGGAGGCCGAGGCTGCGTGTGGCTGGTCGCTCACAGGCTAGAAGCCTGTGCCACTGAGACGCCATCACGCGCCGGCGGTTTGTTTGATCTTGGCGTCCTCGGCCTTGGCCTTGGCGCTGCGGCTTTCCTTGCGGCGCATCGAATCCTGAAGGATGCGTTTACGCATGCGGATGCTGGTGGGGGTGACTTCGACGAGCTCATCGGGGCCGATGTATTCGAGGCATTGCTCGAGGGACATCTTGCGGGCCGGGCGGATCTGCATGTTGTCGTCTTTGCCGCCGCGGGTGCGGACGGCGGTGAGCTGCTTGGACTTGATGGGGTTGGCGATGATGTCGTTGTCTTTGCAGTGTTCGCCGATGACCTGGCCTTCGTAGCAGGGGTCGCCGGGCTCGACGAAGAAAGAGCCGCGATCGAACAGGCCGTGCAGCGCGTAGGGCGTGACCTGGCCGGTGTCGGAGCTGACGATGACGCCGGCGAGTCGCTTGGGGATGTCGCCGCGCATCGGCTCGTAGGCCTTGAAGGTGTGGTGGACGATGGCCCGGCCCTGGGTGGCGGTGAGCATGCGCGTCCGCAGGCCGATGAGGCCGCGGGCGGGGATGGTGAAGCTCATGTGGACGTAGTCGCCGTTGCCGCGTTCGTCCATGTGCGAGAGTTCCGCACGGCGGTTGCTGATCAGCGAAAGCACGTCGCTCTGACATTCCAGCGGGCACTCGACGACGAGTTCTTCGATGGGTTCGTGGACCTTGCCGTTGATGTTCTTGTAGATGACGCGCGGCATGCCGATCTGCAGCTCGAAGCCTTCGCGGCGCATGGTTTCGATGAGCACGCCCAGGTGCATCAGGCCCCGGCCGGAGACTTCGAACTGTTCGGGCGATTCGCCGGGCTCGACGCGGAGCGCGACATTGGACTGGAGTTCTTTCTGCAGGCGGTCGCCGACCTGTCGGCTGGTGACGTAGGTGCCTTCGCGTCCGCAGAAGGGCGAGTCGTTGACCTTGAAGGTCATGCTGACGGTGGGTTCGTCGATGGTGACGCCTTCGAGTTTCTCAACGGCATCCTGGGCGCAGATGGTGTCGCCGATGTCGATGGGGTCCAGGCCGACGATGGCGCAGAGGTCGCCGGCTTCGCACTTCTGGATTTCGGTGCGGGCCAATCCATCAAAACCTTCGACCTTGAGGATGCGCTGCCTGGTTTGGGTGTCGCCTTTGCGGGCGATGATCGTGACGGGCATGCCGGGCTTGACCGTGCCGCGGTGGACCCGGCCGATGGCGATCCGGCCGACGTAGTCGGAGAAGCTCAGCGAGGTGACGACCATCTGGAACGGGGCCTCGGCGTCGGTGTGCTTGGGGCTGGGCACCTGCGAAAGGATCGTTTCGAACAGCGGCTTGAGGTTGACGCGTTCGTCGTCGAGCTGCTCGGCGGCCCAGCCGTTCTTGCCCGAGGCGTAGACGATGGGGAAGTCGAGCGCATCGTCGTCGGCCCCGAGGGCGCCCAGGAGATCGAAGACCTGATCGACGACCCAGTCGGGGCGGGCGTCGGGCCTGTCGACTTTGTTGATGACCACGACGGGCTTGAGGCCGTGGCTCAGTGCTTTGCCGAGCACGAAGCGGGTCTGGGGCATGGGGCCTTCGGCGGCGTCGACCAGGAGCAGGACGCCGTCGGCCATTTTGAGGACGCGTTCGACTTCGCCGCCGAAGTCGGCGTGGCCGGGCGTGTCGATGAGGTTGATCTTGTAGATGTTGCCGTCGGCGGCGGGGTATCGGACGGCGCAGTTCTTGGCGGTGATGGTGATGCCGCGCTCGCGTTCGAGGTCGCCGGTGTCCATGATGAGGTTGTGCTGTCCGCCGGCGAGCTTGTCGAGCTCGGCGTCGCGGAACTGGCCGGACTGGTAGAGGAGCTGGTCGACGAGGGTGGTCTTGCCGTGGTCGACGTGGGCGATGATGGCGACGTTGCGTAGGTGCATGATCGGTTTTCGCGTTTTGAGACGCGCTGGCGGGGCGGGGAACGGTCGTGAACTGAGGTATTTTTCCGGCGGGTCGGCGGGCTTCCGGAGGTTCCGGGCGGGCCGGGGCAAGGCAGGCCGGGCCAGAGAGTGTATCGACCGTTTAGGATTTGCCCATGCCTTTGTTTGAAAGCCATGCCCGCGTGAAGCCCGGCGAGCCGCAGGAGCCGCCGGAAGGGCCGATGCAGTTCAAGTCCGACCCGTTCGTTTCGGGCGATCCCAACGCGCCGGGCCGGCCGTGGTGGGTGCGTCACCGGATGCGGGCGCTGCTGGCGACGATGCTGATCCCGCTGTCGGTGGGGGCGGTGTGCTTCGTGGCGACGTGGCTGTATTTCCAGAACGGGCTCAAGGCACACCCGGCCTATGCGGAGGCGCTGTCGTTGGTGCGTGGGTCGGCGGAGGTGACGGGGGCGATCGGTGGCGATCTGCAGCCGGGGTTCAAGGTCACGGGCGTGGCGGACGAGACCGCGGGCACGGCGGAAATGACGTTCAGCGTCCGGGGGGCGACGGGCGACGCGGGGGTTCGGGTGTACGCGCTGGCGGACCCGGCCGAGGCGGACGGGTGGAAGGTGACGTTCCTGGATGTCGGTGTCCGGCCCGACCAAGGAGAGTCGAGGGTCGTGACGCTGCGCGACGGGTTCAAGCCCGAGGCGG
>CAZIXN010000188.1:0-5301 GCA_964543215.1 uncultured Phycisphaera sp.
CCCCCACCCCCGTCCCCACACCCGGCAGATCCCCCAGTACCGGCAGATCCTCCAACCCTCGACGCTTCGAACCCGCCGCCACCCGCGCCAACGCCGGCGTCTCCGGCAACGCCGCCCCGCCCAACGGCGGCAGGAAACTCCCATCCCAACGCGGCAGCACACGACCGATCCGCTGCTCGAGCGGCGGGTGCGTCGCAAACGCCCCGCTCAAACTCTTCACCGCGTTGCCGAAAAACATGTGCGCCGCTTCTTCCGCATGAGCCGAACTCAGCTCGCTGCCGCGCGGCCCCCGCACCCGTCCCGTCTGGGCTTCCGGGGGGCCAACCACCGCCCCGCCGATCCGCCGCAGCGCGTTGCCGATGCCCTCGGGGTTCCGCGTGAACTGCACCGCCGAGGCATCCGCCAGAAACTCCCGCTGCCGGCTCACCGCCGCCTGGATCAATCGACCCGCCAGCACGCCCACAAACCCGATCACGAGCAGCCCCACGCCGATCAGCAGCATCGCGATCCGACCCCCGCCCTCGTTGCTGTTGCTGCTGCGCGCCCGCGGCGCGTAGACCGCGCTGTTCAGGATCAACCGGCCGATCACCGTCAGAATCAGAATCCCGAAGATCGTCCCCATCAGCTTGATGTTGATCCGCATGTCGCCGTTGAGGATGTGCGCGAACTCGTGCGCCATCACGCCCTGCAACTCGTCGCGCGTCAGGCTCTCAATGCAGCCCCGCGTCACGCCGATCACCGCGCCCTCGGGCCGGTACCCCGCCGCGAACGCGTTGATCCCCCGCTCCCGATCCATCAGGTACACCGGCGGGACCGGCAGGCCCGACGCGATGGCCATCTCCTCCACCACGTTGAGCACCTTCCGCTCGTCCGGGTCGGTCGTGTCCGGCGAGATCGGCTTGCCCCCCAGCGACTCGGCCACCATCTTCCCCCCGCCCCCACGCAGCTGCGCGATCTTGAACAGCGACGAACCGCCGATCAGCGCCCCCACCCCCAGGAACGTCCCCGCAAAACTCTCTAACCACGGAAAATCCGCCACGCTCAAGCCCCCGGCCCCCGCCACGCCCTGCGCCCGCTCGGAGTTGCCCGCCACGAACAAAACGCCCACCGCCAACCCCCACACCAACAGCGTGATCCCCAGAATCGCCGCAAAAAACAGGAGAAACAACTTCCCCGTGTTCCGCCGCGCCCGGTCCTGGTGCTCGTAAAAATTCATGGGTGTGAAGTGGCCAGTGGCTGGTGACCAGTGGCCAGCAACATGTCACACACCACCGACTGGCCACTGGTCACTGGCCACCGGCCACTTACTTTCAAAACGCCACCTTCGGCGCATCCCGCTTGCTCGCCTCTTCGATCTCCAGATACGCCACATCCTCAAAGCCCGCGACCTTGCTCACCAGAAGCGGCATGATCAGCGAACCCTTGTACGCCCGGTACACGTTGGTCTGATCGTTGAAGCCCTGCCGTGCGAAGGCGACTTTGTTCTCCGTGGTCGTCAGCTCTTCGGTGAGCTGCATCATGTTCTGGTTCGCTTTGAGGTCCGGGTAGTTCTCCGCCACCGCCATCAGCCGGCCGAGCGCGCCGGTGAGCATGCCCTCGGCCTGCCCCAACTCGCCCATCGCCTTCATGTTTGTCGGGTCGCCACCGACATGCACCCGCGCCTGCGTCGCAGACGCACGGGCCTGCATCACCGCTTCGAGCGTGTCCTTCTCGTGGGCCATGTACCCCTTGGCGATTTCCACCAGGTTCGGGATCAGGTCGTACCGCCGCTCCAACTGCACATCGATCTGCGCAAAGCCGTTCTTCGTCCGCTCCAGAAGCTGCACCAGCTTGTTGTACGCGCCGATGCCCCGCAGGATCAGTCCCACGACGACGACGGCAATCACCCCAATCACAATCAACGTGGCGTTTCCCATGATTCAGTGCTCCCTGTTCGAAGGCAGAAATCTCAACCCACGCATCTTGCCACAATCCGCCGTGCCCCGCGCGATAAACCCGCGATCCGAAGTCGCAGAGTTGGAACCACGGATGAACACCGATGCACGCCGATCAAAAAGGCAAAGCACCGAACCGCAGATTTCGCAGGTGACGCAGATTCAGAATCACAAAGCACAAAAAACGCAGGAAGAGCAGGAACCGCGGAAAAACAGAACTGAAGGACTGCCATGTGCCTTGTTTTCTGCTTTTCTTGATTTTCTTGATTGTCCCCATTTCCCGCCCTCATCAGTGTCCATCTGTGTCCATCTGTGTCCATCCGTGTCCATCCGTGGCTACGGCCCAACCGTCACCCGCTTGAGCTTCCCATCGGCCGTGATGTAGAGCGTCCGCCCATCCGCCCCGAACGTCACGTTGCTCGACCGCGGGCCGGTCTCGAAATAGCCCAGCCGCTGACCTTCCGGCGAAATCACCACCACCCCGCCCGGCTTGTCCCGCGAACCGAAAATCGCCTGCCACACCCGGCCGGCCGCGTCCACCGTCATCCCGTCCGGCCCGCCCAGGTCGCTCACGTCGTGAAACAGCACGCCCTCGCCGTCGCGCTGCCCTTGCTCGTCCAACGGATACGCCATCAACAACTCCGCCCCGTTGTCCGCGACGTACAGCGTCCGCTGATCCGGCGACAGCCCGATGCCGTTGGGCCGCTGAAGGTCGGTGATGATCGGCTCGAAACGGTGCTGGGCCGGCATCGACCGCGTCGCGATGAGAAGGTCCACGCGGTACACGCCTTCGAACGCCACCGGGTCCGCCACCTTGCGGTAGTCCGGATCGGTGAAGAACGCCGCCGCGCCCGAATCTGAAACCGCCACATCGTTCGGGCCGTTGAGGTGTCCCCGAACGACCGCGTCCAGTTGCAACGCCTGTTGATCATCCACGCCATAGATCGCCAGCCGGCGATCCGCACCGGCGCACGCCACCAGCCGACCGTCCGCCAGGAACCAAAGCCCGTTCGCCGCGCCGCTGTCCGCGAGCGTCTGCGTCGTCTCCCCCGTCGCCGGATCGAACCGGTGGATCGCGTTGTTCGGAATATCCGTGAACCAGATCGAGCCATCGGGCGCAAGTGCCGGCCCTTCGGTGAACTTGAACCCCTCCGCCACCGTCTCCACCGCACCCGCCTCGGGCACCGCAAACGCAGGCTCTTGCGCCCACGACACCCCGGCCAGCACGAGCACGATCATCGTCAGCAGGTTTCGCATGCCCGTCATCATAAAGCCCCGGGCTTTGGCGCCGCTCCCCCATCGCATAACTTCCGATCATGACGAACAAGCCCCTGCGCTTCGGCATCCTCGGCTGCGGCAACATCGCCGGCCAATTCGCCCGCGACGCCCCCACCGCCCAGCGCAGCGTCGTCACCGCCTGCGCTTCCCGCTCGCTGGACACCGCCAGATCCTTCGCCACGCAACACGGCAACGTCCGGGCATACGGCTCGTACGACGCGCTGCTCGCCGACCCGGATGTCGACGCGATCTATCTCACGCTGCCCAACAACCTGCACCGCGACTGGACGATCCGTGCCCTCGAAGCCGGCAAGCACGTCCTCTGCGAAAAGCCGCTCGCGCTCACCGAAGCCGACGCCGCCGCGATGTTCGCCGCCGCCGATGCGAACCGCAGACTCCTCGTCGAGGCCTACATGTACCGCGCCCATCCGCTGACGCGTGCGGTGTGTGAAGCGATTCGCACCGGCACCATCGGCGAGGTGCGCTTCATCCGCGCCAGCTTCTGCTACGCCACGTCGCGCGTCGCCGGCAACATCCGCTTCGACCCCGCGCTCGGCGGCGGGGCGCTCTGGGACATCGGCGGATACTGCCTCAGCTACGCCCGCCTCCTCGCCGGCGTGCGCGTCGGCGACGACGCGCCGACCCGCGCTATCGAGCCGGATGGCTTCGAAGTCTTCGCACACCGACACCCCGCCGGCGTCGACGACTACGCGGCCGGCTCCCTGTCGTTCGATCATGGCCGGGTCCTCGCCACCTTCACCTGCGCCATGACGGCCCAGGCCGACAACCTGCTCCACATCGGCGGCACCGCGGGCTATCTCGACGTGCCCGTGCCGTGGAAGCCCGCCGGCGACAACTCCCGATACGTCCTGCGCGGACAAACGCCGCCCAAAATGGATCAGATGGACCGCAAGCCCACCGACCCCGCCACGCCACGCCACGAATCCATCCACATCCCGCACGACGCATCGCTCTACGCGCTCGAAGCCGACGCCTTCGCCGACGCCGCCCGCGCCTTCGAAGCCGGCACGCTCCGCGAAGCGGAGGTGTTCATGTCCCGTGACGATTCGCTGGGCAACGTCCGCCTGCTCGAAGCGATGAAGGCCCGGCTACGTGCCTGAACTCCCCCCTCACCCGCCCGGCTTCGCACGCATCCCCACCACGCCCTTGCCCCGAAGCATCGGCGACATCCGACGACGACTCACCGCCCCAGCGCTCGCCGCACGCATCGCCGGCGACGGCAGGATCTCGCCAATGGCCAACGCGCCCTCCGCGTCCACCGGCAACGGATCGTCCGCGCTCTGCGACAAATTCGCCGCCAACGCCGCCTCGTCCCGGCCACGCCGACGCCAACGACCCAGCTTCCGCGCAAACCAGAAAAGAATCGCCACCACCGCCACAATCGCCAACGGCCCGATCAGCACCACCGCCACCGAAAGCACCGTCGCGCCGATGTTCTCGGTCGTCGCCACCAGCGGGTTGCCCAGCCCCGCCGTTGCCACCGTCGAAGCGCCGCGCGTCAGCACCGTCGTCGCCTGCACGCCCAGCGACGTCCCCCCGCCCACCAGCAAGCCCAGACCCCACTGAATCGGCTCGGGGGCGCCGTCCAGCACGCCCATCATCATCACCGTCCCGGCGATCCCCGCCGCCGGCGTGGCGATCGTGTCCATCAGGTTGTCGAACCACGGCACGTAAAACGCCGCCAACTCCGCCGCCGTCGCCACGCCCAGCACCACGAGCGCCACATCGCTGCTCAACCAGTTCAGCCCCGCGATCGACTCCAGCCCCGCCGGCGTGTAGCCCGCGCGGATCGCCAGGCCCGTCAAAAACAACGGCACGAACACGCGGAAGCCGCACGCCGCCGCCAGGCCGATGCCCACACCAACGCCAAGAACGATTTCGAACGGGTTCATGCCGGGATTGTAAAGCTCTCATCCCCGAAACACCGCGCGAATGTGCGTTCAAGCGAAACCAGCCCGCGGGATTCTCAACGCCGCGAGTCGGCCCCGCATTTATGATCGCTCCCGGATGTCCGACGACCCACGCCCCGATCCCAACGCCAACGCAACCCCGGCGGCCGCTTCCGCGT
>CAZIXN010000189.1:0-5286 GCA_964543215.1 uncultured Phycisphaera sp.
ATGCGTGCGTGCGATGTGGTGCTGCATACCTCGACGTCGCCCGAGCCGTTTGGTCGGGTGATTGTCGAGGGGATGCTTTGCGGCAAGCCGGTGATCGCCACGGACGGCGGGGGGGTGCGCGAGATCATGGATGATGGGGTGACCGGCCTGATCGTTCCGCCCGGGGACGCCGGGGCGTTGGCGGCGGCCATTGGCCGGCTTCTGGGGGACGCCGCGTTCGCGGCGCGCCTGGCGGCGGCGGGACGCTCATCAGCGGCCGAGCGGTTCACGGTCGGGCAGATGGTCACGGGCGTGCAGAAGGCGGTGGCCGCAGCGTGGCGCTCGGACGTGCGTCCGGCTCACCCGCGTTGAACGCAGCGCGTGGTCGTGGCTGCCGGCGAACACCCACGTCGATCGATGCGGCGAGAAACTTGCATTGTCAAGTGGGTGTCGAGAGGCTTGATGCGGCGAGCGATGCGGTCCGTTTGCGAACGCTCTGCATAATTCGTATTGACAAGTTGTGCGGTGCCCGGTATCACATCCCGATGCACGCACCTCAGCCCCGCGCGTCGTCGAACACTTCCGGCAGTTGTCATCCCGGTCGGGCGGGGGTATCGGCGGCCGCCGCTTCCGTCGCATCAAGGGCGGGTGTTCTTGGGGTGGTGCTCCTGCTGCTGGGTTGCGTGATCGGTGGCGTCGGGCATGCCCAGGTCGGTGGGGCGGATGCGTTCACCCGGACTTATCAACCAGGCGATGCCCTGATCGCGAACCCCGAGCGCGGGCTTTATGTGCAGTTCACTGCCCGGGGAGACTGGGAGCCGCTGGAGGTTGCGACGCTCGCGGCCTTGCGGCAGCAGCACATCACGCTGATCCTTCGGCTGTACTACCTCGATGAATTCCGCGAGGGGCCGATCGCGGCGGATCGGCTGGCGTTGATCGAAGCGGACTTTGAGGCGATGCGACGGGCGGGCGTGAAGTGCATCCTTCGCTTTGCGTACAACGAGAAGATCGGCGATCCCGATGCGCCCATTGATGTGGTGCTGATGCACCTCGCGCAGTTGAAGCCTGTCCTGACGCAGAACGCCGACGTGATCGCGATTGCCCAAGCGGGCTTCGTCGGTTCGTGGGGCGAGTGGCACGCATCGACCAACGATCTCCGCGAGCCGGCCAACGCACGTCAAATCACCGATGCCTGGCTGGAGGCCCTGCCGTCGTCGCGGGTGATCCAACTGCGGACGCCGCTGATCAAGCAGATGATCGTCGATTCGGTGGAGCCGGTATCGAGCGAACGGGCGTTCACCGACACGCCGGCGGGACGCCTGGGTCATCACAACGATTGTTTCCTGGCGACCGACACGGACATGGGCACGTATCAGGACATCGAAGGCGAGAAGGCGTATCTCGAAAAAGAGTTGCGCTACCTGCCGATGGGCGGCGAGACGTGCCACGTCAGCGCGTTCATCGAAGCCGACAACGCCCGTGCGGAGCTGGCCCGGTTCCGGTGGAGCTATCTGAATCTGGACTATCACCCCGAGGTGATCGATGCGTGGCGACGGAACGGGCTGCTGGCCGAAGCCGAACGCCGGCTCGGATACCGCCTGTCGCTTGAATCTGCTCACGCGGCGGCGACGATCCGGCAAGGCGAGCCGTGGTCGCTGGAGCTGACGCTGAAGAACCTTGGCTGGGCGCCGCCGATCAATCCGCGCGACGTGGTGGCGGTGTTCCGCGGTGCCGATAGCGCGGTGGCGTGGGCGGTGCCGATTGATGTCGAAGCGCGGAAGCTGGTGGCGGGTGGGGCGCACGCGCTGCGCGTCGAGGCGATCGTTCCCGCTCAACTGCCTGCGGGGACGTATGGCCTGATGCTCTGGCTGCCCGACCCCGCCCCGGCGTTGCGCGACCGGCCGGAATACGCGATCCGTCTGGCCAACGACGGTCTTTGGGACGCGGATCGCGGCTGGCACGATCTGGGGATCGAGGTTTCGGTGTCGGATGTCGAAGCGCGATAGGCCCGCGTCGTGGAGCGTTGGCCGTTCGGCCGCCGCGTGAATCGGATGTTTCTTTTCTCGCACGGGATGGCCGATGCTTTGGATCGACTGGCTGATTGTCGGTTTGTACCTGCTCGCGGCGGTCGGGCTGGGCGTGGTTTTCGCACGCAAAGCGTCGCACTCCACGACGGACTTTTTTGTGGCCGGGCGGTCGCTGCCGTGGTGGATCGCGGGCACGTCGCTGGTGGCCACGACGTTCTCGACCGACACGCCGCTGTTTGTGGCGGGCCTGTCGCGAAACGAAGGCATCCACGGCAACTGGTTCTGGTGGTCGGCCGCGATCGGCCAGACCGCGACCATCTTCTTCTTCGCCAAGTACTGGCGACGCAGCGAAGCGTTGACGGAAATCGAGTTCGTGGCCCAGCGGTACGACGACGGGCCGGAGCGTTCCGTGCTGCGGATTTTCAAGGTGCTGTTCGACGGCGTGTTCGTGAACTGCATCATCATCGCGTCGGTCACGCTGGCGGCGACGAAGGTCATCGAAGTGGTGCTGGGCGTGTCGCCGAGCGTGGTGGCGGGGCTGATCGATGGGCCGGTGATCGCGGTGCCGACGTCGGTGGGATACGGCGCGAGCTTCGGCGGTTTGGCGGCGTTGCTGGGGATGCTGAACTCGTGCGGATCGGGCGTGACGGTGGTGAACATCGATAACGGCTTTGGTGCGGGCTTCGCCGCGAGCAAGATCAACCGGGTGGCGCAGCGTGCGGGGTGAGTTCAGCGTGGCTGCGTGGTCAGTCCTGAGCGTTGCGTGTTGCGTGTTGCGTGTTGAGCGTTGAGTCTTGACGGTTGAGTCCTGAGGGATGGTTGATATGGCGGATGCGCCGCTCATTTTGGAGGCGGTTCCCGAAGCGCCGCGTCGATCGTTGAATGGGCACAAAGGCACGTTCGGGACGGTGATTGTGATTGGCGGTTGCGCGACGATGCCCGGAGCGCCGGCCCTGACGGCGCGAGCGGCGCTGCGGAGCGGCGCGGGGTTGGTGAAATTGGCGACCGATGCGCGGACGCTGGGAGTCTCGCTGGGCTTTTGCGCGAGCGTGACGGGCTTGGTGTTGGAAGGCGGAGCGGACGAGATGGCCGCGGCGATCGAGCGGGCGGACCCGCCGCAGCGTGCGGTGTTGGCGGTGGGTCCGGGGTGGGGGGTGGTGTCGGAGCGACATGACGCTCGTGCGGAGCTTCTGCGTCGGCTGCTCGCTGGGCCGAGGAGGGTCGTGCTGGACGCGGACGGGCTGAATGTGCTGGCGAAGAACGAAGGTTTAGGCCAGTGTCGAAGGACGGGTGATGCGACGGGCGTGGATTGCGTGATGACGCCACACCCCGGCGAGTTCCGTCGGCTGGTGGCGTCGTTGCCGGCTGCTTGGGCGGTGGCGGAAGACCCGACTCGGGCGTTGGACCGGCCGCGGGCGGCGGCAGGCTTGGCGCGGGCGTTTAGGTCGGTGGTGGTGCTCAAGGGCAGCGCGACGGTGGTGAGCGATGCAGATGGCACACGGGTGTATCGCAATTCCAGCGGCAACCCCGCGTTGGCGACGGGCGGCACGGGCGACGTGTTGACGGGGTTGATCGCCGGGCTGATGGCTCAGGGGATGTCGGGTTTCGACGCGGCCTGCCTGGGGGTGTGGGCGCACGGCCATGCGGCGGATGGGTGGGCGAAAGAGCACGGCGTCGCGGGAATGCTGGCCGAGGTACTGGCGGATCGTCTGCCGGGATCGCTGGGATCATGTCGTGCGGCCGATGCATGTCTATGAAGCTCAAGCGCAACCAGCGGACCTCCGACCAGGACCGCGGTGCACTCGACACCGACAAGATCACCTTCGGCGAAGGCGGCGCGTCCACCCACTGATCGTCCGCTGAACACGCAATCCACCGGAAGCCCGCGTTCCTACAACGCGGGCTTCTTTCTGCGCGCACCGCTCGCGCTGCAAATCTCTCGCGGCTTTTGACCGGCAAGCCGCCGCCGGTATTCGCACATCAAAGAACCCCGACCTTCACCGGGCAACCCCCGCATCGCACGCCAATGCGTGGGCCTCGACCGAGCCCAAACGCTCGGCGAGACATCGGAAGCTCCGCGCATCTTCCCCTCCGGTTTGTCCGCGTCGCTCACGGGGCATCTGAGCACCGGCTTCGAGTCGTCATCCTCGCCGCGAAAGTGCCCGCCATACCCCGATGTCGAAACGCGAACCTCCCCGAACGCTCCGCCACACGGATCGCCTCATCTTGAAGCCGGGGGATTGTTGGTGCCGCCGGAAGATCGAGGCGTGATTCTGCGCAGGGCCGGGCGAGCAGAAACCACGGATGAACACGGATGTGAACTCGTTGATCAGGGGAACAATGTGTGGTTATCGAACCGCGGGTTGCTTTCAGGAGGGGCAGGCTGACGCGTCACACGCAGCCGGCATCAACGCAACGCAAAGGCGGGTGAGGGGCGGTGGCGCGAAGCCGGGTGGCGCGAACGAGCACCTTCGATCCCAACGCGTGCACAGCCCTGCTCGTCGTCGGCCTCGTGGCCAAGCAAGGTCAACACGGAGCGAGCGATCGCGGTCAGGTTCGGAAAAAGGTAGGTGCAAGCCGTGTTCGCCGACACGTTGGCCGACTTTCGGCAGACCGGCCGGATCTCGTCCCGTGCGCGGAAAGGCGAGGCGAAGCGACGCGAGGCAGTCCGTGGTTCCGGCACACGGCGGCATAAGCGCGGCAAAAAAGACTTGACGGGGAGCTATCTGTCGATATTATTACCTGTGTAATCAACGTCGCGTTCTGCGTCACTCTCGAGATCGACCATGTCCGTCAGCGCCTCCGACATCGCACGCACGCTGGGCGTCTCCCGCCAGTCGGTGAGCAAGGTGCTCGTGGGCGGAAAAACCAATATCCGGGTGAGTGAAGAGTTGGCTACGAAAATCCGTGCGACCGCCGACCGCATGGGCTACCGCCCCAGCATGGCGGCCCGGATGATTTCCACCGGGCGGACCGGGTCGATCGACCTGCTCATGTCGCACCTGGCGGGTTCCAGCCGACTTTCGCCGGCGTTGATGCGCGGCATCCACGAAGAACTGGCCAGTCATGACGTGCAACTGACCGTCAGTCAGCTCTCCGAGGACGCGCTGACCAGTCCGGCCACCACGCCCAAGATCCTCCGCGAGCGATCGGCCGATGGTTTGCTCATCAACTTCACGCACCACGTGCCCGAGGCGTTGCCGATCCTGATCGCCAAGCACCGGATCCCCGCCGTCTGGCTGAACACCAAGCAGGGGCAGCATTGCGTCTATGCCGACGA
>CAZIXN010000190.1:0-5280 GCA_964543215.1 uncultured Phycisphaera sp.
GAAGATCGCGTTGCCCGCGAAGGCAAAGATCGCGGCGTTGGTGTGCAGCGGTCGGATCCGGCCGAAGGTGATCCACTCGATCCCGCCGTTTACCGAGGGGAACGGCAGCTGGACCGCGGCGAGCAGGCCGACCAGGAACGCCACGAGCGCCCAGACCATCATGGCGACCATGAACCAGCGCGGCGTCTGATCGTCGTAGGTGAACGACTCGAGCTGCGTGTTCGTCTCGCTTGCGGGGGCAGGCGGCTCGGGGTGGGTGGGGGCGAGCGTGGTCATGCGTGGGGCCTCATTGGCGGGGGTTGGGTGGGGTGATGGGGGCTGATCGTCGGGCCGGTCAGGCGGCAGTGGATTCGTTGATGAGCGACGCGATGGAGGTCTGCGCGAATCGGCGTTGCTCGTCGTCGATCACGGTGTGCAGGAGCCGGTCCAGGGCGAGCAGGGCGCGGTCCGAGGGGCCGGGTTGGCCTTGCAGGTCGTGGGGTTCGCCCGGATCGCTGGGCTTGTCGGGGTAGGCGGGGGCGGGATCAACGCAGCGCAGGACGTCCAGGACGGTGAGCTGGGCGGGGTCGCGCTGGAGGGTGTACCCGCCGTGCAGCCCGCGCTGGCCGGCGACGATGCCGCAGCGGATCAGCGGCTGGAGCACCTTGGGCAGGTACGACGCGGGCACGCCGGTGGCCTCGGCAAGCTGCGGCGCGGTCTGGAACGTGGCGGGCGACACCCCCGCGCCCCGGCTGGTCGCCTGAGCCAGCCAGACCACCGCGCGCAGCGCGTAATCCGCGGTTTGGGAGACAGCCATGCGAGAGACTCCAGCGGCCGCCGGGGGCGGCGGGGCGGACCCGTGCGACAGGTCCAGAACACCGTTTTGAGGTCCCCGTGACCGTTCCGGACGCTTAGAACGATTTATAGACCTCAATATCTTCTGGTCAGAATATCGGCCGATCGGCCCGTCGTCAATGAGACAAACGCATCCGTTTAAAAAATTTCGTTTGGCTCCCGCGTCGTGCCGATGAAACGCGGAACTTATCCACAAACCACTATACAACGACCCAAATATCTGATATTGTTCCGCTCTTCACCGCCCCCTTTTTTGGAGACCTCGCATGATCCCCGTACGCACCCTGCTCGCTTCCCTCACGCTCGCCGCCCTCGGCGGGTTCGCCACCTCCGCCTCGGGGCAGCACGCCCGGTTCGTGCTCTTCGGCGAATCCAACGAGGCCGGCCTCGCCCAGCCCGACGAACACAAGCACGTCGCGCCCGTCTCGGCGCCCTACTACCACGAAGACTCGTTCAACACCTCCGACATCCGCGCGTTTTTCCTCTACCACGACTTCCCCAAGTCCTCCGCGCTCGATGGTGGCAGCGCCAAGGTCTACGCCGTGCAGGTCCGACTCGCGCTCACCGAGCAGCTCCAGTTCCTCGCCGTCAAGGATGGCTACACCGATCTTGACTCCGGGCTGCTGCAGGACGACGGCTGGAACGACATCGCCGCCGGCCTGAAGTGGAACTTCCTCCAGGATTTCGAGAACCAACTCCACGCCGCCGTCGGCTTCACCTACGAGATCGGCGTCGGCGACGACCAGGTCTTCGGCGAAGACGACGAGCTGCGGCTCTTCGCCTCGATCGATAAAGGCTTCGACCGGCTGCACACCGGCCTGACCGCCAACCTCATCCTGCCCGTCGGCAGCGAAGATCCGCTGGGCGACTCCACCAGCCTGATGATCCACGCGCGGGCCGACTACTACCTCAACGAATACTTCAGCCCCACCGTCAACCTCAACGGCTACTTCACGCTCGACGAAGGCGACAACACCCCGCTGAACTTCAACGGCGTCGATGTCGCCAACCTCGGCGGCGGCAAGAGCGAGGACGTCATCACCGCCGCGGTCGGCGGGGAGTTCCGCTTCATCGACGACCTGGGCCTCCGCGCCGCGTACGAGTTCCCGCTCACCGACAACGACGACCTGTTCGGCTACCGCTGGACGCTGTCGGCGGTGTACAGCTTCTGATTTCGACCGATTGGGAACCCTGCGTTGTTCCAAGGCCGGCGCCGCGCACCCGCGCGACGCCGGTTTTTTCTTTCGCAGGCAGGGCGAACGTGAACGAGTCGTGACGCGCCGAGCACGCGCAACCCGTCGGGTTGCGGCTGCGGGCACAACGCGCGCGGGCTATCGTGCGATCTTGCTTGGCCGCGTGTTCTCCTACTTTTCTCCCGCGCAGCAGCCGGTTCTGTGCCGCCCCGCGTTCGCGCGCGAGCTGGTGACCTCCGGCACGCTGCCCTTTGCCGTGGCCATGCTCGAAGGCGGCGTCGTGGGCGTGGTGAGCAAGACCATTTTCAACGTCAGCGACCTGGGCTTCGCCGCGATTTTCGCGGCGCCGATGTTCGCCAACGTCACGTCGCTGTTCTGGGCCCGGCTGTCGCGCGGCAAGGCCAAGGTCGCGTTCACGACGTTGATCATGGCGGTGCTGCTGCTGCTGACCGCGTCGGTGGCGCTGCTGCCCACCCAGGGGGTGGGGCCGGGGCTGCTGGTGGTGATCGTGGTGCTCGGGCGGGTGTGCATGGCCGGGATGGTGGCGCTGCGGAGCACGATCTGGCGGGCGAACTATCCGCGTTCGATCCGTGGCCAGGCGACGTCGCGGTTCATCACGCTCGCATCGATCATCCTGGCGGTCTGGCCGATCGCCGTGGGTCCGATGCTCGACGCGCACGCCGCGCTGTTCCGCGTGCTGTACCCGTTGTCGGCGATGCTGGGCGCTTTGGGCATGCTCAGCTTCTGGAACATCCGCGTGCGCGGCGAGCGGGCGCTGCTGCGTGACGAGGCCCGGCCGCAGGATTCCGATGCGCCGCTGCAGCCCAACGGCAAGCCGCACACCGCGGTGTCCGTCCTTCGGCACGACGTGGTGTTCCGCAGCTACATGCTCTGGCAGTTCCTCGCCGGCGCGGGGAACATGGCCGGGCTGACCGCCTTTGCGCTCTACGTCCTCAAACGGCTCGAAGGCTCGCCCACCGAGAACACGCAGGGCATGCTGCTCAACGCGACGATCCCGCTGGTGTTCGCCGTGGCATCGATGCCGTTCTGGGCGCGGCAGCTCGACGGCATGCACATCACCCGGTATCGCGTCAAGCACGGGTTCACGTGGGTCGTGAACCAGACACTCAACGGCATCGCGGCCTTCACCGGCTGGCTGCCGCTGCTCTACGTCGCGTCGATCTCGCAGGGCTCGACGCGCGGCGGCGGGATGCTCGCGTGGAACCTGGGCCACAACGACTTCGCCGACCGACGACTCGTCGCGCTCTACATGGGCATCCACCAGACGCTCACCGGCGTGCGCGGCATCTTCGCGCCCTTCGTCGGCACGCTGCTGCTCAGCGGATGGAACGCCTTCGAGCTGCCGGGCGTCGGCACCGTGCGCGGCTGGAGCGGCATCGGCTCGGGCGTGTTCATCTTCACCACCGCCGCCGTGCTCGTGTCCTGGCTGGGCTTCTGGAGCCTCAACCTCCGCCTGCGCCGCGAAGGCCTGGACGTCGCACGCGACATGCAGCGATGAACCCCCAAGCCCACGGACATCGTCCGTGGGTTGCCCGCGGACTCAACTCCGCACCACCCACGCCAGCGACTCGAGGTTCTTGCCCCGCCCGCCCCGCACGCTGCTCGGCTCGCAGGCGAGCACCTTCCATCCCCGGCTCGGAAGTTGCGCGACGATCTCCGCCGTGATGCGGAGGGCCTCGTCGTCGTCGAGGCGGTGCCGTCCCGACTCGTAGTGCGGCTTGATGAGCGTCACCACCGAACCGCCCGGCCGCAGCCACGGAAGCGCCGCCGGCAACGCCCGCTCCTGCTTGGTCCAGCCCAGGTCCAGCGTCACCAGGTCGCAGGCGTGCTTCGCTTGCGGGGGCGGGGCAACGTGCAGGGCGTTGGTCCGCTCGCACACCACGACGCGCTCGTCCTGCCGCAGCTTCCACGCCAGCTCGCCGTACGCCGTGTCCACCGCGAAGACTTTGCTGGCCCGGCGCTGCAGCAGGCAATCCACGAACCCCCCGGTCGAACAGCCCAGGTCGCTGCACGTCCAGCCCGCCACGTCCAGCCCGAACGATCCGAGCGCCGCGTCGAGCTTGTGCCCGCCCCGCGAAACGAAATTCCGCTCGCTGGGCGTTTCGTTGGCCATCCACGCAACGTACCCGCTGCCCGGCCCGGCCCCGCGACGCCCGAATCTTCCGACCGGCCGGCCTCACCAAAACCTCACCGTGGGGGTATCGCTTTCCGGCCCTTCCGGGTATATTTCGGTGCAATACACCCGCCGGTCGCCCCGTCCCGATCGGCCCGGCACCCGAAGATTCCCGGGTGTCCCCGTCTCAGAAGTTCCCTCGGAGGTCTGCTCATGCCGTCTGCTTCCCGCCGTTTCGCCACCCTGCTCGCCCTGTCCGCGCTGGGCCTCGCCCCGCTCGCCTCCGCCGGCACGATCGTCACCTTCGACACGTCCTTCGGCAGCTTCGACGTCGAACTCCTCGACAACCGCGCCCCGCAACACGTCGCCAACTTCCTCAGCTACGTCCAGGCCGGCGACTACGACGGCACGGCCATCCACCGCTCCGTGCCCGGCTTCGTCGTTCAAGGCGGCCGATTCAACGTCGAGAACGGCGAACTCGGCGAAGTCGATTCCCGCGGCAACGTCGTCAACGAGCCCGGCGTGCCCAACAAGCGCGGCACCCTCGCCGCCGCCAAGCTCGGCGGCGACCCCGACTCCGCCAGCCGCGAGTGGTTCTTCAACCTCGGCGACAACACCGAAAACCTCGACAACCAGAACGGCGGATTCACCGTCTTCGGCCGAATCATCGGCGCCGCCGGCCGCAAGCTCGTCGACCAGATCGCGGCCCTGCCCATCGTCGACTTCAGCGGCTCGGTCCCGGCCTTCGGCGAACTGCCCGTCGTGGACTTCACTTCCGGCGACCCCGTCGGCGTCGAAAACCTCTTCCTCATCGACAACATCGAAGTCGCCTCGGCCGCACAGAACCCCGACCCCGTCACGCCCACCGTGCCCGAAGCCCCCGTGACCCCCGAAGAACCCATCACCCCGCCGGCCATCGGCGGTGAAACCGACGGAGAAGGCGAACTCTTCGAGCCCGGCCAGCCGGACGAGGAAGGCGAAGGCCAAACGCCCGGCACCGATACCCCGCCCCTCACACCCGACAGCCCCGGAGATAGCGACCCCACCGCCATCCCCACGCCCAGCGCCCTGCTCGCGGGCCTCGCCGGCCTGGGCCTGATGGCCTCCCGCCGCCGCCGC
>CAZIXN010000191.1:0-5229 GCA_964543215.1 uncultured Phycisphaera sp.
GGGCTCGGCGGATTGATGCTGCTGCGTCGGCGTTGAGGTACGGATCACCTCCAACCGCGTCCGCACTCTGAAACGGGTGCGGACGCTTTTTTTCACCTCGCCGGCCCGGCTCGCCCCCATCTCCCGCCCATGCTCATCGAATACGCCGTCATCGCGGGATACCTGGTCGTGCTGCTGGCGGTGGGGTTCGTCTTCAAGAAACTCAACAGCGACGACAGCGACTACTTCCGCAACGGCTGCAAGGGCACGTGGTGGCTGGTGGGCGCATCCGCCTTCATGACGCAGTTCAGCGCGTGGACCTTTACCGGCGCTTCGGGCGCCGCCTACCAGTCCGGCTGGTCGGTGATGATCATCTTCCTGGCCAATGCGGCGGGCTACGCGGTCGGGGCCATCGGCGTGTCGGCGTGGTTCCGCCAGCTGCGCGTCATCACCGTGCCCGAAGCGATCCGGGCGCGGTTCGATGCGCCGACGCAGCAGTTCTACGCGTGGATGGGCGTGGTCACGGGGCTGCTCTACGCGTCGTTGTGGCTGTACGGCCTGGCGATCTTCTGTGCGGCGACGTTCGGCTTCCCGCTGATCCAGGTGATCCTGGTCATCGGCATCGTGGTGCTCGTTTATTCGACGGCGGGCGGAAGTTGGGCGGTGATGGCGACCGATTTTCTGCAGACGCTGATCCTGATCCCCATCACGCTGCTGGTGGCGTACCTGAGCCTGCGGGCGATCGGCGGCCTGGGTGGTTTGTTCGACGAGATCGCAACGCAGGGGCTAACTAAACAATTCCGGCTGATCAACGAGCCGGGCGTGCATGCGGGCAGCAACGACTACACGCTGTACTGGGCGGCGGCGTTTTTCCTCAAGCAGATCACGACGATCAACACGCTGACTTCGTCGCAGCGATACTTCGGCGTCAAGACCGGGTGGGACGCTCAGAAGGCCTCGGCGATGGCGGGCGTGCTGATGATCATGGGGGCGTTGGTGTGGTTCATCCCGCCGATCGTCGGCCGGTTGTTGTACGCAGCCGAGATCGACGCGATGGCGGTGCCCAAGCCCGCCGAGACAGCGTACGCGGTGGTGAGCTTCAAGCTGTTGCCCGCAGGCATGATGGGGCTGATGGTGGTGGCGATGCTGTCGGCAACGATGAGTTCGCTGGACACGGGCTTGAACCGCAACGCGGCGATCTTCGTGCGCGACATCCTGCCGGCGATGGCGAAGCTCGTGGGCGTGAAGCTGGACCCCAACGCGTCTCGCCTGCGGGTGGCGCAGGGCGCGTCGATCGGCTTTGGCCTGGCGATCATCGGGTTGGCGATGTATTTCGCGGCACAGGAAGGCGGCGAAGGCGTGTTCGGGCTGATGATCAAGGTGGGGGCGCTGCTCGCGCTGCCGACGGCCATCCCGATGGTGTGGGCGATTTTGATCCGGCGGGCTCCAGCCTGGTCGGCGTTTGTCTCGATTGCTTGCGGGCTGGGGATGTCGGCGTACGGAGAGTACGTCGCTGGCGACTGGTCTATGCAGCGGGCGATTTTCCTCAACGTCGCGGCGGCCAGTGTGGGTTTCCTCGTCACGGTGCCGTTCGCTTCGACGGCGACGGCGGCGTACCGCGAGAAAGTCGATGCGTTCTTCACCAACATGCACAAGCCCATTGACTTCGCCGAGGAAGTGGGCGTGGGCAACGACGCGAGCCAACTGAAGATCATGGCGTGGTTCTCGATCATCATCGGCGGGTTCATCTCGCTGCTGGTTCTGCTGCCCAACGACATGGTGGGGCGGCTGGGCATTTTGTTTGTCGGGGGATTCGTGATGGTGGTGGGGTTGGCGCTCTGGTGGGCGGGCAAGCGCGGCGAGCGGGAAGTAGCACGGTTGTTGGCCTTGTCGCCGGAAGTGGGTCACGCATGAGAAAGACGAACTGCCTGCTGTTTGCGAGTGTTCTGTGCGGCGGGGCCGGTGCCGCGTTGGCGGCAGAGAGCCAATGGGCGCGGCCGGGCCTGGACGGTCGACTGATCTACGACACGCAGCCAAACGGCGACCGCATCGTGGATTTTTCGACGGTGGGGTTCGGGTTCGGCCAGGGCGAGATTCCGCAAATTCCCGCGGTGGTGACCGTGCAGCCCGGAAGCGGGGATGACACCGCACGGATTCAGGCGGCGATCAACCAGGTCGCGGCGATGCCCTTGGGTAGCAACGGTTTCCGCGGGGCGGTGCAGCTCGGGCCCGGCGAGTTCCAGATCGGTACCTCGGTGGCCATCAATACCAGCGGCATCGTGCTGCGCGGCTCAGGTCAGGAGGTCGGCAGCGGGACGGTGCTGCGGGCCACCGGGACGAGCCAGCGTGACGTGATCCAGATCCAGGGAACGGGCTCATGGTCCAAGGTCTCGGGCAGCGAGAAGTCGGTGTTGGATAAATATGTTCCGGTTGGCGCGACCAGCTTCCGTGTCGCCGACGCGGGCACGTTCAGCGTCGGCGACCGAGTGAATGTTTTTCGCCCCAGCACCCAGAACTGGATCGAAGCACTGGGCATGGATCAGATCCCCCCGCGCAGCGACGGCGGAACCGTGGTGCAGTGGGCCCAAGGCAACTTCGACCGGCAGCACGACCGCGTGGTGACGCGCGTCGAGGGCGACCGTGTCTTCCTCGACGCCCCGATCACGCAGTCGCTCGACGCCCAGTACGGCGGCGGCACGCTTTACCGATACAACTGGTCCGGGCGCATCAGCAACGTCGGCGTCGAGAATCTGCGGGGCATCTCGGACTTCCAGGCCGGGAACAACACCGATGAGAACCACGCCCGCAGCCTGATTTTCATGGACCGGATCGAGCACGGCTTCGTGCAGAACGTCACGGCCGAGCACTTCTGGTTTTCGCTGGTCGAAGCCGACACGCGAGCCAAGAACATCACGGTCCAGGATTCAATCAATCTCGATCCGATCTCGGTGATCACCGGCGGCCGGCGTTACGCGTTCCAGAACAACAGCCAACTCTCGTTGTTCCGCAATCTGCTGTCGACCGAGGGCCGACACGATTTCATTCAGAACTCGCCGAACACCGGCCCGAACGTTTTCGTCGATGTCACGTCCGTGAATTCGCACGCCGACACCGGCCCGCACCAACGCTGGAGCACCGGGGCGCTCTACGACAACGTGACCGTCGGCGGCGACCAGCTGAACATCCGCAACCGCGGCAACGCCGGCACCGGCCACGGCTGGACCGGCGGCAACATGGTCGTCTGGAACTCCAAAGCACAGGGATTCACCGTGCAGAACCCGCCGACCGCCCAGAACTGGGTCATCGGTTCCATCGGCAGCATCATCAACAACACCCAGTTCGACCCGCACGACCAGGGCATCTACGACCACCACGGCAGCAACGTCGATACCCGCAGCCTTTACTACGCCCAACTGGCCGATCGGCAACGCTTTCCCGAAGCGTCCATCCGCGAATATCACCTCGGCGATTACGACGAGTTCTTCGTCGACGGGGCGGGTAGCCGCGATGCCGCGCCGGTCGACGCCGCATGGGCGCAGCAGGTGGCAGCGCTGGCGACGTCCTTCGGCATGGGTGTCGCCACGTTCGACGACACCAATGCGACCGGTCTGATTCCGTTCACCTTCGATTTTGTCGTCGATCCCGGCGAATACATCGCCGCCGCGACGCTCACGCTAGCGTTGCGCGATACCGGCTCGGGCAACTCCATCAAGCTCTTTGCGATCGAAGACACCAACGATCTCACGTCCCTGGCGACCCTGGGCTACACGCAGTCCATCAGCACCAGCGGTTCGGACACCGTCGTGATCCAGCTTTTCGGCACCACCCTGGCGCAACTCCGCGACGGGCAACTCAACGTGCTCATCGGTGATCACCTCGCCGTGGACTGGGCACGCCTGGACCTCGTCGCCACGCCGGGGGTCTTCGGCGATTTCGACGGGTCGGGCACGCTCGACGCCGGCGATCTGGCCATGATGTTCGACGCCTTGGGCAGCGGCGCAGGACCCGGCATCGACATGGACCTCGTTGTCGACGGCGTGATCAACCAGGCCGACATCGACGCCTGGTTGCAAGTCGTGGTCGGCACGACCTACGGCGACCTGGATCTCGACGGTGACGTGGATCTCTTTGACGCCGCGACGCTCGCGGCCAACTACACCGGCACGGTGGCCAACGGCGGCCAAGGCTGGTCGCAAGGCGACCTTGATGGCGATGGCGACGTGGATTTCGAAGACGCGATGCGGTTCCGCTTTTACGCCGATCAGGCCGTCGGTGCCGGCCTCGCCGCCTTGCTCGTGCCCGAGCCCGGCAGCGCAGCGGTCGTTGCGGCGTGCATCGCGGCGCTGGGTGTTCGTCCGTTGGCGATCCGACCCGCCCCTTGGAGACTGCGGCCATGATGATGCGTACACGCCCGGCGACTGACGGATCTCTGAGACCTCGCGTAGCGACGGCTTTCGCCGTGATGACGCTCGGCGGATCGTTGCTCAGCCCGATCGCGCGCTCGGCCGAAATCCTCGTCAACAACGCGACGGAGTTGACCCAGGCACTCACGCAGGTCAATCCCGGCGACACGATCCTGCTCGCCGACGGAGTCTGGACCGACCAGTACCTGCGCTTCAACACCGACGGCACGGCCAACGCACCCGTCACGCTCCGTGCGCAGACGCCCGGCCAGGTCATCCTCAACGGCAACTCCCGCCTCGAAATCTCCGGCGACCATCTTGTCGTCGATGGCCTGCGCTTCGAGAACGGGGCCTTGGATGCCGGCCAGCACGTCGTCCGCTTCACCGGCAGCAACGGCCCGGCCAACCACAGCCGACTCACCAACACCACGATCGTCGATTACAACCCGGTGAATCAGGCGACACGCTACTTCTGGGTTTCGCTCTACGGCGACAACAACCGGGTGGACCACAACATTTTCTCCGGCCAGAACCACTCGGGCGTCACCCTCACCGTCTGGCGCGACGGCAGCCTCGACAACCACCGCATCGATGGCAACCTCTTCGCCGATCGCCCCCCCGGACCGGAGAACGGGTACGAAACCATCCGTATCGGTACGTCCGACGATTCGCTCAGCGACTCGCGAACGATCGTGGAAAACAACCTTTTTCACGCGACCGACGGCGAGGCGGAAATCATTTCCGTCAAAGCCGGCGACAACGACGTGCGCTACAACACGTTTCTCGAGGCCTCGGGGACGGTCACGCTGCGTCACGGCAACGGCAACCGCGTTGAAGGCAACTTTTT
>CAZIXN010000192.1:0-5167 GCA_964543215.1 uncultured Phycisphaera sp.
AGCCCGCGTTCAATGAACGCGGGCTCTAGGTGATTTTCAGTTTTCAACTTGTCTCACGCGCTCAGCGACTTGCCCACGCACTTGAGGTCGTGGCAGGCTTCCTTGACGCGTTCGGCCATCGCGCTTTCGCCGGCCTTCAGATACGCGCGCGGGTCGTAGGTCTTCTTGTTGCCGACCTCGCCGTCGATCTTCAGCACGCCGTCGTAGTTCTTGAACATGTGGGCCGCCACGGCACGCGTGAACGCGTACTGGCAGTCCGTGTCCACGTTCATCTTCACCACGCCGTAGTCCAGCGTTTCGTGGATCTCGTGCTTTTCCGAACCGCTGCCGCCGTGGAACACGAGGTAGAACTTCGCGTCCTTGCCGAACTTCGCCTTGATCGCGTCCTGGCCTTCCTTGAGCAGCTTGGGCTTGAGCTTGACCGCGCCGGGCTTGTACGCGCCGTGCACGTTGCCGAAGGTCGCGGCGAACATGTACACGCCGTCCACCTTGCTCATCCGTTCGTACACGCGGACCATGTCCTCGGGCGTGGTGTAGAGGTGCTCGTCCGGCGTGTCTTCCGACCCGGCCGCGCCGTCTTCCTCGCCGCCGACGACGCCCGCCTCGATCTCGATCATCTGGCCGATCTTGGCCATCCGCTCGAAAATCGGCACGCTGAGGTCCAGGTTCTCTTCCAACGGCAGGCCCGACGCGTCGAGCATGTGCGAGTTGTACAGCGGCAGCAGCCCCGCCTTCACCCGCCGCTCGCTCTCTTCGATCAGCGGCTTCATGAACGTGTCCACCGCGTCGGGCGGGCAGTGGTCCGTGTGCAGCACCACGTTGACCTTCAGCTTCGCCGCCACGCGGTGGATGTGCTCCGCCAGGCTGATCGCGCCCACCACCATGTCGCCCACCGCCTGGCCCGCAGCAAACTTGCCCGCACCCGTGGACACCTGCACCATCCCGTCGCTCTTGAGCTCCGCAAAGGCCTTGAGCGCCGCGTTGGCGGTCACCATCGACGACACGTTGATCGCCGGGTACGCGAACTTGTTCTCGAACGCGTTGTCGAGCATCTTCTTGTAAGTCTTGAAATCGGCGACGGGCATGATGCACCTCGTGCGGGGTTGAGCGAACTTCGCGGAAGCTCCAAAACGCGGAAACTTCCACCGAACCGCGAATATACAGACATCCGACTCGCTTACCATCCGCTCACCCCCGGAAGCCTTTATCCCGTCACCCAACGCCATGACAGCCACCAACACCACACGCTCCATCACCCTGCCCCGCGGCTTTCGCGCCGCCGGCGGCACCTGCGGCATCAAGGCCTCGGGCAAGCCCGACCTCGCGCTCATCGTCAGCGACACCCCCTGCGTCGCCGCCGGCGTGTTCACCAGCAACCGCATCGTCGGTGCGCCCGTCAAGCTCGGCCGACAACACCTCGCGAGTTCTCGGGAGAACTTCCGGGGGATCGTCTGCAACTCCGGCAACTCCAACGTCGCCACCGGGCAACAGGGCGACGCCGACGCCCTCGCCATGTGCGCCGCCGTCGCCCAACAACTCGGCTGCGCCGCCGAGGCCATCCTCCCCGCCAGCACCGGCGTCATCGGCCGGGCGTTCCCCATCGACAAGGTTCTCGCCGGCATCCCGCCGCTGGTCGCCGCGCTCGCCGCCGGTGAACGCGCCGACGCCGACGCCGCGCAGGCCATCCTCACCACCGACCTCGTGCCCAAGGCCGCGCACCGCACCAGCGACGCCGGCTACACCCTCGCGGGCATCACCAAAGGCAGCGGCATGATCGCGCCGTCCTTCGCCCCCGCAAGCCCCGGCACATCCTTCGCCACCATGCTCGCCTTCCTCACCACCGACGCCGCCCTCACGCCGGCTCAGGCGCAGCACGCCCTCCACACCGCCGCGCGGCGCGGCTTCGGCCGCATCTCCGTCGACACCGACACCAGCACCAGCGACACCGTCTACCTCCTCGCCAACGGCGCCTCGGGCGTGTCCCTTGACTCGGATGAAGCCTTCCGGGGCTTCACCGACCACCTCACCGACCTCTGCCAACACCTCGCCCAGCAGATCATCCGCGACGGCGAGGGAGCCACCAAGGTCTTCGCCGTCCACGTCCGAAACGCCGCGTGCGAAGAGGATGCCGACGCCATCGGCCGGGCCGTCGCCGAATCCCCCCTGGTCAAGTGCGCCGTCCACGGCGGGGACCCCAACTGGGGCCGGCTCGCCATGGCCGTCGGCAAAGCCCGCCGCACCGACGGCGTCGAGATCACCCTCGACCCCGCCAAACTCATCCTCTCCATCGGCGACACCGTCGTCTACCGCAACCAGGTCCCCATCGCCTTCACCCCGGAAGTCGAACGCACGTTGGAACAAGCCATGGCCGGCCCGGACGTCTCGTTCACGATCGACTTAAACGTGAACAACGCACCACCTTCCGGGGGAGCCACCTGGCACGGCTGCGATCTTTCCCGGCAATACATCGCCATCAACGCCGACTACACGACGTGACCGCGACGTCGCCGTGACGCCACTATCGCACTCATCGCGATCAGCGAGACGCCCACGCCCGGCTCGGGCACCACGGCGATCCACGACGCCAGCTGGCCCTGCGGGTTCGTGCCGTTGCCGGCGATCACCGTCCCGTCCGCCGAAACGTCGGCAACGCTGCTCAGTTCCCATCCGGCCAGGTCATCGCCCAGCCCGAGCGTCGCGAGATACGCCGCCAGTTCCAGCATCCCGGTGGGTTCGGTCCAGATGAACGCCCCGCCGATCGCGTTGCCGAGCACGACCGAGCCGTCGCCCGACACCGCCGTGGCCCGGCTCCTTCGATCCGGCCCCAACGCCGCCCCCACCAGATCACCCAGCGCCACCATCCCCGTCGACTCCGTCCAACGGAACGCTTCGAAGCCCGTATCGCTGAAACTCAGCCCGACCGTCGGCCCGACAAACGACCAGCCGACCACCGTCGTGCCATCGTCCGAAATCGCCAACGCCTCGGCGTAATCGTAAACCTCCGCCGGCAGCGAGCCCAGGCCCGTCGCCACCGCGCTGCGTTGCGTCCCGTCGCTGCTGGGCACCAAGTCCCAGATCACCGCTTCGGAAGGGTTGATGGTCACGCTGCCATCGCGCGGCCCGGCGCCGGGCAAGGCGTATTGGAACGGCGGATTGTTCGGGTCGCGTCGAATCCCCACCAGCCGCGTTGCGTCGGCCGACATGTCGCGGGTCGCAAAAAAGCCCGTCTCCGCAAACACGATCGGCGTCAGGCCCGCATCACGCTCCCACTGGGCCAACCCGGTTGCCGTATCGACCACCAGCGTCGTTCCATCCGCACTGATGAACGACCCCGAGGTTGTGCCCGGCACGCCTTCGAGGCCCGCGGGCGGGCTCCCGAAAAACGCTTGCCGCTCATAACTCCCCACGACCCCCGGGCCAAACGGCTCAACCGTCGGCTCACCCACCGGGCTGGTCCCCAGAATCACCGAACCGTCCGCCGAGACGCCCGCGAGGGCGACACCACTCGAGTTCGAGATGGCTCCCGCCGGCAGGGGGCCGAACGGCAGGCTGACCGAATCGGTGAGCGACCCGGCGGTCCATATAAAGCCCCGCTCCGCCGGGCCGGTACCCACGGCCGTGCTTCCGTCGGCCGAGAGGGCGGTCACGCCCAGGCCCGCGCCGATTTCCGTGAACGACGGCACGCCCGCATGGGCCACGCCCACAAACGCGCCCACCGCCACGGCCACCGCCGCCCGCAACGTCACGCCCACATCTCGCGCCCCGCGATCGACAGCCGGAAACAACATCATGATGAACTCCTGAGGAAGGATCGAACCCACGACGCGTCGACTCTCCGCGGGATCAGGTTTGTCCCGAGCGTTCAGGATACCGCGATACGTCCGAAAATCAGCGGCTTTCTTGCCGTTTGATCTCTCGCGCGGTGGTGAGACGCCGGTGGCGCGCCGTGAAACCTTGGTGGCGCGCCGCGAAACCTTGGTGGCGCGCCGTGAAACCTTGGTGGCGCGCCGTGAAACCTTGGTTTCAAGTCCGGAAACGTGTCTCGGCTTCCGGGGGAAGCGTGGGTTTTGGGTTATCGGGGCGTGGGCGCGGAGGGGCGTGTGCTGCGTGGGGGGTGACGGCGGGTTATTCGTGGACTTGTTGGATCTTGATGGGGCCGGTGACGTCGAGGTGGACATCGCGTTGGGGGAAGGCGATTTCGATGTTGGCTTCGCGGAACATCGCGTCGATGCGGAAGCGCAGGTCGCTTTCGACGGTGCGGAGTTCGATGGGGCGGCGGATGGTGACCCAGAACCAGACTTCGAAGTGGAGGCTGTTGTCGCCGAATTCCTGGAAGAGGACGACGGGGGCGGGTTCGTTTTTGATGCGGGGGTGTTCGTGGGTGGCGTCGAGCATGAGTTGTCGGACGCGTTGGGTGTCGCTGCCGTACGCCACGCCGACGGTGACTTTGCCGCGGACATCGTTGTCGAGCAGGGTCCAGTTGATGACGGCCTGTTCGAGGAAGTAGGAGTTGGGGATGAGGATGTCCACGCCGTCGGAGCGGCGGAGTCGGGTGCAGCGGTTGCCGATGTCTTCGATCTTGCCTTCGTGTTCATCGACGACGACGATGTCGCCCAGGCGGATGGGCCGCTCGACCATGAGGATGAGCGAAGAAATCAGATTGTTGAAGAGGTTCTGAACACCGAAGCCGATGCCGATGGCGACGGCGCCGCCCAGGACGGTGAAGACGGTGAGGGGGATGCCGGCGAGGTCCATCGCGACGAAGGCGATGATGAGGGCGAGGATGTAGTAGAGGAGTCGGGAGAGGAGTGCGGCGGCGTTGAGGTCGATGCGTTTGACCTTGCCCAGGCGGCCGCGGAAGACTTGTGACACGCGTTTGGCGAGCCAGAGGCCGATGAGCAGGACGAGCAGGGCGACGGTGAGTTTTCCGACGGTGATGGCCTCGCCGTTGACGGCGAAGATCTGGAAGAACCACAGGTCGCCGGCGACGCCGGCGAAGTCGAGCTCGGCGAGGTCGTCGCGGAGGTTGAGGTTTTCGCCGGGCATGAAGGCGAAGTCGTCGGCGGGCTGGGCGGGGGTGGGTTCAGGTGTGGCGGGCGCGGCGGGCGTGGCGGGGGATTGGGCGGTGGCGACGGTGGGCAGGCCGGCGAGCAGGAGCAGGAGGAGG
>CAZIXN010000193.1:0-5136 GCA_964543215.1 uncultured Phycisphaera sp.
CGGTCTCGGCGTTGAGACGGACGAACACAACATCGGGGTCGGCGTCGAGGATGGCATCGGCCATACTGCCCGGAGTCTGTGCGTCGTCGGTCAGCAGGTCCGTCTGGAGTGCGACGGCGGACGCGCCGGCTTTACGGCATGCAGCGACGGCTCGGGACCAGTGCGGGTGCAGCAGCGGCTCGCCGATACCGCCGAGGGTGACGGCCCGGCCGGCGAGGTCGGGCGCGAGCGTGTCGAGCGTGGCGAGGTTGAGGTCCGGGCGTTCCAGCGCGACGTGATGCTGCGGCGTGATCGGCCCGGTGGCGACACGTCGGGGCGTGAGTTCGAGTTCGACGATGGGGGGAAGTTGCGCGAAACGGTGGTGCGGTCGCTCGCGTTCGAGTTGCCGGGTGGCGTCCGTGATGATGCGGGCGTCGGCTGTCGAAAACGCCGGAATTTCCAGGTTTTCCTGCAACAAGCGGAGTCGCGTGATCGCTTCGGGCGTGTCGTGGATGAATCGACGGGCGGTGGCGCGGACGGACGCGGGGATGGCGAGGTTGTAGTCGCGGCTGATGGGATCGACGGTCGGCCGACTGGGGACATAGGCGAGGATGTCGGCGAAGCCGCGGTTGGCCTGCGAGATGTCGCGGAGGAGCTTGGCGGAGACCGCGAGGCCCGACAGGCCGGGCGGGGCCTGGGAGAAGCACAGGGGCATCGCGTCGGGGGCTTCGCGGTGTCGGGCGAGCAGCGCTTCGCAGAGCGACGGATCGATCACGCACCAATCGGGCCCGGCGAGCAGGACGGCGTCGGCTTCGCATCGATCGGCGGCGGCGCTGAGGGGCGCAAGCGGCGTGAGTTCGTCCCAGACGGTGGCGCCACGGAAGCCGCCGCGCCAGGCGTGGACGCTCCAGGCGCGACGGACGCGCCGGCGACGCGCCACGGCGGCATCGGCGAGCGCGGGGTCGATGAGGCAACGGAGCGGCTTGTCGGCAACGGAGTCAGGAACATCCAAGGACGGCGCGTCGGCGAACACGAGCGCGATTTCGTTCACGCTTTCCACGGCGGCGAGGCGGCGCAGCGTGTGTTCGAGGACGGTGCGTTCGCCGAGCGTGTCGGTGAGACGGCGCGGGTGGCCGAGTTGGCCCAGGTCGGGATGGACGGGCAGGAGCGCGACGGTCTTCATGGGGTGCGTCAGGCGGCGGAGATCAGTTCGGCTTGCTTTGCTTTGCTTGCCACGTTCAGCGTTTCGGGGACGGCGGTGCGGGCGAGCGTGGCGGCGCGCTCGGACGCGGCCTCGAAGATGTCCAGGGCTTCGACGCAGGCCTGGCCGGTCCACTTGAGGTTGTCCCGGTCGCGGCGGAGTTGGCGGGCCATCTTGTCGTGGTCTGTCGCGCCGGAGCGTTCGATGAGCCGGTCGTTGCGCTGTCGATGAAACGCGCCGATGATGTTGATGTTCTGCACGAGGTGGAACACGCGTGAGAGGTCGCCGGTGACGCGGGCCTTGTGTGCGTCGAGCTGCTTGAAGAGTTGGTGCAGCCGGGGTGTCTCGTCGATGGCGTCCTGCATGTCGTCCAGGAGCTGCGTGGCGGCGGCGCAGACTTTTCGCAGTTCGCGCAGCTCGTTGACGCGGGCTTCGAGCTGGGTGGGCAGTTGCGAAAGTCGCTGTGGATCAAGCGATTTCGGCGGTTGCGGGAGTTGGACGGGCGTGTTGCCGGCGTGCCGTTCGAGGGCGTCGAGCAGGGTGACCTGCACGGTGTGTTCCTTCGGCAGGCCACCTTCGGTGGCGTCGAGGATGGTTCGCCCGGCGGCGGTCATCTGCTTGAAGTCGCGTTCGAACTGTTTGAGGTAGGTGAGCATCTGCTCGTCGGAGTACATCGGATTTCCGCGGATGTCCTCGCGTTTGCGGATGGTGCCGCGCATGCGGGCGACGCGGGTCCACTCCATCATTTCAATGGTGTTGATGGGCGAGAGTTCGGGTTCCCAGATGCGGTGGACGGCGGTGCCGGGCGCGTAGTAGAGGCCGTCGGAGAAGCCCAGATCCTGGCCGATGAGCGCGATGGGGTTGCAGCCGAGGAGTTCGGCAAGGTAGACGGACAGGTGCGCGACGGTCGCGCCGGGCTTCATCGCGGTGCGTGGTCGGGCCAGAGAGGCAACGGCGTGGTCGGCGAAGTCGTTTTTGAGGAGGCGTACCGGGCCGGGGAAGGCGTCGGGGATGGTGTGGTGGGCCTTGGGTTCGGCGACGAGGGTGACGTCGGGCAGCGGCGGGAGGTCTTCGTAGAAGCGTGAGCAGATGGGCGAGTAGTCGAGGGCGGTGACGAAGTCGGGGCGGATGCCGCGGTCCAGCAGCGGCTTGAGCGCGGTCTGCACGGCGATGACGACGATGCGCGATCGCCAGTGCGGGTCGGCGAGCAGGTGGACGTTGCGCACGAGCGACGGCCCGGCGCTGACGCAGACGGCCATGCGGTCTTTCGCGGCGTCTTTGAGTTCTTCGGTGGTGCCGCCGGCGACGTAGGCGGGCAGGTTCATCGCGAGGTTACGGCAGGTGCGGGCGGCGTTGACGAGCGCGGTGGCGAGGTTGGTGCGGCAGAAGGCCATCAGCTCGGTGATGTCTTTGCTGAAGGCGGTGAGCCGGTCGTCGTGGAGGCGGCGTGTCGGCGGGTGGGCGATGAGCCGCGTGCCCTGGGCGAGCGTGGCGGCCTGGCCTTCGAGTCGGGCGGTGAGTTCGGCGCGGTCGGGGTCGCCGACGAACAGGAATACGTTGGCTCGGCCGAGCCAGTCGGCGTGGTCGAGTTGTTCGAGCACGGCGCGAAGCAGGGCGGCGTCGGGTTCGTAGACGACCAACAGGCCGGCGCGGCCGAGGGTGTCGGCGGCGCGGCGGGCGTGGTGGCCGACGCCGAAGCCCATCACCACGGCCGAAGCCACGGCCTGGTCATTGAGTTCGGCGGTGAGCTTTTCGGCTTCGGCGTCGGGGTCGTACTTGCTGGCCAGGGCGATCGGTCGGCCGGTCGCGGGGTCGGGCAGCGTGGCGGTGAGTGGGCCGGCCTTGGATTCGGTCCATTGGAGCGCGGCGGCTGAAGCGCGCTCAACGGCGTCGGCGGCGTCGGGGTTGAATCGGCGCAGCGCGGCGAGGTTGCGGGACAGCGTGTCGGTCATCGGCTCCGCCATGCAGGGGTTATCGGGCGGTCCACGCGCTGTTCTGCATGATTGGGGGTGCGGCCCACGTTGAGCCAGCCTGGGCTTCGATCGCCGCCGTTGCGCGTGTCGTGAACGTATGTTGTGGACATGGACGAACTGTTTGCACATTTCGTATTCGAGTCGCCATGGCCCTTGGCGGTGGTGCTGGCGGTGGCGGCGGCGGCGGTGCAGGTGACGGCGATGCGGCGGGGCAGCAAGCGGATGATGTTCGTGGCACCGGCGTTGTTGCTGCTGGCGGCGGGCACGGTGGCGGCGGGGTACGCCGTGGAAACCGCCAACGAAGCGGTGGACCGGCACACGCGGGAGCTCATCGCGGCCACCGCGCCGCTGGATGCGGTGGTCATTCGGACGATGCTCGCGGACGACGTGCGGCTGCTGGACCCGGCCGGGGCGGTGTGGATGTCGGGCAATGCGCTGCGCGACCGGTTGGTGTCGATCGCAGGGTCGCGGAAGCTGGATCAGCGGGTGGCGTCGCTGGGCGTGGAGGCATCAGTGGACGATTCGGGGGCGCGGGTGGCCGTGCTGGAGTTGCGGACCCGCGATGCCTCGGGCGTGCCGATCCTCAGCAGCTGGGCGTTGCATTGGCGGCCGCGCGCCGGATCGGACGGAAGCGCGTGGGAACTGTTCGATGTGCGGTGGCTGACGTTGGCGGGCCAGTCGCCGGACCGGTCCCTGATACCCTGAAGGGTCGTGATCCCGTGGGGATGCGAACCGATTGATCCTTGCCCGTGAGGTGTTTCATGGTTGCTCTTGACTGCCGTGGGTTGGCGTCTTCGCTGGGGCGTTGCGTGCTTCTGATGGTGTTGCTGGGCGGCCTGTCGTCGGGCGTGCGTGCGCAGGACACCGGCGAAGCGGTCGGCCTCCGGCCACGGTGGACGGCGGGTCAGGCGGCGACGTATCAGTTCACCAACGTCCGTGACTCGCGATCGAGCCTGAAGTTGCCGGACCGCACCATCGACGCCGACTTCGAAATCCGCAGCGAGGGTGAAGTCCGCTGGGTCGTGGACCGCATCAACGGCGACGGCTCGGCGGCGTGCACGATGACGCTGGACTGGATGGTCGTCACGCTCAAGACGCCGGACAACCAGACGCTGGTCAACGACACCCGCAAGGGCAGCGGCGACGAAGCCACGATGCACGGCCTGCTCAAGGCGATGGCGGGCAAGCCGCTGCAGATCACCGTCGGCCCGGACGGCACGATCACGAAAGTGGACGGGCTCAAGGCGATGCGCGACGCGGCGGAGGATGCCGACATGATCCCCGACGAGCGCGACTTCAACGAAACCGCCAGCGACCTGGCGACGATCACCGGCGTGCCCGCGCTGCTGAGCGTCGGCGACGACTGGACCGTCAACCACGTCTGGAACTACGGCATCGTCGGCATGGACATCGGCACGCTCGAACAGCAGTGGAGATACACCCTCGAAGGCGTCGAGACCCTCGAAGGCGTCGAGGTCGCGGTGGTCCGCGGCGAAACCCGACGCATCAAGCTCGATGCCTCGGCGGTGAAGGAGGATCAACCCGAGGGCATGCCGGACGTGAAGGTGCGGCTGACCGACGCGGCGGCGACGGCGCAGGTGCTTTTTGACCTGAGCCGCCACGAAGCGGTGGGGCGGTTCTCGACGCTGACGACGACGCTGGCCCTGGGCATCCCGCTGCCCAACGGCCAGACGGTCCAGCGCACCGTGACCGAAACGATCGAAGGTTCAACGGTCCGCATCGCAGAGAATTGATCGCGTCGCCGCGCCGAATCGCTCCGCAGCCGCAGGTCGACGACCTGCGCGTGCTCGGGGGGTCGCGGGGTGTTCGCGTCGCGCGGCGTGCTCCGCGCAGGTCGTTGACCTGCGGCTTTCTGTTTGAGTTGTGCGCAAGATCGCGTCACATCACTTCCGGGGGGTGTCGCGTGGGGTGCAGACGCAGTCGGCCGATCCGCGGGGTGGCGGGGTGGCGGGGTGGATTGAG
>CAZIXN010000194.1:0-5054 GCA_964543215.1 uncultured Phycisphaera sp.
TGGCGGAGCAGTTCGCGGGCGTCGTCGCTCTCCAGGGCGAGCAGTTCGTCGGCGGAGATGGGTTGGCCGTACTTGCAGGCGATCCTGCCGAAAGCGTGGGGCTTGCCGCCGTTTCTGGGCCAGACGCGGAACGCGCCTTCGAGGGCGACGGGGACGACGGTGGGTTTGGCGCGTTTGACCAGGAGCATCAGGCCCGCTTCGAAGGGTTGGACCTGCCCGTCGTGCGAGCGTGCGCCCTCGGGAAAGAGCATCATCGCGTGGCCTTTTTTGAGCGTTTCGATGCACGTCTTCATGGCGCGCAAATCGCCCGGGCCTTCCTGATCGACGGGGATGGCATCGAAGGGCACGACCAGCGCGCGGTAGATCGCGGACTTCCACAGTGGCCGGCGAGCAAGCGGAACGCACTGGCGGTGCGGGATCCCGAGGTTCACGATGATCGGGTCAAGAAAGCTCTGGTGGTTCGAGAGCAGCAGCACCGGGCCGGTCGTGGGGACGTGCTCCGCGCCGTAGGCGCGGAAGCGGTAGCAGAGCTTGAACCACACCCAGGTGATCGCGTGGTAGAGCTGCCACCACAGGAGTTTGTAGATCGGCGTGTCGGGCCTTCGTTGTCGGTAGGTGGCGAGAAGCAAGAAGCGAGAAGCTAGAAGCTAGGGGACGGAAAAGCGAATTCGTGGTCCGCGGTTTCCAGCTTCCAGCTTCCAGCTCCCAACTCCAAACTCCTGACTCCTGACTCCTAACTCCTGACTTCCTGCTTCTCCCGCACCGTCTGCTCGAGCTGGTCCAGCACCTCCTCGAGCGACAGGCCGCTGGTGTCCAGGCGGACCGCATCTTTGGGACAGATCAACGGGGCGGTCTCGCGGGTGGAGTCTTTCTGATCGCGTTGGAGGATCTGCTTGCGGATCTCGGCGACGTTGACGGTTCGGCCGGCGGCGCGGAGCTGGTCGGCGCGGCGTTGGGCACGGACGGAGGGGTTGGCGTCGAGGAAGAACTTGAGGTTGGCATCGGGGAAGACGACCGAGCCCTGGTCGCGTCCTTCGGTGACCAGGCGGGGGTGGTCCCGGCCGATGCGTTGCTGCTCGCGGACGAGGACTTCGCGGACGCCGGGCAGGGCGGCGACGTCGGAGACGCCGCCGGTGACGTCGGGGTCGCGGAGGCGGTCGGTGACGTCGACGCCGCGGACGCTCAGGCGGGGCGGGTCGGTCTTCCAGTCGAAGCGCAGGGGGCAGTTGCGGGCGAGCTCGACGACGTAGTAGGGCTCTTCGACGACGTCGATGCCGCGCGACAGGGCCATGGCGGTGATGCCGCGGTACATCGCGCCGGTGTCGAGGAACTCCAGGCCCAGGCGTTGCGCGAGTTCCCGCGCGACGGAGGATTTGCCCGAGCCCGCGGGGCCGTCGAGGGTGACGATGAGCCGGTCCATCAGGGGAATGTAGCGGGCGTGCGAGCCGGGCACGGTGTGCACGGTCCGCCGACGCAGTCGCCGGCTCACGGACCGCTACACTCGGCCCCCATGGGCTTTGACCTGTTCATCACGAACCTGTTCAGCGAAGATCCGGCGGACCGGTTTTTCTTTTTCTGCGTGGTGATCACGGTGGTCGTGAGCATCGTGCTGCACGAGCTGGCGCACGGGTGGATGGCGATCCGGCTGGGCGACGAGACGCCGATCCGGCTGGAACGGATGACGGGCAATCCGCTGGTGCATATGGGTCCGTATTCGCTGCTGGCGCTGGCCTTGGCGGGGATCGCGTGGGGTCAGATGCCCATCGATCCAGCACGAATTCGCGGCCGATACGGCGAGGCAAAAGTGGCCTTCGCGGGCCCGGCGATGAACTTGTTGATCGCGATGGTGTCGCTCACGGCGCTAGCGATCTGGTTGCGGTTCGGCGGGTTCGCGCCGCCGGACACGGTGGCGGCCAATGGACAGCTTTTTCTGCGAATCGCGGGGATTTACAACATCATTCTGGCGTTGTTCAATCTGTTGCCCGTGACACCGCTTGATGGAAGTCACATTGCCGGCAACTTTTTCCCCAAATACGCCAGATTTGCGTTTGATCCCGGGAACGTTGGCGTGATGCTGCTGGCGTTTTTTTTCGCGTTTGCGTTTGCGGGCAAGATTCTCGTGCCAGTCGGTGTAGACGTTGCTGATGCGTACATGACGTTCGTTGTGACCCTCGGAGCGTAAAGAGAGGCTGCGAAGGCGCGAAAGGGGCGAATGTCAGGCGGCTTCGTTGCTGCGTTGCTGCGCGGCGCGGGAGCGGAGGATGTCGTAGGCCTGCTGGATCTTCATGAACATCTCGCGGGACTCGGCGGTGTCGGAGACATCGGGGTGGCAGGTGCGGACCAGCCGGCGATAGGCGTCGCGGATCTGGGCGGGTTGGACGTCCGGCTCGAGCCCCAGGGTCTGGAAGTACGGGTGCAGGTCGAGATCGACGTGGGCACCGACGGGGGAATCGTCACCTGCTTCCGGCTTGTCCTGGGACATGGCCTCGGGCTTCTTGGGCTGCTTGTGTTCGGGGATGAAGCCGTATTCGGCGATGACGCCCAGGCGTTCGGCCTGGCCTTCGGTGATACCGATGAACTTCAGGCCGATCTGCCACTTGCCGAACAGCCCGGCGCGTTTGACCCAGCAGCAGCGGACGTTGAGCGACTCGTCGCCGGCGGAGGTTATGATGCTGACGGTGGCGGCCGCGCCCTCCTTGAGCGGCGGCTTGCCGGGGCAGGCGATGCGCATGCCGCCGGCAGAGATGTCCAGCACTTCGCCCAGGGCGCAGCGTGCCTTGCCCTTGCCCATGTGGCGTTTGTGCCGCCGCGGCGCGGCCGAGCCCTTGCCGCCCTTGCCGGGCTTGATGGGTGTGCCGCTGGCGGGCTTGCCGGGTGCCGGTTGTTCGCCTCGCTTGAACATGTGATGGATATCGGCGCAATGCCGGTGGCGATCAAGTGCGGGCCTGGGTTTTGCGGAGAGCCGATAACTCAAAGAAAAACCCACGGACGCGGTCCGTGGGTTTGGGGTGGTGCTTCGGTGGTGGGTCGATTTCAGCGGGGGGTGAAGCCTTCGCGCATGAACTTGTTGAAACTGGCGGCCGAGAAGATCGGGTCCCACGTGCCGCGGGGGCGGTTGCGGGCTTCACGGATGAAGGTGTTGAACCCGCCGGAGACGTAGGTGTCCATCGATCGGCTGTCGTCGATGAAGTTGGGCGTGTCGTTGCCGCCGGAGATCTTGTCGATGATGTTGTTCCGCATGGACACGTCGGCGGACTTGGTCCAGACGTTGATGCCCTTGTGGTGGTGGGTCATGGGATAGTTGACGACGATGTTGTCGTAGATCTCGACGAAGAACTTGCTGGGCGGATCGACGATGTCGTCGCGCCATTCGACTTCGATGCCGCCGGCCCAGCCGGCCTGGCCGATCTTGTTGAGGACCAGGTTGTTGCGGACGATGGCGTGTTCGCAGGGCAGGACTTCCAGGCCGTCGCCGCGGAACATCGCGGGGTCGTCGGCGTCCATGTCGTCGGCGTTCATGACGACGTTGCCTTCCATCAGTGAGGGTGCCTGCGCGACGAAGGCGGCCAGGGCGTTCTGATAGAAAAGGTTGTCCTGGAAGATGCCGCCGCCGCGGTTCTGGACGCCGTTGTGCGAGCCGCGGGAGAAGACGCTGCGGTAGAAGTTGACCTGTTCGCAGTTTTTCTGGATGTAGACGTTGTGGTTGAACTTGGTGCGACTGGCGCCGCTGACGGTGGGGTGCCAACCGTTGTGGTCGAAGATGGATTCGTCGATGACGGCCTGGTAGACGTTGTCCATGTACAGGCCCGACGAGTGCCCGCCTTTGGAGGCCTGGTGGTGGCCGTAGGCATCGACGATGATGCAGCGTCGGATGGTGACGTTGTTGATCGCGCGCTTGGACGGACCTTGAAAGACCAGCGGGCCCTTGTAGCCTTCGATCTTGCAGTCCTGGATGGTGATGTTTTTGCCGGGGGCTTTCCAGGCGATGCCGTCTTCGAAGTTGGTGCGTTTATTGGCGAGGATGTAGAGGCCGTCGATGATGACGTTGGAGACGAAGCCGCCGGCGGAAAGGAATCCGTCGCCGTTGGTGTGGATGATGGGGCGGTCGCCTTCGCCGTAGGTGCTGATGAGCAGGGGCTTGTCGATGGACTTGCCGCCCTTGTTGAAGAAGCCGATGCCGCCCTGGAAGGTGTCGCCGGCCTTGAGGAGGATGGTGTCGCCGTCCTTGTCGCCGACGCGGTCGTAGGCGCTGCGGAGGGTGCGGAGGGGGTCCTGGGGCGAGAGGCCGGAGTTGGAATCCGAGCCGGCTTCGGCGACGTAGTAGACCTGAGCGCCGGGGGTGGGGTCGTAATCGACGAAGCCTTGGCCCGGGACGGGCACGAAGTCGGGGATGGTTTTGAGTTCTTCTTCGATTTCTTCGGGCGTGGGCGGGTCGTACCACGTTTCGACGACGTCTTCGTCCAGTCCCGGCGGCAGGAAGAGGTATTCCTGAGCGATCTCGACCTGCCGAAGACCGGGCGCGGTGAGGACGACGCGGAGTTCAACACGGCCCTGCCCGATCACTTCCAGCGACTCGGCGGGGATGGACCAGGCGTCTTCGCCGAGCCGGACGTCGAAGGACTCGACGAAGGCCTGATCGCCACGGTGCCACGCCGAGACGGTCGCGGTCGCCCCGCCGGGCAGCGCACCGTCGACGATGAGATCGATGTCGCGGTCGGATCCCAGGAAGTAGATCGAGGGGCTGCCCTGTGGGAATCGGACGCTCAGCGCGGCGATGCGGTTGGCCAGCGGGGCGTCGGCCTGGCCGTCGTCGAGGCGGTCGTCGCCGGGCAGTCCGCCGTCGTTGACGATGCGAACGTCGTTGTCGGGGTGCAGTTCGACGGTGACGTCGGCCGTGGCGGGCTGGATGCTTACCGCCAGCAGCAGTGCCAGGACCGAGCAGAGCGCCGCGAAGGGACGGACAAAACGGGCGGCGTTTGGTTTAGTCATGAGCGTTTACTTCTGAGTCGGGTCGTGGGTCGGGTCGTGGGACGGCGGGTGGATCGCGACGATGG
>CAZIXN010000195.1:0-5012 GCA_964543215.1 uncultured Phycisphaera sp.
GCTCGATGCGGTCCGTCAGCAGCACCGCCCCGCCCGCGTTGCTCAGCGGCAAAGCGTTCAACCGCTGATGCTGATCCTTGTGATACGGATACGGCAGGAACAACGTGGGCACCGCGTTGGCCCACGCTTCGGCCACCGTGCCCGCCCCGGCCCGCGTCAGCGCCAGGTCCGCCGACGCCCACGCCAAACCCATCCGATGACCGAACGGCTCGACCACCGCCGACACCCCCGCCGCCGCATAGGCCGACCGCAACGCCCCCAGATCGTCCCGGCCCGGACCGGCGTAGTGCAGCACCTGCCAGCCCTCAAACTTCCGCGCCACGCCGGTGCGCGTCATCCACTCGATCATCGCTTCGTTGATCGTCGTCGCTCCCTGCGAACCGGCGAACACCAGCAGCGTCCGCTTTGTCGCATCCAAACCCAGACCCGCCCGCGCCGAACTCGCATCCAGATGACTCACCGCCGTGTACCGCAGCGGAAACCCCACCACGTCCGCCTCACGCTTCGCGCGATCGCGCAGCCCGCCGGCGTGCAGCGCCGCGAACACCACGTCCGCCTTGCGCGCCACCAGCCGGTTCGCCCGACCCGCCTTGGCGTCCAGCGACACCATCGCCACCGGCACGCCCAGGGAGCGCGCCGCCGCCACCGCCGGCCCGCTCACAAACCCGCCGGTCGCCACCAGGGCCTTCACGCCACCGAGTTCCCGAATCAACTGCCGCGTCGCCGATTGCGCGCGCGTGTATCCCGAAGCAAATCGAAACACCCCGCCCAACGACTTGCCCATCGGCAGCGCCGCCAACGCCGTCCACGGCAGATCGGCGGAATCGGCGACCTCCCGATCGACCGCCCGCTGCGACACGAGCAAGTGCGGCGTCACCTCCAACCGACGCTCGAACAGCCGCTCAATCACCGCCAGGTTCGGGAAGATGTGCCCGCCCGACCCGCCGCCGGCAAACAGGATGGTGGGGGTCAGCGTGCTCATGACCGAGCGAATCGCCGAGACGCCAAGACGCCAGGACGCCGAGAAAAACAAGGAAAAACCATCGATGGCATCCACATACCCGGCTAAGCAGCAAGGCTGGAAGTAGGCGTGGCGGAACCTTCATCCTCAAACGTGTTCCCGACCGTGATCCTTTCTTTTTGGCGTCTTGGCATCTTGGCGTCCCGGCGTTGTGTCTCGACGTGATCGAGCGTGGCCGCATGGTCCAGCGACGCGACCAGCCCGAGCATGAAGCCGGTCACGCACCAGCCCGTGCCGCCGGCGCTCAGCAGCGGCAGCGCGATGCCCTTGGTCGGGACCACAACCGTGACGACGGCGATGTTCATCAGCGCTTGCCCCCCGATGGTCAGCAGCACGCCCAGGCCCAGCAGCCGACTGAACGCATCTTTGCTTCGCGTCACGATGCCCAGCCCGACCCACAGGATCACCAGGAGCAATCCGATCACCAGCGCCACGCCCGCCAGGCCGAGTTCTTCGGCGACGATGGGCAGCAGGAAGTCGGTCGTGTCTTCGGGCAGGTGGTACTTGCGGATGCCGTTGCCCAGGCCCGTGCCGGTGACGCCGCCGTTGGCGAACGCGAGCAGCGACTGGATCGGGTGGTAGCCGATGCCCTGCGGGTCCGCCCACGGATCCAGGAACGCGAGCAACCGCTTGACGCGGTACGGGCTCGTGACGATCAGGCCCCCCACGCCCGCCACGCCGATGGGTACCAGCAGCGCGATCTGCCACCACCGCGCGCCGCCAGCCAAGAGCATCCCCACCGCCACCGCGCCGATCAGCACGCCCGTGCCCAGGTCCTCGACGATCACCATGCCCGCTCCCGCGCCCAGCAGCAGCAGCGGCGGCAGCAACCCGTGGAAGAATCGGTGCATCACGCCCGCGCGCCGCGCACACCACCAGGCGATCGCCACGATCATCGTCCACTTGAGCAGTTCGCTGGGCTGAAACGAAAAACCGCCCACCGCGATCCACCGCGACGAACCGTTCACGCTCCGCCCGACCCCGGGAACGAACGTGAGCGACACCAGCGCCAGCGAGCCGAGCACCATCAGCCACAGCGGGTTGAGCATGGCCGCCTTCGCCTGCGCCGCGACCGACCGCGGGCCCATCGGCCGATCGTCCAGCCGCCGGCGGAATCCGAACACCCCCCGCACATCGATGCGTGATCCGACCCACATCGCCCCGATCGCCAACAGCGCGAAGGCCGGGTGCCGGCCGCCCAGTGCCTGGCCGATCGCGTGCCAACGCTCGGCCGCCGGCACCACGCCGCCGCCAACGCTCAGACCGGCCGATCGCGTCATGACCACCGCCAGCGCAAGCAGGCCCGCCGCCGCCGCCATCAGGATATGCGCGTATCGCACCACGGACGAATCATCGACCGACGACACCAACCCGGCTGATTTTCGGTGCCAAGCCGCGTCGAACACGGTTCCTCGGCCACGCCCGACGCCCATAACGCTCGTTTAAGTCAACAGCCCCAGCAGCACCAAAAACACCCCGGGGATCAGCACCGCCATCGCCGCGACCCCCGCGTACTGCCGGATCGGCGGGGCTTCCGCGTCGTCTTTCGTCACCTTGTCCGCGACGATGTCCAACGGTTGCTGCGCGTGGAAGCAACCGATTTTGAAGCCGCGGTACGAGAGCTTCGCCGCCCGGATCGCGTGCGGCTTGAGCCGGATCACCAGCGTCTGACCCGTGACGAAAGCCTGCTTGGAGCTGACGCGTGCGACCTCGGCGAGCTTGCGTTTGGGCGCGGCCGGTGGGGCCGAAATGGCCGGCTTGGGCGTGGGATCGGGACTGGGCCGGGTATCGACCAGCAACTCGTCCACACTTGCGAAGTCGCCCTCGAAGTCGCCATCCCCCGCGTCGGATTGCACCGTTGACGCCATAGGTTCCGCAGCCACCGGCTCGGCCTCGACGGCCACGGCTTGGGAGACGGACTCGGATTCGGTGCCGTCCTCGTCAGCCGCGTCCGAACCGCCGTCGAACGCCTCGAAAGAGCCGGCGAACTCTTCGTTGTCGAACGACTCGGCCGGCGCACCTTGGGACGCCTCTGCTTCGGACGCCAGCGGATCCGTGTCGTTCCGCAGTGCCGCCAGCTCGGGATCCATCTCGGCGAGCAAGTCGTCGACGCTCGAAAACGCGCCGGCGAACTCCTCCTCGATGGATTGCTCCACGTCCGACTCGGTCAACTCTTCCTGCGTCGGCGTGTGCGGAATCGCGGCCAGTTCTTCGGTGTCCAGACCCAGCATGTCCGCCAACGCGGCGAACCCGCCGCCGGCCTGGGCCTGATCCAACGCGGCCTCCGCCTCGTCCGCCACGTCGGACTCCACCGCTGCGAGCAGCTCCGCCTCATCCATCAGTTGGCCCGGCGTCTCCCCGTCGTCGCCGGCCACCGCTCCGTACGACGCTTCCAGCATCGGATCACCGTCCGCGTCCGATGCCGTGCCCGCCAGCATCGCGTCGAGCTTGGAGGCAAGGTCTCCCAAACCCGCCGAAGGCCGTGCGTCCACCGAGCCTCCGCCGGGTACATCGACCGCCACTTTGGCCTGAGAGAATGCCGCCTTGGGCTTCGACGGCTCGCTGGGCGCGGCGAACATCGCGTCCAGTTTCGACGCCAAGTCATCCGCCTTGGCCAGCGCCGCCTCCGCCGCCGCGGCCGCGTCTAAGTGGACCGCGGCCTTGGACGGCTGCTCCGCTTCCGCTCTCGCCATCGACGCCGACGCCGCGTCCGACTCGACCTGCGACAACAGCGCATCGAGTTGCAACTCCAGGCTCGCGCTGTTCGTAGGCTCGCTCAAATCGGTTCCGCCGTTTCCCTTCACGCTCGGGGCCGATGGACCACGCCTCCGTCGCGCGACCGTCGCCCACCTCATGATCGTCACAGAGCCCGGCCCGCCTGAACCGATTCGTTCGCGTCCGACCCCGCCATATCGGACGTTGGAACACCGGGCCACCCTTTGCCCGACTTGCCCCGCCCGCACGACCGGATCGGCCCGCGCCCTTCCGGCCCCGCAGCGCCCGCCTTGCCCCAACCCGGAGTGCCGACGATGCTGCTCACCGAGATGCCCGCCCGCTTCTACAGCCAGAGCATGCCCCACCCCCGCGTGGCCGACCCCCGCTGCGTCCTGGGGCCCGAAGAAACCCGGCACGCCCGCAAGGTGCTGCGCATCGCGCCCGGCGAAACCGTCGAGCTCTTCGACGGTACGGGCAAGGTCGGCACCGCGATCCTCGAGGACTACGCCAGCGCCGGCGCGGTCTGCCGAATCACCAGCATCGCCGAGGCCCAGCCGCTCACGCCGCGCATCACCGTCGCCACCGCCATCCCCAAGGGCACCAAAGCCGAGGACATGATCAACCAGCTCAGCCAGCTCGGTGCCGACCGCGTGATCCCGATGCTCACGCACCGCAGCGTCGTCGATCCCCGGGACGGCAAGGTCGACCGCTTCCGCCGGGTCGCCCTCGAAGCCGCCAAACAGTCCGGCCGACTCACCCTCATGGAAATCGTCCCGCCGCTGCCCTTCCACGACGTGCTCGCCGAGGTCTGCGACTTCGGCGTGATCTGCTGCCCCCGCAACGACCGTCCCGCCGACCTGGCCGAACAGCTCCGCGGGTGCCGCGACGCGATCGTCCTCGTGGGGCCCGAAGGCGGCTTCACCGACGAGGAAGTCCACCGCGCCTGCCACGCCGGCTATGTCCCCTGGTCGATGTCGCCCAACGTGCTCCGCATCGAAACCGCCGCGGTCACCGCCGTCAGCCTGCTGCGCTACCTCGCGTGAGCGATACCCAAAGCCCGCGGACGGCCATCCCCGGGCGTTCCGCCGCCGCGCGGATCGCCACACCTCGGAACCCTGGCATCGTTCGCCCCCCGGAAATGGACGGCGGAATGATGCGCATCACCTGCCGCCATAAAGCGGCGGCCGGTGGCCGCCCAAGCGTGCGCGACAACGCATGGCTCTCACCGAACCCATCCACCGCATCCACGCCAACGACGTCGCTTCGGCGGCCACCG
>CAZIXN010000196.1:0-4940 GCA_964543215.1 uncultured Phycisphaera sp.
CTGGCGTCGATGAGTTGGTCGCCGATCTTGACCTTCAGGCCGCCGATCAGCGATTCGTCGACGTGCTGGGTGAGTTCGATGGTCTTGCCGCCCAGGGCCTGGCCGATCTCGCGCTTGACGCGGTCGGCGGTGCCCGGGTCCATTTCGTGGGCGACCCAGGCGTCCACGGGCACGACGCCGTGGCGCTGGTCGAGCAGCACCTTGAAGCCGGCCGTCAGCGCGGGCAGCTCGGTCAGCCGGCCCTTGCGGTTCATGACCTGCATGAGCTTGTAGAGCGGGTCGGCGACCTTGCCCTGGAAGAGGCGTTCGATCACGCCGGCGCGGTCGGCCTGCTTGATGGCGGGCGACTGCGTGAGCGTGCGGAGGTCGGCGTTGTCGCGGAGGAGTTGCGCGAGGTCGGCGACCTGGCCGGCGACGGCGTCGGTCTGGCCGGACTCATCGGCGAGTTCGAGCAGCGCCTGGGCGTAGAGGTTGCCGACGGGGTTGGGGGTGAAGGCTTGCATGGGAAGTGGCCGGTGTCCAGTGTCCAGTGGCCAGTGGCCGGTCAAAAAATCAGGTTGCTCGTTTCGTCTGGCCACTGGTCACTTGCCACTGGCCACTGCCGCAACTCAGTTGCGGCTGGCGTCGCTCTGAATCTGTTGCAGGCTCTGCGTGACCAGGGCCTGCTGGTCCTGGGGGTTGAGTTCGCGCTTGAGGATGTTGCCGGCGATCTGCGTCGAGATCACGGCGGCCTGCTCGTAGATGTCGGCCAGGGCGGTTTCCTTGGCGGCGGTGATTTCCTTGGTCGTGCGTTCGCGGAGCTGGTTGATCTCGCGTTCGATCTCGGCCTTGCGGGCCTGGCCGGCGCGGTCGGCGTCGGCGCGGGCCTGCTCGATCATGCCCTGGGCTTCCTTGCGGGCGGCGGCGAGTTGGGCCTTGTATTCGTTGAGCGTCGCGGTGGCATCCCTGGCGGCGCGTTCGGCGGCGCTCAGGTCGTGCCGCTGCTTGGCTTCGCGGTCCTGCAGGCCCTTGAGGATGGGCGGCCAGACGAACTTGGCCAGCAGCAGGAAGAACACGCCGAAGATGATCAGCTTCCAGATGTACGAGCCGACGTCGAAGGACAGCAGCGAGGATTCCTGGGCCCCGTGGCCGTCGGCGTAGGCGTCGCCGGCGTGACCCTCAACCACGGCGACCGGGTCGGTGGCGGCGAGTTCGATGGGGGCGATGTCGGGCGTTTGGCCGGCGTGGGGCGTGAGGTTGTGGTCGTGGCCGGGGTGCGCCGCCGCGGGGCCGCTGCCGAGCGTGAGGCAGGCGACGGTCAGCGTGAGCAGGGCGGTGAGGGCGGTGCGTTGGAGCATGGTGAGCTTTCGCGTGGGGAGCGAGCGTGGGTGCGTTGGGAGCAAAAGGCCCGGCGGCGCGTTCAAGCGCCGGCGGGCGTCAACCGTGTCGGTGTGGATCAGGCCACGACGAAGGCCAGGAGCACCATCGAGATGACGGCGAGGCCTTCGACCAGCGCGGCGGCGATGATCATGTTGGTGCCGATGGGGCCGGCCGCTTCGGGCTGGCGCGCGATGGCCTGGACGGCGTTGCCGCCGATGTTGCCGATGCCCAGGCCGCCGCCGAGCACGGTCAGGCCGAAGCCCAGGCCCTTGCCCAGGCCGGTGAGGCCGCTGCCGACGGCGTCTTGTGCGAGCGTGAGGAAAGTCGAACCCATGGTGTTTGCTCCGTATCGAAAAAGGAAGGGGTGGATGATCGGGCGACGCGCTCGCCCGGGGCGTTTGCCGGCTAGTTGGGGGCGGGAAGCCGGCGGCCCGACGTTGGGGAACGGGCACCGGATTCACATCCGGTGCTGCGCGGTGTTGCGCTAGCCGACCAGCGAGGGCGTGTCCTTTCCGGGGACGGCGGTCATGCCGTGGACGGGCTCGCCTTCGTAGTCGGTGTCGTAGTCGTGGAATTCGTCGTGTTCATCGTGGCCGTGCACGTGAGCGCCGGCGGCGATGAACAGCACGGTGAGGAACGTGAAGATGAACGTCTGCAGGAACGCGATGAACAGTTCGAGGAACATGATCGCCGTCGCGCCGAGAACAACCACACCACCAACGGCATAGCCAGTGCCCGCGCCGTTTTCACTTGCGAATTTGTAGACCAGGCTGACCAATGCGGAAACAACCAAAAAGCCCGCGAGAATGTTGCCGAACAAACGCAATGCCAGCACGGCGGACTTGATGAAAAGACCCATGATTTCCAGGAAAACCAACGGGATGGCGATGATCAGCATCACCGGCTTCGCGCCATCCATGATCGGCCAAATGGGGATCGGTGCAAAGTGGGCAAAGAAGTGTGTGCCGCCTTCCTTGACCCCGACGTACACGATCATGAACAGCGTGATGCTCGCCAGCGCGGCGGTGACGGAGATGTTCGCCATCGCCGGACCGCCGAAGAACTGCCAGTACTCGTAGTGGTTGTCCGCGCCGGCGAGGTTCGCGCTCAGCGCGACCGCCTGCCCGATGGGCATCAGGCCCAGCAGGTTCGCGAAGAGGATCAGGAAAAACGTCGTCCAGATGTACGGGATGTACTTGTCGGTGAGGTGGCCCAGGTGCGGGCGGGTCATCGTGTCGCGGAGGAACACGAGGATGGCTTCGAAGAACTGCGCCACCCGGCCGTGCGTGAGGTGGCCTTCGACGGTGTGGTCCTTGGTGGCGATCGCCCGGCTGGCCATCCACAGGAACACGAACGCCAGCGCCGCGGCGACGACGCCCATGAAGATGAACTGGTTGATGCCGATGGTCAGCGACTCGGACTCAAAGCCGAACAGCGTGTGCGGCTTGGCCTTGTCGGCGAGGCCGGCGGCGAGCGTGGGGCTGAAGAGGGAAAGGGGGGTCAAGGCTCGGTCTCCTCACGCCAGAGGCGGGGAAAGCGCGGTTCAGACCGCGTCGGTGGTTCCAGAAGACCCCACCGCGCGGGCACTTGCCGGGGCAGGGCCGAGCAGTCTAAAGAAGCGGCGCAGGATCGTCACATCGACCACCAAAAAAATCAGATACCACCCGATCAGCCACCCGCCCGCCACGAGCCGCTCGGCCCCGAACCCCGCGATCGCCACCAGCGCCCCCAACCCCGCCAGCACCGCCCGCAGGAAAAAACCCGCCAAACTCGCCGTCACCAGACTCTGCCCGCCCCCCCCCGGAAGTAACGCCGCCCCCGGCCGACTCAGCCCCGCGACCGCCCGCTCCACGGCAAGGAACGCCAACGCGCTGCCCGCCGCCCCGCCCAGCCCCAGCCACACCGCCGACCAGCCGTGCCGCGCCAGCGCGTCATCACCCATCGCCACCAGCGCCGCGAACGACACCGCCTCACCGACCAGCAACACCGCCACCACCACGCCCAGCGAACGCATCAACGGGAACGGCGGAGCCACGATCATAGGACTTGCGGAGACGGGCATCGGCGGAGATTAGCGGGTCGGCCCGGACAGAAACACCGCAGAGCACGCAGAGGGCCGCAGAGCCGAGCACGAGAAGTAACCACAAAAAACACAGAAAGCACAAGAACACAGAATCAGAATCAGTATCAATCAAAACCCGACGGCGGACGGTCCGCTGATTTTGTGTTTTCTGTGGCTTTCGTGGCTATTTGTCTTCCTCCGCGGCCCTCCGCGTCCTCTGCGTTGAAATCTCTTTTCGCGAACTTCCGCGCCGCCTCCCGGTTGGCCTTCATCGCTTCCTTGATCAGCAGCCACATCCCGCCGGCAAACCCCAGCGCCCCGCCGATCACCGCCAACCACGGAGCCGTGCCCCACCGCCCATCCAGCCAGTACCCCAGACCCGCGAACAGCAGCGTCCCGCCGACGAACTCGAGCCCCAGATGCAACTGCGAAAGATCGGTCCCGCGGCGGTTCGGCGTGTTGGACGGCATGGGCGGAACCGCAGTGATTGATGAATGGTAGATGAGTGATGATTGAAGAGATCGGGTCACGAATCTTGGTCGTCACACACCGCTGAACTCATCAATCATCTCTCATCAATCAGCCAATCATCATTCCAGCGCCGCCGCACCCGCGATGATTTCGCTGAGTTCGGTGGTGATCGCGGTCTGGCGGGCGCGGTTGAACTGACGCTTGAGCGCCTTGCCCTGCTTGCCCGCCGCGTCGGTCGCGGCCTTCATCGCCACCATCCGCGCAAGCTGTTCGCTCACCGCCGCATCGTTGAACGCACGCATCAACGTCACCTTCACCGACGCCGGCAGCAGCGCCTCCAACAGCTTGCCCGGCTCGGGCGAAAACTCGTACGCGACGGCAAGTCCCGCCTCAGCCCCGGAGGTCAATCCGGGGTCGCTTCCGGGGCTTGCGAGCGGCAACAACTGCAACGCCTCGGGCTGCTGCTTGCCCATCGACAGGAAACGCATGTACACGACCGTCACCGCGTCGTACTGGCCGGCCGCAAACTCCTGCATCAGCCGCTCGGCCAGCGCCGCGACCTGTTCGTACTTCGGGCTGTCGCCGAACTCCAGGTGGGCGCGATCGACCTCGATCTTGTTGAACTTCGCGTAGCCGATGCCCTTCTTGCCGACCACTTCGAAACGCGTCGGCGTCTTGGCCAGCTCCTGCTGCGCGACGCGCATCACGTTGGTGTTGTACGACCCGCACAGCCCGCGGTCGCTGGTGAGCACCAGCACCAGCGTCCTGTTAGGCGACTCGCTGGGCGGGGTGAGCAGCGGCTGATCGCCCACCGAATCATCGCCGGCGATCGCGGCGGCGACCTGGCCGACCATCGCCTGGATCCGGTCGGCGTAGGCTTGGCCCTGCGTGGCTTTCTTGAGCATCGCCTGGAAACGGGCCGAGGCGATCAGTTGCATCGTCTTGGTGATGCGCTGGATGTTCTTGACCGCTTTCATGCGGCCCTTGATTTCACGGATGTTGGCGGGCATGGGCGGGCTCGGGGAAATCGGCGGCGGATTCCGGGGGG
>CAZIXN010000197.1:0-4939 GCA_964543215.1 uncultured Phycisphaera sp.
ATCAGCGATGCGGCGATCAAGCTCGACGACGGGATGGGTAGTAGCGGCCGAACGATCCTGCCCGAGGATGTCACGATCGCGAACAACCTGATCCGCAGCAGCGAGGTCGCTTTTGAAGGCCAGGAAGGCGCGGGCTTCACGTGGACGGGCAATCTCGCGTTCGGCGGGCCCTTGGGCGTCAGCGCTCGGCCGGGTATCACGCAGGCCGATCCGCAACTTGTGCTTGGGCCGGACGGTCTTTGGCGCCCCGGGCCCAACAGCCCGGCGATCGATCAGGCTGCCGCGGGTTTCGCCAGCTTCGACATGGACGGCCAGGCCCGCATCGGACTTGCCGACATCGGCGCCGATGAAGTGTCCGACGCCGCGATCGTCCGCAAGCCGCTGACGCGCGACGATGTCGGGGTGAACTGGAACACGGCGCCGCCGCAGCCACCGGTCACGGACCCGTATCGCGCCTTCCAGGCCGAGGATGCCGGTGCTTTGCTCGACCCCAACGGGGACGGTGACACCTGGCAGGTCGTTACATCCTCCGGCGCGCTGGGCGGTGAAGCGCTCCGAGCGCCCGCGGGTCCGCGTACCGACCTCAACCCCGGCGGCCACGACGCCTTGGCGGTCTACGACCTCACCTTCACCGAGGCGGGAATCTATACGGCGTATTACCGAGCGCGCGGATTCTCGGGAAGCAGCGACAGCGTCTACACGCCCGAAGACTTCAATCAGGACCCGACGCTGACGGAATCGCTGACCAACGCCGGGCAGTGGCGTTGGGAAGTCGGTTCGAGCTTCACGGTCTCGACATCGGATCTCAACGTGCCCCTCGAACTGCGTATCGGGCGGCGTGAAGGCGGCGCGGAGATCGACGCGATTGTGCTCCATACGCTGGCCGGGCTGTCATTCCTTGAACTCGATGCCCTGTTCAACCTGCCCGGCGACTTCGACCAATCCGGAGCTCGTGATGCAGATGACCTCGACGCGCTCTACGCCGCGTTCGGGGGCAGCGATCTCTCCATGTTCGATCTCAACGGCGACAACGCCATCGACCTCGACGACGCCGTGTTCTGGGCGCAGGCCTACCGGCAGACCACCATCGCCGACTTTGATCTTGACGGCGACGTGGACGCGTTTGACGCGCAGCGACTGATCGATCATTACACCGGCCACGCCGGCGGTCCTTCAGGCCGCGCATGGTCGCAGGGCGATCTTGACGGTGACCGGGATGTGGACTTCGCCGACGCGATGCGTTTCCGTTCGCTGGCGTCGCCCGCGGTCGCGGCGATCGCGCTGCGTGCGATCCCGGAACCCGCCTCGCTTGGCACGGCCGCAGCGCTATTGCTCGCAGCGATGCTTCGCCGTTGATCTTGACGATCTGCGGATCTTTCCCGTGGAGTTCGCCCGATGGAGTCAGGCCGTACATCCTGCGTGCTGCTGCGGTGTTGGTTGGTTTTGCTTTTGGCCGTGGGTTGTTTGTGGCAGGCCACGGCCAGCCGTGCGTCGGCTGAAGATTCGCAGACCGTGCCGGCACCGGGCACGACGTTGCGGCTGCCCACCGTGTTCGGCGACCACAGGGTGCTGCAGCGTGACAAGCCGCTGCCCGTCTGGGGGACCGCCGACCCGGGCGCGTCGGCCCGTGTGACGTTGGATCCGCAGAGCGACACCGTCACCGCCGACGACGCCGGCCGGTGGCAGGCAACGCTCGCGCCGATGTCGGCGGGCGGTCCGCACGTGCTGCAAATCGAAAGCAACGGTCAGGTGATCGGCTACGAGGATGTCTTGATCGGGGAGGTTTGGCTTTGCTCGGGGCAGTCCAACATGGACATGCGGCTGATGAAGGTGGACGACGCGGAGGCGGAGGTGGCGGCGGCGACGAACGATCAGCTCCGGCTTTTCCGTGTCGAGCGTGCGATCGCCGATGAAGCGGCGTTTGACGTCGATGCGAAGTGGGCGCCGTCAACCCCGCAGGAAGCGCGAATGTTCTCCGCGGTCGGCTATTTCCTGGGGCAGGAACTCCAACGCGAGCTGGGCGTGCCGGTGGGCATCATCCACAGCGCGTACGGCGGCACGCCCGTCGAAGCGTGGACCCCGCTCAACGCGATGGCGAACAACCCCGAGACCGCGCCGATTCTTGATCGCTACGAACGGGAGAGCCAAGCCTACGCCGAAGCCCTTGCCTCTTACGAGCAGGCGCTCGCCGCCAACGCGAGTCTTGCCGACGGGCAGTCGCCGGTGCACGTTCCCGACGAGCCGACGCCGCCCACCGCGCGGTACGCCCCGGCGGGGCTTTATCACGCGATGCTCAAGCCGCTCGCGCCTTACGCGCTGCGCGGTTACGCCTGGTATCAAGGAGAATCCAACATCTGGCGGGCGGCACAGTACGAGTTCACGCTCACCGAAATGATCCACGCGTGGCGGAGGGATTGGCAGGACGACACGCTACCGGTCGCCGTGATCCAATTACCAAGCTACGTCAACCCGCCGCGCGTGCCGCGTGGCGAGGGCAGCTTCGCCGAGTTGCGAGAGGCGCAGTTGCGGGTGGCCCAGACGCTCGCACACGTGGGGCTCATTGTCACGACCGATCTCGGCAACCCGACGGACATCCATCCCGCGGCCAAGCGTCCCGTCGGGCAGCGCCTCGCGCGGTGGGCTCTGGCGGAAGCGTACGGCCGAGACCTTGTGCCTACCGGGCCGCTGCTCATCGAGCATCGCATCGAAGGGGATCGGCTCATCCTCACCTTCGACCACGTCGGCGCAGGACTCACCCGTCTCGACGGCAAGCCGCTCACCGGCTTCTGCGTGGCCGGCCCGGACAAGAAGTTCCGCTGGGCCACGCTCGTCGAGGTGATCGACGAGCGCACGCTTGCGGTCGGCGAAGCGAAGGTGCCCGATCCCCAGCCCGTGCGTTACGGCTGGGACGACCACGTGCCGTGGGCCAACCTGGCCAACAGTGATGGCCTGCCCGCGTCGCCTTTCCGCACCGACGATTGGGAGCGCGTCACTGAAACCGCCCGCTGACCTTGAGGAGCAGTCCGATGATTCGTTCGATATTCCTGAGTTTGATTGTCATGGCTGCGATCGGCGTGACCGGCCGCTCGCAGGCTCAAGCACCTGCGCCAGCGGTGATTCTCAAGCTGGATGACATGAAGCATCGAAACGGCGTGCTGACTCCGGGCTGGCAACAGACGCTGGCATACCTTGATGAACAGGCGATCCCCGCGAGCATTGGCGTGGTTGGCAACACGCTCGAAGATGCCCCCGCCGCGTACCTCGACGCCCTCAAAGCGCTCGACGCAACCGGGCGGTATGAGCTCTGGAATCACGGCTGGTCCCACACCCGCGATCAGGAGGCGGGCACCTGGGAGTTCCGCGGCACCGGTTACGAGTATCAGCGTGAGCGGTTCGCCAGGACGCAGCGACTGGCTCGCGAGAAGCTCGGGGTGGACTTTGTCGGCTTCGGCGCGCCGTACAACCAGACCGACGACGACACGGTTCGCGTCCTCGCAGAGCACCGGGAATTACGATGGTGGATGTATCCGCCGCGCGACGCCGAAGCTCCGGCCGGGGTCGTTGTGCTGCCGCGAATTTCCAAAGTCAATATCGAGATGCCCGTCCAGGTGCCGAATCCCGAGGCGCTTGCCGCGGCGTTTCCGGCGTACCGGCACGAGTCCGTTCTGGTCATCCAAGGACATCCGATGAGTTGGGAGCAGGACGGCCGCTTCGAGAAATTCGTCGCGGTGATCGAGTTTCTCCAACAGCAGGGCTGCCGGTTCGTGCTTCCGAGCGATTACGTCGCGGAAACGAATCGGTCGACTTTGCGGGTCGACTGAGCCGGTGGCGGGAGCTTCCCGCGAGCGTGGATGTGCCGGTACGGGCGCACAGGACGGGGAGAGGGTCGACCAGATAAGCCGCCGACCTCATCGGGCCGGCGGCTTTCGGGTTTTTCTGAAGTGGTTGCCGCGCGAGGCAGGCTAGGAAGGTAGGCAGGCTAGGCGGCCTGGGTCTTGAGGGCCAAGCCTTGGCACTGTTCGGGCTGGACCAGGTCCAGCACCTTGTCGTCCAGCAGTTGGTTCACCTGCGGCGAGACGACCAGCACCGTCCGTCCGTCGAGTTCAAACGTTGCATCCTCGGGTTGCGGTTCGTCCAGAGCGAGCTGCATCTGTTGTCCATCGGTGATGAACCGCGCGGCCTTGCCGTCGGCATCTTTGGCGTTGTCAAGCATCTGGCTCAAGGCTTGTTTGGCGGGTTCGGTCACGTTCAACATGGAAAAGCTCCTGCGGGTTTCGCCCGCGTTGGCGGCCACAAGCGCACGAGCCACACGCCCGCAGCGCTCCCAACCTGTCTGAGGTGTTCGCCTTTGATCCTCGGGATATCTCGGGCCGTGTCAAACCCGCGGTCGTGCGGCGTGTGCCGCGACGGCCTGATCTGCCTGGATGAATGCTGGACGATCGGGTGACGGCGCGATTATTTCGCGTTCTTGGCGGCGTTCTTCTTCGCCTTGTTGGCCTGCTTTTCCTTGGTGGAGAGCTTGGGCTTGTTGGTGGAGCTGTTCTTCTTGCCGTTCTGGTCTTTGTTGGCCATGAGGGATGCTTCTTTCGGTTGCAGAAGTGGCGGAGGCGCTTGTCCGACAGCGCCGGAAAAGGGTTCGCGAAACATCTTATCCGTGCGCGGGGCTTGGGGGTCGGCGAATCGTAGAGGTGATGTGGGATCTGTTGCTTTGGTGGACGTGGACGGCGGCGCTGTGGGTGGGATGTCTCTTAGGCGTGGGGTTGGTGGCGTTGCAGTTGCCCGGGACATGGCTGACCGTGCTGCTCACGGCGTTGTCGGCGTGGTGGGGCCGGGACATCGAGCCGGCGGAACGATGGATCGGGTGGTGGACGTTGGCGGGCTTGCTTGGGTTGGCGGTGCGGGGAGAGATTGTCGAGGCGGTGGCGGGGGCGGTGGGCTC
>CAZIXN010000198.1:0-755 GCA_964543215.1 uncultured Phycisphaera sp.
GCGGAGCAGTCGCAAGGAGATGGGCAGGTCGGAGTTCAGACCCAGGTCCAGTGCGCGGATGTAGTTGAGCACCTCGCGCGCGGCACTGGGGTTGGCAACCTGCGACGTCGAGCGATCGATCAGCGCGAGGTCTTCTGCCGAGGCGATGGTGTCCTCGATTTTGGACGATCGAATTGCTTCACGCTGCTTGAACACGCCGGCGAGCAGCTGGGGGTTGATCAGTTGCCTTGCCGTACCCTCCAGCAGGCTGAGGTTTCGTTCGGCTTCCAGCAGGCATTCCAAAAGATCAAAAAGCGTGGTGGCGGGGTTCAGGGCCGCAGGGAGTGGATCGGGAACAAAGCCTTGGCCCTGGGCCGTCCGGTAATCACGGAGGCCGTTGCGCACGAAGGATTCGCCGAAGGTGGTTGGCTCGAGGTGGCCCGGACTGTGTTTTGAGAACGCGGTTTGATCCATGCACAAGTCAACTTACCTGTCGCCGGGCGAAAAACAAGTGAAGTCGAGTTGACTTGCGTAGCGGGGGCGTGGTGGGCCGTTGACTTGCGTCACGGCCTGGGGAGGGTGTCCGCGGGCTTTGGGGGGTGGTGGCTGGGGGGGGCGCAGAATGGGGTGTGAAAGGATGGGGGTGGCGATACTGGGGGTTCGTAGAGCGCGTTGGGGGCCGATGGGGTGGTGGCGTTGGGGAATGGGGCTCGGATGCGGAAGCCTGCATTTACTCGGGAGGTCGGCTTGCGGGGTGCGTTCCGCGGGCACGACGC
>CAZIXN010000198.1:765-2535 GCA_964543215.1 uncultured Phycisphaera sp.
CGGCGGGAGCGCTGCGGGCTTGAAAAGACGCTCGGGTCGGTGGGTGGAGGGTTCGGGGAAGTTCTTTGACCAGGTGCTTCAGGCCTGCGGGGTTTCGCGGGAAGCGGAGCGATCACGGGTTGGCCGGATGCGCCACGTTCTTTGATTTTTGAAGATCGGCGGCGGCTTGCCGGCAAAAAGCCGACCGGAAAACGGACGATCGTGCGTGGGGAGCGGTGCGCGCTTGACGAAAGCCACGGATGGAATCGGTGGGCTTTGGGGGGTGAGGTGGTTGGGGGTGGGTCAGGCGAGGCGGAGTTGGGGGAAGGCGCGTCGGGCGAGGCTGGCGACGGCGGCGACCATGGCGTCGTGGTTGTCGTGGGCGGCGAGGGCGGCGAGGCGCTCGGCGGTTTTGGTGGGGCCGAGCGTTTGGAAATATCGGATCGCGGGCGGTGAATCGCCGGTGTGCTGGGTTTGGACGGCGTGCCAGAGCAGCCGCGTGGTGGGCGTGAGGACGAAGCCGGCGTCTTGATGTTCGAGGCGTTCGAGCAAGGCGGTGGCGAGCGTGAAGGCGGGCACCGCATGGACATGGGGTGCTCTGGTGCGCCAGGTCGGCGGGACGTCGATGGGCGTGTCGAACGCGAGATGTGCGTCGAAGAGTCGTTGGAGCAGTCGGGTGGCGGCGTTGACGGTGGCGTAGCTGGCGACGCGGGTGGCCCCGGGAAGGTTGGGCAGCGTGTGGCGTTTGGCGAATCGGTGCAGCGCGGCGGTGTCGGGGTCGTCCTTGAGCGACGCGGCGTGGTGCGCGAGGCGGAGCATTTCGGCCAGGTAGAGCGAATCATCCACGACGTCACGCAGCAGCACGAGGGCGTTGAGGTGGGCCAGGGTGGCGGGCAGGGAGTCGGGCCCCAGCAGCGCGGCGATGGCGGGCGCGGCGTGGAGCACGAGCTGCAGGTCGCTCTGGGCGGAGGGCGGCGGGGCGTCGGAATGGGTCAGCGGCGCGAGCGTGAGCAGCAGGTCGTGCAGGGCGGGGTGAGCCGACGGCGGTGTCGTCGGAACCGAGGATGTCGTCGTCGGCCCGCGGCGGGTTTGCAGCGCGTGTCGCAGGTAGCGCAGCGCGTCGGCTTCGAGCGCCTCGGGCGCGACGGGCGTTTCGGGAAGGGCGTCGGCGTAGTCGCGGTCGGTGCGGCGGGCGACGGCCTGGCGGAGGGCGGCGAGCAGGCCCAGCGCGAGCGGCCGGGGGTCGGCGGCGGGTTGCGTCGTCGTGGCGCGTCGCGGCGACGGGGCGGGGCGTCGCGTGGCCGGCGAGCCGAGATGCAGCTCTGCGCGACGCAGATGTCGCAGCGCGGTGGCCAGGCGTTTGGGCGACAGGGTTGAGCCGGTGTGGGCGGCGACGGCGTCGGCGAGGGCGACGAGGTTGACGGCCGCGGGGTCGGGGCCGGGGCGGAGGATCGCGTCGAGCAGGCCGCCGGCGGTGTCGAGGCCCGCGTCGGCCGCGTCGGCGTGGGTGAGCGCGTGGTCGAGCCAGGCGAGCACGGCGTCGGCGGCGTCCCGGACGTTGGCGCGGAGCGATGCGACGACGGCGGCGCGGACGCGCGGCGTGAGGTTCACCGGCGTGAACGACGGGCGGGGCTCGTCGGGGTGAGCCGTCTGATGGCCGGCGAGGTCCAGCAGGTCGGCGGGGTCGAGGTACAGCGTCCGGGTCCGGCGGCGTCGCGGGGCGGCCGGGGCTTGGCGGTTGGGGATGGACCGGGGGGCGGTCGTCATCGCGTCGGGCTCAGCGCAGGTCAG
>CAZIXN010000198.1:2635-4924 GCA_964543215.1 uncultured Phycisphaera sp.
GGTCAGTGCAGGTCAGCGGAGGTCGGTGGTGTCGGGCACGGTCACGGCCGGCGGCGGTGGCGGGTTGCGGTGGGCACCGGACTCGGCGTTCGCGGCCGACCCGGCCGGCAGGGGCAGGAGAACACCGAGCGCCAGCACCGCCGCGGCGACCACGCAGGGCATCGCCCGCCACGCCAACCGACGGCCCGCGCGATGAACAGCGCGGCGAGCAAACGAAACGCAAAGGGGCAGCGGACGCATGGCGGACTCCGGGGATGAAGGATGCCTCTAGGAAGACGGGCGGTTCGGCCGGGTTTGCACGAAAAAACACGCGAACCACCACCAACATGCATCCTACGGCGGCAGAAGCGAATCGGTTTGATTGGGGGGGTTAAGTCTCTGCCGAAACTGGATTTGCTGCGACGAGTGAACGAAAGTGCGTCGGCCCGCGGGGTTTTGCGGGGCGTTCGGGCACCCCCTTCGTCCGGCCAGGCGGGGGGAATCGGGGGCGGCCCGGGGCCGAGAGGTTTCGACGAAATCGCGTTAACCAACGCTTTCAAAGGGGTTTATCTCGAGAATTCGTGCGATTCGACGGCCCACTCCGGAGGGGATGTTTGCCGGTTTCGGCGGGGATGGTCTTAAGGGTGGACGCAGCCGACTTGCCTGATCCCATCCTGCCCCGCGTCTGAACAAAGGAGACCGCGATGACTTGTTTCCGACCGAAGTCGATGTTCTGGTTCCAAGCCGATCCGCCGCAGCGTCCGCCGTATGGGGCGTTGCCGGGCGTGGCGATGGTGCTGGCGGCGCTCTTGGGATTGATCGTCCAACTCGCGCTGGCGGCCCCGGCCCGGGCGGGTGATTCGGATCGCCGTGCCGAGCGCGCCGACCGTGGCGAGGGGCATCGTCAGGCGTTCCGCGGGTCGTTCCAGCGTGAGATCCTCCGGGATTCGGGGCGGTTTGATCGGCCGTCCCACATGTCGTTTGGCCGTCTTGAGCCGCGTTATGAGTCGCATCGGGTGCCGACGGCGACGCGGACGCGGGATTGGCGGAAGCCGGCGTTGCGACACGATCCGATCCTGCGGCAGCCGGAGGTCCGCCGTCTCGACGCGATCGACCGCTATCGCGAGCGGTACGTCGACGGTCGTCGCGACCGTGATTCGCAGAGTGGTTTTGGCCTGAGCATCCGCATCGGCGGTGACCACGTCGACCGCCGGCTCGCGTGCGGTTGCGAGCGGGTGTGCTCTTGCCGCCCGGTCGTTCACGCGCCGCGCGGCCGGTGGGAGACGCGCTGGTGCCCGCCGGTGTACCGCACGGTGCGGGACCGCTGCGGCACGCTGCGGCGGGTGTGCGTGACGCCCGGCCGATACGAACGCGTCTGGGTCGAATTCCGTGTCGGCCATCACCGTTGAGCCGCCTGCCGGGGTCCCTTGTCAACCGGCCCGGAGGGCGTCGTGGATGGTCCGCGGCGCCCTTCTTCGTTTTTCTTTGCGGCTCGCGGGTTGCGGGGGGTTAAAGTGAAACAAATCCCCGTCGTGTCCGGTTGTCCCCGAGGACCGCCGGTCCCACTCCGTTCGTATGCCCTGATCTCCGAGGAACCTTCCATGAATCGTCCGCAAACCGAATCGACCTCTTCCAATCGTCTGGCCTTGCTGGTGGTGGCCGGCGGATTGGCGCTGTTCGCGGGCCTGATGCTCAGCGGCCCGCTGGGCGGGCCCGACCTGGCGACGTCGGTGTTCGCGGCGGACGATCACGCGCTGGTCGGCAAGCCGGCCCCGGCGTTCGCGGTCGAGACGCTCGACGGCCGTCGCGCGTCGCTCAAGGAAGCACAGGGCGCGGTGCTGGTGCTGGACTTCTGGGCGACGTGGTGCCCGCCGTGCGTCAAGGCCCTGCCGATCATCAAGAGCACGGTCGAGAGCTACGCCGACTCGGAGGTGAAGGTGTATCTGGTGGCGATGAACCTGCGGGAAGACAAGCGCACGATCCGGGCGTTCCTGGATCAGCAGAAGCTTCAGGGCATCAACGTGGGGATGGACACCACCGGCGCGGTGGCGGAAAAGTATCTGGTGACCGGCATCCCGCAGACGGTGGTGATCGATCCGACGGGCAAGGTGCAGGCGGTGCACGTGGGGTTGTCGCCGAATCTGGGCGCGACGCTCAAGGCCGACATCGACGCGGCGCTGGCCGCGGCGGAAGCCACGGCGTCGGCGGAGTGATCGGCCGGGTTGGGCGCGGCGGGGCGTCCTGCTAATCTGCCGCCCCCCGGAATCCGCCGCCGATTTCCCCGAGCCCGCCCATGCCCGCCAACATCCG
>CAZIXN010000199.1:0-4876 GCA_964543215.1 uncultured Phycisphaera sp.
CGCGGCGTTGCCGCACACAGCGCGACGTTTCCTCGATTCTGAGACGTCTTTCTGCGCCGGTGAGACGTCGCTGCGCCGCAGTGAGAGGTCTTTCTTCCGCTGCGAGACGTCTTTCTTCGGCTGCGAGACTTCTTTCTTCCGGTGTGAGAGGTCTTTCTTCGGCTGTGAGACGTCTTTCTTCCGCTGCGCGATGTCTTTCTTCGGCTGCGAGACGTCTTTCTTCGCCTGAAAGACGCCCGTGCGCCCCCGATGGGCATCCTTCAGCGCGTGCGGGACATCCGGCAACGCTTCTCGGACATCCGAGAGCGGCGCACGGACATCCGAGAGCGGCGCACGGACATCCGACAGCGGCGCACGGACTTCCGAGAGCGCCTCTCGGACATCCGGGGGCGGCGCACGGACATCCGGCCGTGGGTGAGGGGCGTCCGAGTTTGGATCAGGGGCACCCTGTCGGGCTTGATCGCCGGCGATGCGCCGCTGAGCGATGGCGATACGCCGGTGAACGCCGGCGATGCGCCGGTGATCGCTGGCGATATGCCGCTGATCGCTGGCGATATGCCGGTGATCGCCGGCGATGCGCCGTTGATCGCTGGCGATGCGCCGGTGATCGCTGGCGATCTTTGGCTGATCGCCGGCGATTTTTCGGGGATCGCCGTGGATGAGCGCTTCCGGGGCGGCTTCTTCCGGGGGAGCATGAGGGGGGATCGCTCGCCGGGGCGAACATTATCGGGATGCGTCGGGCGGGACGGAGAGCAGGTGGTTCACGACGGCGTCGCGCATCTCGTGGGCGGTGGCGATTTCTTCGATCACGACGTGGTCGGCCCCGTGTTGCAGGGCCTGGATGCCCTCGCTGACGAAATTGGCGCGGGCGACGATGAAGACCTCGGGCCGCACGGCGTGGGCGACCTTGCAGGCTTCGAGGGCCTCGGCGGGGTCGGGCATGGTGAGGATGAGCGTCTCGGCGCGGTGAATGCCGGCGGTGCGGAGGATGTCGGGGTCGCGGGCGTCGCCGTGGACGGCGGCGCGGCCGAGCTTGTGCTGGCGGGCGATGGTGACGGGGTTGCGGTCGATGAGGGTGACGGTGAAGCCGGCGGCGAACAGTCCTTCGGCGGTGATGCGGCCGACGGGTCCGAAGCCCACGACGATGGCGTGTCGACAATCCGCTGAATCCGCGGGCGAAGAAAACCCCGGCTCGCGCGGGGCGTGGCCGGGGTGATCGGGGTTGGGGTTGGACGCGTCGTCGGGGGTCACGATCGCCAAGATACGCGACGCGGGTGCGGGCCGGCGGGGGGTGGGGGTCAGGCCATTGCGGGTTCGGCGGACTCGATGGTTTCGCGGCCGGTGAAGGCGGCGTACTGCTCGACGGTGGCGTGGTCGAGGCAGGCGGCGATGATTTCCTTGCCCAGGGGGTCGAGTTCATCGTGGTCGAACTTGCTGAGCTGGTCGCGGAAGAACTGGTAGAGGATTTTTGCGCCTTCGTCGTAGCCCTTGGGGCCGACCTCGGCCTGGGTGGAGACATCGAAGAACCAGGTGCCGACGATTTGTCCTTCGACGGAGATGGTTTCGGGGTGTCGGCCGAGCAGGGGGCAGCGGGCGTTTTTGAGTTTGTCGGGCTTGAAGTGGGCCGAGCCGCGTCGGGCGAGGTATTCGCGGGCGATCCACTGGGGGGCAAAGCCGACTTCCCAGCAGCCGATGTGCTGGTTGGGGATGAGGACGTAGAGGGTGTCGTCGGTGGCCATGACCTGGTCCAGGAGGATGTTGGCCTGGTCGACGCGTCGTCCGGTGGCGAAGGGCCAGTACGAGCCGACGCCTTCGGAGGTCATGCCGCCGGTATCGACGATGGAGGGGTTGGCGTATCCGCGGGGGGCGACCAGCCGCCAGAGCCAGGCGAGCGCGGGGGGCAGGATCTGGAAGAGGCCCAGGATGCCGTAGGACGGATGGGCGGCGGTGCATGGGGGGCAGCGGACGCCGAAGCTGCGGATGTCGACGGTGACGGGTTCGCTGACGACGTTGGGGTATTGGAGTCGCGGGAGGACGATGCGGGGGTTGGGGCAGGGCACGCCGGGGGCGTCCATGATGTGTTCCCAGATCATGGCGCGCGAGCCGGGCACGGCGTCGATGTTGAGGAACAGGAGGGGTTCGGGCGGCTCGGCGGTGATGCGTTCGAGCTGGGGGTCGATGCCGTAGTGGGTGATGTGGTTGACGCGGAGGAACCAGGCCTGCTCGGCGTCGACGAGGGTGAGCTTGCGGGCCTTGCCGGATTCTTTCTGGAGCGAGGGGTGGCACAGGGCCATGTCGTCGGTGACGGCGTGGAGCTCGCAGCCGTGGGGCAGGGTGATGTAGCGGGAGCTTCCGGTGACGGTGTTGGTGCCTTTGCGCAGCCGGCCGTCGGGCTCGCGGTGCATCTGCTCGATCATCTCGGACTTGCCGCCGCCCGAGGCGCCTTCGTGCATGATGGTCACGACGTTGTCGTAGGGCGTGACGACCTGGACGGTGGCGCAGTGCGCGGTGGTCCAGCGGTTCTTGTCGCGCTCGCCGGCGGTGAGCAGCATGCCGTAGACGCCCTTCTTCGCCGACGGCCCGGGGTAGAGGTTGAAGCTGAACAGCTCGTGGAGGTTGTTGAGGCTGCCGGTCTTGCTGGGGTCCTTGTCCGGCTCGTCGAACCGGCGGTTGTGCACGACCACCTGCTTGCCGCCGAAGTGCGAATGGCGGAACGGCGGGGCGACGTACACAATCGCGCCGTGGTGATACTTCTTGCCGAGCTTCTTGACCTCCTCCAGCGGCTTGATGCCCTGCAGCAGCGACAGGCCAAAGGCGAAGAACGCCGCGTTGGCCGGCACGATCGCCACCGCGTTCAAGCCTTCGCCGGGCATCCCCGACTCGAAGAAGAACACGATCAGCTCCTGCGTCTTGAGCCAGTCGAACGTCTCCTGTCGCAGGTCATCAAACTCGCCCACCGTCTCGCCCCAGCGGTCGGCGAACCGATCCTTGTCGGTCTCCCGGTCGTCGGCGATCACCATGCAGCCCGGCTCACGCCGACGCATGTACGGCTCGAGGTAGTTCGCCGAAATCCCGTTGCGCACCTTGCAGATCTTCATCTCCTCGACAAAGCCCTTGCCCGGCACGTCGTAACCCACCGTGAAATACCCCTGCGCATCCACCTTGTCAGCGGGCACGGAAAGGTCGTAAAGCTCTTTCGACGAGCCGATGACATGCACCTTGGGCGCTGCCTCCAGCACCCGCATCGCGGAAGTCGAAAGCGTCACATCGGGCAGTCCGGGCAAAGGCATGGCAGCGTCTCCTTGATCAAGCCAGGGCGGCAGAACGGCAGGGCCAGCGTCCACCGCAACCCCACGTGTCAGATCCTTTATAACGGACCTCGAGGTCCGATTGCAAGTCCGACGACTTAAAATACGCGATTTGCAGTTCGCAGGTAAAGCCCCCCGCTCCCCCCGCCCGCAACGCCCGCAACGCCAGGAACCCCGGGAACCCCCGCAACCCCCGCCAACACGTCCCGCGCCGCTCGATGCACGCTGGCGTGTCGGGAAGCCAGCCGACGCCAATCCTTGTCGTACCCCCCGCCGATCACGCACGCCGTCGGGATCCCCTGACCCCGGCACATCTCAATCACGAAACGATCCCGCGCGTACAACCCCGCATCCGTCAGACACAAATGCCCCAGCGCATCGTCCGCATGCACATCCACCCCCGCGTCATAAAGCACCACATCCGGCTCCACCGCCTCCAACAACTTCAACAATCCCCGCCACCCACCTTCCACGCCCCGCCATAAAGCCCGGCCATCGCTCCCGCCCTCACGCTGCCCCGACCCCTCCGCCAACACCTCCAGATATTCCGCATCCCCCATCCCCACCGGCAGCTCCACATCCAGATCGCTGCTCGCCTTGCGACTCGGAAAGTTCTTCCCGCAATGCATGGATGCCGTGAACACGCGATCCCCGAACTCGCTTCCGGCGGGGAACAGCCGCGCCGTGCCATCCCCCTGATGCACATCCAGGTCTAGGATCAGCACCTGCGACACGCCGTGCTCCCGCACCAGGTGCGCCGCCGCCACCCCCAGATCGTTGAAGATGCAGAACCCCGAGCCGAAATCACGGTGCGCGTGATGCGTCCCCCCCGCACAATTGCACGCCAACCCGCCCCCGGAAGCCGGAGAGGCCATCGCCAGCTCCGCCGTCTTGATCGTCCCCCCCACCGCCCGGATCGTCCGCCGCACCAGCCCTTCACTCCACGGCAACCCGATCACGCGCTCCTGCTCCCGCGTCAGCTTCCCCCCGACAAACGCCTCGACATACGCCGGATCGTGCACCGCCTCGAGTTGTTCGCGTGTGGCGGAGTCGGGCGCACAGAAACTTCCGGGGGCAAAACCTTCCTCCACCAACACATCCCGCAGCAGCGCAAACTTACCCATCGGGAAGCGGTGCCCCTCGGGCAGCGGCGTCACATACTCCTCGTGATACACCAGCGGCAACATCCCCCAAGCCTAGGCCCGACCCACGCCTTGGAACCACCCTCTCAACGAGGTATCCTCTTCCCATGCCCTTCCGGTTGGCCCACCTCCCTCGGCGTCCCGCGCCCGCCCGCCCCGGCCAATCGTCACGGCTCACCCCGACCTACGACCCGGCCGGCAACACCACCGCCTTCCCCCAGGGCGGCGACCCGTCCCTGGGCTACGTCGCCCAATACGACGCCTGGAACCGCCTCACCCGCCTCGTCGACCCCGGTATCGGGACTTCCGGGGGCGGGGGCACTTCCGGGGGCGGGGGCACGATCGCCGAGTTCGAGTACGACGCCCGTGGCTTCCGCATCCGGCGGCGGCAGTACGACCCCGCGGACGGCAGCTACCTCAAGTCCT
>CAZIXN010000200.1:0-4860 GCA_964543215.1 uncultured Phycisphaera sp.
CCTCACTCCGCCGCACCACCTCCAACCCACACCCCGCCAACTCCTTCGCCGACGCCTCAAACCATTCCGGCTTCCGCGGCGCCACCACCAACTGCACCCCCTCCCCCCAACCCCGCCACGCCTCGCCGAGCAACCGCGCCTCGCCCAGCGCCGTCGAACCCGCCACCACCACCGGCCGGGACCGATCAATCCCCATCGCCTGCGCCAACGCTGCTGACGCACCCGCTTCGCTCTCTTGGCTTCCGGGGGCCGGGGCACCGTCCCACTTCATCGTGTCCAGCACCGACACCCGATCCGCCGGCACCCCCAACGCCACGAAACGCTCGGCATACTCGGCCGTCTGCACCCCCGCCGCCGACACCTTCGCAAAACTCCCCCGCACCAACGCCTTCACCTTCGCGTACCGACGAAACGACCGCGCGCTCAGCCGACCGTTCACCACCACAAACGCAATCCCCCGCCGCTCACACGCCTCCACAAAGTTCGGCCAAACCTCCAGCTCCGCACTCACCACCACCTCCGGCCGAACCCCGTCCAGAAACCGCTCCACCGCCAACGAAAAATCCAACGGCCACCGCACCACCCCCACCACCCCACCTCCCCCCCGAAGCCCACGGACTCCGTCCGTGGGTTTCCCCACTCCATCACCCCACAACCCCTCCGCCCGCGCAAACCCCGTGTTCGTCGTCGAGGCCACCACCACCGCGCACCCCCGCTCCACCAACCCGCGCACCAACCCCCGCAACAGATTGATCTCCCCCACCGACACCCCGTGCACCAACACCACCGGAAGCCCACGCTCTCCGACCGCGGGCCGCCCGGAAACCTTCCCCAACCGCCCCCCCCAATCGCTCCGCCACTTTCCCGTCCGCCATAGCTTCCAACCCCACACCGGCGCAGAAACCCCCAGCCCCACCCCGTACGCCACATCACGCGCCGCCGACGTCCAACTCATCCCCCAATCCTAAACGTTCGACCCACGCACTCGGACCGGTCGCTTCAGCGACCAGTATCCTCCCCCCATGTCCACCGACCGAACCTTTTACGTCACCACCCCCATCTACTACGTCAACGACAAGCCGCACCTGGGCCACGTCTACACCACCACCGTCGCCGACGTCGTCGCCCGCTACCACCGACTCAAAGGCGACGACACCTTCTTCCTCACCGGCGTCGACGAACACGCCGCCAAAGTCTCCGACAAAGCCGCCGAACACGGCCTGTCACCGCAAGAATGGGCGAATCTGAATGCCTCGGCCTTCCGGGGGACCTTCGACAAGCTCGACCTGCAGTACGACGATTTTGTGCGGACCAGCAGCGACCACCACAAACAGAAAGTCACGCAGTACGTCGCCGCGCTCCTGAACTCCGGCGACGTCTACGAGGGGCAGTACTCCGGCTGGTACGACGCCGGCCAGGAGGAATACATCCCCGAAACCAAGGCCGCCGCCCAGAACTTCAAATCCGACGTCAACGGCAAACCGCTGGTCAAAAAAGCCGAGAAAAACTACTTCTTCCGTTTGTCGGCTTACCGCGACCAACTCCTCAAGCACTTCGAGGAAAACCCAAGCTTCGTCCAGCCCGACGCCCGACGCAACGAAATCATCAACCGCATCAAAGACGCCAACGACATCCCCATCTCCCGCACCGGCTCGGGCGGCTGGGGCATCCCGGTCCCCGGCGACGACGAGCAAACCATCTACGTCTGGATCGACGCGCTCTTCAATTACCTCACCTACGTCGACATCGAAGGCCGACGCCACTACTGGCAAAGCGGGGCCACCCACTTCATCGCCAAGGACATCCTCTGGTTCCACGCCTGCATCTGGCCCGCGCTCCTGCTCGCGCTGCGCAAGTGCGACGGCTTCCAGGATTGGCACGGCCTGGGCCCGCTCGCGCTCCCTAAACAGGTCTACAGCCACTCCTACTGGGTCAGCGAAACCGGCGAAAAAATGTCCAAGTCCCTGGGCAATTTCCTGGATCCCAAGGCCATCGACAACTACGTCGAAGAGTTCGGCCTCGACGCACTCCGCTATTTTTTAGCGACCCGCGGACCTTTGGGAACGACCGACAGCACGTTCAGCCCCGACCTGTTCATCGAGGTCTACAACAGCGACCTAGCGAATACTTTTGGTAACTCTGCATCGCGTGTCGCGAACATGATCGGGAAGTACTTCAACGCCGAGACGCCAAGCGGCCAAGACGCCAAGGATGAGGAATTGCGTCAGTTGGTGGCTGGATCGACCAACGCAGAAATCGTGGCTTCGATGCTGCAAACTTTTTACGCCGAGTGGGGCGATGGCGATCTCGCGTCGTCGGGACAGATGGGTCTGGATTTGGTGCGGGACGTCGATGGTTTTCTTGAGCGCACCGCTCCCTTCAAACTCGCGAAAGACGAATCGCAACTTCCGGGGGTCGGCACGATTCTTTACAACGCGCAGGAGGCGTTGCGGATTGCGTCGGTGTTGCTTTGGCCGTTCATCCCGCACAAGGTCGAGGACTTCTGGCGGCGCATCGGGTGCGGGGCATATGCGGAGCGGCTCAAGGATCGGGGCCGAGGCGATCTGGAGGCGTGGACGCGGTGGGGCCAACTCAAGCCCGGCACGCCCATCGAAAAAGGCGACCCGCTCTTCCCGCGATATCAGGTGGAGAAGAAGTAGGATCTTCACCGCAGAGGGCCGCAGAGAAACGCAGAGAAACAACAAAAGAAACCTGCTCTGCGTCTCTCTGCGGCCCTCTGCGTTAAAAACACGAACTCCCCATGACCGACCAGGAGCTCACGCATCAGATCATCGGCGGAGCCATCGAGGTGGATCGTCAGCTCGGGCCGGGTTTGCTGGAGTCGGCCTACGAGGTCTGCCTAGCGCATGTGCTGAATCGGAGCGGGTTGCGGGTGGAGCGTCAGGTCGCCTTGCCGGTGGTGTTCGACGGCGAGAAGCTGGATGCGGGATACCGGATCGATCTCTGGGTGGAGCGTCGCGTGGTGTTGGAGTTGAAGTCGGTCGATGCGGTTTCGCGTTTGCACGAAGCGCAGCTTCTGACGTATCTCCGATTATCGAAATGCCCAATCGGGCTGCTCATCAACTTCAATGTCTTGAAGCTGACGGACGGCGTGATGCGGCGGGTCATGGACTACCGCGGATAGTTCATCGCAGAGCCAAATACAAGCTCTCGTCTCTGCGTTGCTCTGCGGCCCTCTGCGGTAAATGCCTACTCAAGTGGTACCAACCCGCCTCGGTAGTCGGTGATGCGCAAGCGATCCGTATCCAGGTTCCACAGGATCGCCTCCGCTTCGAGGTTGGCGCGGCGGTCGCTTTCGTCCACGGCCCGAACGGTGTTGCCCGGTTGCGCCTGCAGCAGGACGTTGCGGTCGGCGGCGGTGAAGAGCAGCTGATCCGCGAAGACCTTGCGCTGCAATTGCTGGACGATGACGCGGCCGTCGAGTTGGACGCCGCGGAGCGTCGGTTCGGCGGTGTCGTCGCGGTGTGACGCGTCGGGGGTGTTGCGGAGCATCTGCACGAACGGCGGGTCTTCGGTGAGGTCGACGCGCAGACGGTCGGCGACGAGTTGCACGTTGGGCTGGTCGTTGAGCGGGTTGTGGTTCATGCCGACCCGGCCGTGCATCGTGAGGTCGTTGGTGAGCAGGTCGAGGTGGAGGCGGTCGTTCCAGGTGAAGAGCGTGACGCCCTGGCCGGCGAGTTGAAGCGGGGTGGTCCCGTCTCGGGGAGTCGTCTCGGGCTTGTCGGGGTTGCCGTAATCTTCGAGGTACATCTGGCCCTGACCGGTGATCTGTGCGTAGGGGCTCGTGTCGTCGGCGGCGGTGAGCAGGATGTCCGGGCCGACGAGCGTGAGGCGGGACGCCGGCGCGTCGGGTTGGCCGGCGGGATGCGTCTGGGCGTTGAGCGTCACGGTGGAGGAAGGTTGATCGGGATCGATCGTGGCGTGCGCGGTGCGGAGTTGAAGGGCGGGCAGGGGGGTGGATCCACGGACGGTGTCCGTGGGCTTCGGGGTTGCTTCCGTGCCGGTGAAGGTGAGGTCGAGGCGGTGGGCTTCGAGTCGCGCGGCCTGGGTGGGCGTCGTGGAGGTGGCGACGACTTTGCCCAGTGCGTCGGCGGAGGGGAAGGGCGAGGCGGTGCCGCGATAGATCAGGGAGGTGTCAAAGGCGACGGCGAGGGTCTGGTCGTTTTGGGTTTGCGTGAGTTGGCCGGGGCCTCGGGCGTGGAGGGATTGGTCGGTCTGGTTGAGTTCGAGGCGCGGGCCGGTGAGCGTGGCGGTGGGGGTGGTGATACGGGCCGGGGGCGGCGACCCACGGACGGGGTCCGTGGGGTTGAGGTTGGGTTCTTCGGCGAGGAGCAGGAGCGTGCCGGCGTTGGGGTTGTCTTCGTCGGGCGTGGCGACGAGGCGGTGGGCGGTGAGCGTGGTGGGCGGGAGCTGCGGCTGATTCTCATCGGGCAGCAGCGCGGTGACCTGGCCGGTGGCGGTGAGCGTGGCGAGGCGGGTTGAAGGTGGATCCGACGCTTCGTTGTCGCCGTTGGGCGACGATTCAGCGTTCGGCTTGGGGGCGGATGGGACGAAGTCGGCGACGAGGTCGTCGGCGGCGAGGGATTGGCCGGCGTGCTGCGCGAGGACGTTGCGGCGGGCGGTGAGTTGGCGGAGCGCGGGCGCGTTGCTGGATGCGTGGGCGGTCGGATCGAAATCGACGAGCAGGATGTCGGAGGTGAGTTGCAAGGCCGGCGCGTCAGGCTGATCCGGATCGGCGGCGCGGGCGTGGACTTCGCCGCGGAAGTTGGCGCGGGTGAGACGGCCGAGCGTGGCGAGCGGGGCGCTTGTCTCGTCGATTTCGGAGTCGTTGTCGGGCGC
>CAZIXN010000201.1:0-4848 GCA_964543215.1 uncultured Phycisphaera sp.
AAGGTAGACACCCGCGAAACGACATCACCCGTTTCTGCGCACAGCCTGCCCGCATAAAGCGGCGGCCGGCGGCCGCTGCCGCGAGCGCGACCGATCCCCGATGGAACGAACCGCCTCCTGCGATCCGCCGCGTCAAGCCGTCCCCGCAGCGGCCGCCGGCCGCCGCTTTATAGATCGACGGTCAGGCCGTCGTAGGCGGGGCGGACGTGGGTGGGCAGTTGCTCGCAGAGGTCGGCGTATTTCACGTCGTGCGCGAGGTGGGTGAGGAAAGCCTGTTTCGGCGAGAGTTCGTCGATGACTTCCAGGGCGCGTTGGACGGTCATGTGCGTGGGGTGATGCCGGTAGCGCAGCGCATCGAGCACGAGAACGTCGAGGCCGCGGAGAACGGGCCAACTCTCGGGCGGGATGGTCGAACAGTCGGTGCAGTAAGCAAACGAGGTACGGCCGTGATCGATGCGGAAGCCCAGGACCGGGAGTCGTCCGTGCATCAGTCGCAGGGGGGTGATGGTTGCGCCGTGGAGTTCGAGCGTGTCGTCCGGGCCGATGGGCATGGCGAGCAGCTGCGGGATGAAGGACGGGTTGACGTTGGTGTGGGGCTCGAAGATGTAGCGGAACATGCCGCGGAAGATGTCGATGACCGACGGCTCGGCATACATGTCGATGGGTTGCTTCATGACGGCGTTGAAGCGTCGGAGGTCGTCGAGGCCGAAGACGTGGTCGGCGTGGGCGTGGGTGAAGAGGACGGCGTCGAGGCGCGAAAGTTTTTCGCGCATGCACTGCTCGCGCAGGTCGGGCGCGGTGTCGATGAGGAGTTGTCGGTGGCCGACTTGTCGGGGGTTGAATCGGGCGTGGAAGGATTCGTTTTCTGCTTGCTGGGAAGCGTCTTTCGGATCGTCCCAGGTGGTGGCTTGGGGGTCGCGGAGGTGGAGGGTGTCGTCAGGCCAGCGGATGAGGACGGAGGGTCGGGTGCGGCGGTCTTTGGGATCGGCGGAGGTGCAGACGTCGCAGTCGCAGCCGATCATGGGCACGCCGGCGGAGGTGCCCGAGCCGAGGAAGGTGAGTTGCAGGGGCATGGGTGGCGGAGTGTAGATCGGCCGTGGTCGCGGGTTGGGTCAGTGGGCCCGGAAGTGACGGACGCGTCGATGGACGGCGACGGAGGTGATCCACAGCGTGACGGCGACGAGCGCGGCGGTGGGGAAGCAGGCGAGGGCGGCGATGATGCCCGCGCCCAGCGCGGCTTCGCCGATGGCCCGCAAGCCGGTGTCTTCGAGCAGGATGGCGGCGTGGGTGATGCCCAGCGCGCCGCAGGTGATGAGGGCGAAGGCGGCGGCGAGCGCGAGCCAGAACGCGTGGTTCTTGAGGCGCAGCGCATCGAGGCCGCGGAAGATCGGCGACCAGGCCTGCGTGACGCTGGCGAGGCGGAGGAACTGCGTGGCGGCGATGGCGAGGACCAGGATCGCGAGGCCGCCGTCGTTCAACGTTTCGCTGGCCATCAGCACGACGGCGGCGACGGCGCACATCGCGGTGGCGAGGGTGGCCCAGCCGAAAGCGCCGGCCCGTTTGGCGGCCTGGTTGGTCGGCACCGCGTGTCGGAGGCGGTGCATGCCGAGCGCCCAGAGCGCGTACTCGGTGGTGACGCCCAGGCCCAGCACGGCGGCGCCGAGCCATTCGGCGGTGTCGCCGGTGCGGATGAAGGATTCGAGAAGCATCATGATGCCCAGGGTGCAGGGCAGGAGCAGCGCGGTGATGGTGAGCGAGGCGGCGAGCGTGCGGAGCGAGCGGGCCAGGGCGTGGATGCGGGCGGCATCGGGTCGCACACCGCGCCAGACGGCGAGCGTGTGGGCGACGGCCTGTCCGCATTCGGGGCAGGCGTCGTTGTGGCGACGTGTGCGCAGGTCGTAGCCGCACCGGTCGCAGGGCAGGGCGTAGTCGATGACATCAGGCGAACCGCCCTCGCTTGCGGTTTGGGTTGGCGGGTCGGCGGTGGTCATGCGCGGGTGGTGGCGACGACGGGCAGGTCCAGGGCGTGGGTTTCGCCGGCCTGGAGGAGGGCGTGGGCGTGGCCGGCGATCATGGCGGCGTTGTCGATGCAGAAGTTCATCGCGGGCAGGTGGCAGGGCAGGCCGTGTTGCTGGGCGAAGTGTTGGACGCGCTGGCGGAGGAGGGAGTTGGCGGAGACGCCGCCGCCGAGGATGAGGGAAGCCGGGCGCGACGCCCACGGATTCAATCCGTGGGCTTCCTGGGATTCATCGGTGAGTTGGAGGGCGCGGGTGAGTTTTTCGATCACGACATCGACGGCGGCGGCTTGAAAACCTGCGCTGAAGTCGGCGATGGTTTGTGGATCGTGGTCGGTGTGGTCGCGTGGGAAGGTGGCGGCTTTGCCTCGGGCTTTTCTTCCGGGGGCGGGGTGTCCGCGGACGGCGTAGAGCAGGGCGGTTTTGAGGCCCGAGAAGGAGAAGTCCAGGGAGTGTTTGTCGAGGGTGGGTCGGGGGAGTTGGAAGCGTGCGGGGTCGCCTGACTTGGCGAGGGCGTCGATGCGTGGTCCGCCGGGGTATCCCAGGCCCAGGATGACGGCGGCTTTGTCGAAGGCTTCGCCGATGGCGTCGTCGATGGTGGAGCCGAGGCGTTCGAGTTGGCGTGGGGCGTGGATGCGGTAGAGGGAGGTGTGTCCGCCGGAGACGACCAGGCCTAACGCGGGGAACAGGGATCGGGGATCGGGGATCGGGTTGGGATTCGCAGGTTGCTCGCCTGATCCCTGATCCCTGCTCCCCGAACCCCGCAGCGAAGCGGCGCTGAGATGGGCTTCGACGTGGTCGACGCCGATGAGCGGCAGGTCGAGGGACCAGGCGAGGGCTTTGGCGGCGGCGACGCCGACGATGAGCGAGCCGACGAGGCCGGGGCGGTGTCCGACGGCGACGGCGTGGAGGTCGCGTGGGGTGATGTTGGCTTGTCGCAGCGCTTCGGCGACGACGGGGGTGAGCTTTTCGAGGTGGGCGCGGCTGGCGATCTCGGGGACGACGCCGGCGTAGCGGGCGTGCAGGTCGAATTGCGTGGCGACGACGTTGGAGCGGACGACGAGTTGCTCATCGACGACGGCGGCGGCGGTTTCGTCGCAGGAGGTTTCGATCCCGAGGATCAGGGTCACGGGGCCGAGTCCGGGGCGGCTTCCGGGGCGGATTCCGGGGCGGATTCCGGGGCGGATTCTGCGGGTGCGGCGGATTCGGCCGACGCTTCGACCGTGGGGACGGGCTGGGGGACCTGCTCGGCGGGGGTGACGCCGGCGGCGCCGACGCCTTCGGCGGGCGTGGGTGCGGCGCCGAGTTGGGCGAGCTCGTCGTCGATGGCTTCGACGGCATCCATGGCGCGCTGCCGGGCTTTCTTGAGGCCTTCGACTTCGGCGAGGGCGATGATCGCCTCGGCGTTGTCCTGGCCGACCTCGGGCCAGCCGCCGGTGTCGAGCTTGCCGGTGACCGCTTCGTAGGCGGCGGCGAGCTGTTTGTCCTTGAACGTGTCACGGAGGTAATCGGCGGTGATGTCGGCCGAGACGGCGTTGCCGCTGCGCTGGCGGACGACGTCGCGGTCGCGGCGGGCTTCGATCATCGCGCGGATCTCGTCGATGCTCATCGGGACGTACTGGCCCTGGGTGGGGTCCACGCCCCAGGGCTTGTCGATCCTGATCGTGCGGGTGGCCTGGACTTCTTCGGTGACGGGGATGCCTTGCTCGTCGAGCACGGGGTTGCCCGCGTCGTCGAGCATCTCGCGGGTTTGGGTGATGGGCTTTTCGATTTCGATCTGGCCCTCGTCGCCGTTGATGGGGCGGCGGTGGATGTTTCGGCCCGAGGGCAGGTAGTAGTACGCGTTGGTGAGTTTGAGTGCGCCGAGTTCTCTGCGTTCGAACTGCTTGAGCTGCTGGACCGAGCCCTTGCCGAAGGTGCGCGTGCCGACGAAGACGGCGCGGCCGTTGTCGGAGAGGGCGCCGGCGACGATCTCGCTGGCGGACGCGGAGTTCTCGTTGGCGAGCACGACGACGGGCACGTCGAGCGGAACGACGATGCGGTCGGTGCTGGTGTAGACCTGTTCTTCGACGCTGCGGCCACGGACCGAGACGATGGTCTTGCCGGCGGGCAGGAACATGTCGCTGATTTCCTCGGCGGCTTCGAGCAGGCCGCCGGGGTTGAAGCGCAGGTCGAAGACCAGGCCACGCATGCCGTCGTCGACGAGTTGCGTGAGCACTTCGCGGAGTTCGCGGGCGGAGTCCTGGTTGAACTGGGTGAGGCGGACGTAGCCGATCTTGTCGGTGGGGTCGAGCCAATAGAGGTAGTCCTGCTGGGCGTCGCGGGTGAAGCCGCGGACGGTGTGGACCTGGATTTTCGCGCGGGTGATGGTGATGTCCTGTTCGACGCCGTCGGCGTGGCGGACGCGGATCGTGACCTGCGTGCCTTCGGGGCCGGTGAGCTGCTGGACGGCCTCGGTGAGCTTCATGCCCTGCGTGTCGTTGCCGTCGATGGAGAGCACGATGTCGCCGGCCATGACGCCGGCGTTGTAGGCGGGGGAGTCTTCGAGGGGCGAGACGATTTCGAGGCGGTCTTCGTCGGCGTTGATGTTGACTTCGGCGCCGATACCCGAGAACGAGCCGGAGACGTGCTTGTTGAAATCCTCGAACTCTTCCTGCGTGAGGTAGACGGTGTACGGGTCGTTGAGCGCTTCGATCATGCCGCGGACGGCGCCTTCAATCATGGCCTGATCGTCGGGGGTTTCGACGTAGTTCTGCAGCAGGTCGTAGCGCAGGTGAACGAACAGTTCGATCTGCTGGAGCGCATCGCCGGAGCGGGCCCAGGTCGGCTTGAG
>CAZIXN010000202.1:0-4837 GCA_964543215.1 uncultured Phycisphaera sp.
AACCCGAAAGCGAAACTCAATCCACCCCGCCACCCCGCCACCCCGCGGATCGGCCGACTGCGTCTGCACCGAACGCTACGCCCCGGTCAAGCCCCACACTCCAAAACTGCGCACAAATCAAAAGACAGCCGCAGGTCAACGACCTGCGCGGAGCGAACGACGCAATCCCAAACACGTCGCGACGCGCTGAGCACGCGCAAGCCGTCGCTTGCGGCTACCGAGCAAGGTCGAGCAAGCTGCGAGAGCACATTGCATGATTTCTGACCGGTGGCACAGGCTTCCAGCCTGTGATTCGCGAAGCGAAGACGTTCGGCCTGATGGCCGATCACAGGCTGGAAGCCTGTGCCACTGATGACGCAAAGTGGCATAGGTGGAGCGTGCTTCGAACACTTGGTCTCGCATTTTCGCCGCCGTGGGCTAAACTGGGTTGCGGGTGGATTTTCCAGTTCTGACCGGCCACGATCCGATGGAACCTCGTTCATTTCATCTCGTCTCCGAGGATGCCGCCGCCAAGGCCGGTCCGCGCGCCATCGCGGCGGCGTTGGCCGCCCGGCGGGATGCGCTGCTGCGGGCGACGGCGATGTCGCCCAGGCTCGGGCCGGCCACCCGTCCCGCCGCGGATCGTGCGGCCGACGCCGAGGCGGAGCGTGGCCGGATGGCCCCGCGGCTGAGGCTGGTCGCGGCGGACCCCGATCAGATCGTCCGCCCGTCGGTTTCGCCCACCCAGCACGCCCCGATCACCGACACCGCCGACCCCCGCTGGGTGTTGGCCGTCCGCGCTGCGGAGAAGCTCGAAGGCTCGATCCTCCGGCCCGAACACCGCGAACGCCTGCTGCTGCAGGGAAAAGCGATGGGCCTGACGCCCTTTGATGCGTCGCTGGTGCTGGCGATCGTGCAGGACCAGGCCCGTCGTGGCCATGCCCCGGCCTACTGCCCCAGCGCCGGCGAGCCGCAGCTGCGGATGGTCCCGCCGGTGCAGCGTCGGCCGTGGACCGCCAGGCGTTGGCTGGCCGTCGGGGCCGGCCTCGCGGCGTTCACCGCGGTGGAGCTCGCCGTCCTCGCGTGGTTCTTTGCTTAAGGCAATCCGCTCCGAGATCACCTCCGCGCCGTGGATGGACGATAATGCGGTGTGCCCGCTTGTGATGTCTATCCCGACTGGCCCGATCCGCTGCCCGACCTGCCCGATGAGCCGGGGGTCTTGGCCTGCCGCTTCCGCCCCGACACGACGCTCACGCACGTCAGCGACGCCTACACCCAGGCGTTCCAACGCACCCGCGAGCAACTGCTCGGCCGACCGTTCCTCGAGCTCGTCCCCCCGGATCAGCACCCCGCCATCTGGATCAAGCTCCGCTCGCTCACGCCTCAGCGCCCCTTTCAGAGCTATCACCATCCCGTCCAGCACGCCGACGGAACCACCGGCGTCCAGCTGTGGACCGATCGCGCGATCTTCACGGCTCAGGGGGAACTGATCGGCTACGAATCGATCGGCCGGGACATCACTTCGCTGGAGAACACCCGCCACGCGCTCCAGGAGGCGCACGACCGCTTCCACCAGTTCGCCACGGCCATCCAGGACGTCGTGTGGTTCCTGAACTGGCCGGGCAATTGCATCGAGTTCGTCAGCCCCAGTTTCGACAAGCTCTACGGCCGACCGCACGACGAGATGTACCGCGACCCCAACGTCTGGTCGCGGTGCATCCACCCCGACGACCGCGCTCGGGTCGACGCGGCGTTCCGACAGATCGAGCGTCAGACGTTCAACCAGACGTATCGCGTGATTCACCCCGACGGATCGATCCGCTGGGTGCGGGACTACGGCGAGCCGGTGCGCGACGACGCCGGCCGGATCATGCGGATCATCGGCATCGCCAGCGACATCACCGAGCAGATGCAGGACCGCACGCAGCTGCGTGAGAACCAGCAGCGCTTCGCCGCGCTGATGGACGGCTCGATGGACGCGATCTATCTGTTCTCCTCGGTCCGCGATGCGGCCGGGGCAATCACCGACTTCGAGTTCATCGACGTCAACCCCCGGGCAGCCGAGTCGATCAGTCGGACGCGTGCACAGATCGTCGGCCAGCGTCTCTGCGAGCTGCTGCCGATCAATCGCCAAAAGGATTATTTCGAAAAATTTCGGAAGGCCGTCGAAACGCGTGAGCCGTTCGCCGACGAGGTCCACGTCGATGCGGCGGACCAGGGCGTGCAAGCGGCCTGGCTGCAGCGGCAGGTGATCCCGCTGGGCGACGGCGTGGCGATCGTGGTCCGCGACATCACGCAGCGCAAGCGCGACGAGCTGGAGATTGCACATCTGTATCGGCAGACGCAGACGATCCTGGACGCGGTGCCGTCGTTCATTTTTTACAAGGATGCGCACAACCGGATCCTGCGGGTCAACCGCGCCGCCGCCGAGTCCATGGGCCGGCCGGTCGGCGAGATCGAGGGCCGGAACACCGAAGACTTCTTCCCCGAACACGCCGCCGCGTATTACAAAGACGACATCGAAGTCATTCAGTCCCGAGAATCCAAGCTCGGTTACGTCGAGGCCTATGACGTGCCCGGTCGCGGCAAGCGATACATCCAGACGGACAAGGTGCCGATGTTCGACGACGCCGGCAACGCGACGGGCGTGCTGGCCGTGGCCACCGACATCACCGAACGCCGTCGCGCCGAGATCGAACGCAACGAACTCGAACTCGCTCTGCAAGAACGCCGACTCATCGGGCACGAACTGCACGACGGGATCGGCCAGCAACTCACGGGCCTGCGTATGCTGATCGAATCGGCCCGCAAACAGAACGCCAAAGGCAGCGGCGTGGCGCAACACACCTTCGACGAACTCGCGGAGATCATCAGCGACGCCACCAACGAAGTCCGCCGACTCATCAACGGCCTGCTCCCCGAACGCATCACGCCCGGCGAGTTGCCCGCCGCGCTCCGTAAGCTCGCCGACGCCCTCATCCAACAGCACGGCTTGGAAGTCCGCCTGGAAATCGACGCCGATGCCGACGCGCTGGCCGACGTGCTCACCGACGAACAGGCCGACCACCTGCTGATGATCGCCCACGAAGCCGCCCACAACGCCGCGAAGCATGCCCAAGGCACCCGCCTGTCGATCGCCCTCGCACGCGACGACACCGGCATCGCCCTGGAAGTGTCGGACAACGGTCGGGGGATCCCTCAAACCCCGCAAAACACCGTCGGCACGGGCAAAGGCCTCACGATCTTGCGGCACCGCGCCGATATCATCGATGCCTCTTTGCAGGTGTTCCCCCACCACCGGGGAGGCACCACCGTCCGCTGCGTCAAACCCCTGCACGGAATGGTCGGAAAGGAAACCACCTCATGAACGCCACCTCGCTTGCCACAAACCCCGCCGCCTCGATCGGCACGCCCGCCCGACCCGCCCGCCTGGTGCTCATCGACGATCACCCGATCGTCCGCATGGGCCTGGTCGCCATGCTCGACGCGGAGGACGACTTCGAGGTCGTCGGCGAGGCGTCCAGTGTGTCCGAGGGCTACGCGTTGCTCCGTGACCACAAGCCCGACCTGGCCATCATCGACCTGTCGCTCGGCGACGGACCGGGCCTGGAACTCATCAAGCAGGTCCACGCCCACCAATGGGGCATCAAGATGCTCGTCTGCTCGATGCTCGACGAAGCGCTCTACAGCGATCGCGCCCTGCGCGCCGGCGCCTCGGGCTACCTCCGCAAAGACCAGGCCGCCGACCACGTCGTCGACGCCGTCCGCGCCGTGCTCGCCGGCGAGGTGTACCTCTCCGACTCGGCCACCTCCCGCGTGCTCCAGCAGATCACCACCGGCGAGGTGGGCCAGGGACAAACCGCTGTCGACCAGCTCTCCGACCGCGAACTCGAAGTCTTCGAGATGATCGGCGACGGCCTGGGCTCCCGCGAAATCGCCGGCCGGCTCCACCTCTCGATCAAAACCGTCGAGACCTACCGCGAAAAAATCAAAGCCAAGCTCGCCCTCAAGAACGGCAACGAACTCACCCGACACGCCGTCCACTTCCGCATCCAACAGCAGGACGGCGCTTAAACCCTCCCCAAACCATCAAACCTCCAGAAGCCCACGGGCGCCGTCCGTGGGTTTTTCTTCGTCCACCGGCAACACCGCGTAGTCCCGCCGCTCAACACCCCGGCCAAACCACAGGAACACCACGCCCCGCTTCACATCGTCCAGCATCAACATCAGGCACGGCAGCACCGCCAGGATCAGCACCGTCGCCATCACCAGCCCGCCCGCGATCGAAATCGCCATCGGGATCAGGAACCGCGCCTGGAAACTCGTCTCCAGAATCAGCGGCGTCAACCCCAGCACCGTCGTCACCGTCGTCAGGAAAATCGCCCGCAGCCGCGCCCGCGCCGCATCCAGCAGCGCGTTGTACACGTCCACGCCCTGCCGCCGACGCTCGTTGAAAAACTCCACGTAAATCAGCGAATCGTTCACCACAATCCCCGCCAACGCCACCAACCCGATCAGCGACAAAAACGTCATCGAGTAGCCCAGCAGGTAGTGCCCCCAGATCGCCCCGATCAGCGAGAACGGGATCACCGCCATCACCGTCAGCGGCTGCAGGTACGAGCCGAACAGCCACGCCAGGATGATGTAGATCATCACCGCCGCCGCGCCCGCACCCCAAGGCAGCGACCCGAATGCGTCCGCCATCTGCTCCTGTCGGCCCGAAAAAGCAACGTCGACACCCGGGAAGTTCGCCCGCAGCTTTTCGATTGGGCTGGGACCAATCTTTTTATCACCCGCAAAACCATCCAACCAATTCATCAAACCCTGCGGCACCCAAGTCGTGATCCAAGCAATCCAG
>CAZIXN010000203.1:0-4832 GCA_964543215.1 uncultured Phycisphaera sp.
TCGATGGCGCGGATGATCTGTTCGGTGCTGCCGGTGAGGTCGGCCTTGCGGCAGACTTCGTAGCTGCATTCGGGGTGGGCGATGACGGTGACGTCCGGCCACTGGTTGCGGAGGTCGTCGATGTGTTCGGGGCGGAAGAGTTTGTGGACCGAGCAGTGGCCTTTCCAGAGGATGAAGACGCTGCGGAGGAGTTGATCTTCGGTGGCCCCGCCGAGCTCGTCGGTGGAGCGCGGGTCCCACACGCACATCTGGGCGTCTTCCGGGGCGTCTTCCGGGGCGGCGGGGGGGTGCCCGGGGCTTCCGGGGGCGAGCGGGCGGTCGGGTCGGAAGCCGGCGTCGGCGGCGGTGTTTCGGCCCAGGTGCTGATCGGGGATGAAGAGGATTTTGACTTCTTCGCCCCCGGAAGCCCCGGACTTGTCGAGCGGTGTGTCGCCACCGGCGAGGGCCCAGGCGAAGACCTTGTCGCAGTTGCTGGAGGTGCAGACGGCCCCGCCGTGCTCGCCGACGAAGGCTTTGATCGCGGCGCTGCTGTTCATGTAGCAGACGGGCACGATGCGGACGTTGCGGCGGTGCTGTGCGAAGAGGGCGGTGAGCTGTTCCCAGGCGTCGACGGTCTGGTCGTAGTCGGCCATGTCGGCCATGCTGCAACCCGCGCCCATGTCCGGCAGGATCACCGCCACGTCGTCGTCGGTGAGGACATCCGCGGTTTCGGCCATGAAGTGGACGCCGCAAAAGACGACGTATTTCGCGCCGACGGTTTTGACGCGCTCCGCCGCGAGTTGGCTCAACTTAAAACTGTCGCCGGTGAAGTCGGCGTGGGCGATGACGTCGTCGCGCTGGTAGTGGTGGCCGAGGATGACAACGTCGCCGGCGAGCTCGGCCTTGCGCTGCGTGATGGCGGCGGCGACCTGGTCGTCGGGCATCGTGACGTACTTCTCGGGGATCGGGGGTTGCCAGAGCATCGGGAAAGTTTACGCGACGCGGCGGTGAGCAACCTCCAGCGAAATCATCCGCCGCCGCTGAGCCGGCGCACGGTGACGTCGAAGTTCTTCACCATCGCACCGATGAGCGCGTAGACCACCGAGCCGTACACCGCCGCCGCGGCCAGTGCGCCGAGCCACATCGACGCCCGGCCCGTGCCGGGGGACTCGGCGAAGCCCGCCGCCTGGGTGTACGGATCGACGAGGACCGGCACGCTGGTCGCGGGGCTGAAGGCGTTGATGGCCGGGCCGATGATGCTCATGTTCGCCGCCGCGGTCCCGCCGCAGAGGCCCAGCACCGCGATCAGCGCGCCCAGGATCAGGATCGTCGGCACCACCGCGCCCAGCACGCCCTTGCTCTTGAGGCTCCACGTCATCCCCGCCGCCACGCACAACGCCACGAACGGCACCAGCCCCAGCGCCAGCAACACGCCCGCCTCCGGCAACACCACCCACGCGTCCACAATCGCCCCCCCGGAACCCCCGAAAGCAGCGCCCGACATGCCCCCGCTCCCGCTCGCCAAACCGCGCGGCACGAACGCGTGGGCATACGTCCCCGACCAGCGACCGCTCACCTGACCCGCCGCCGCGTAACCGCCCAGCACCAGCAGCGTGCCCACCGGCACCGCGATCAGCACCGCCAGAAAACGCACCAGCCCGCCGAGCTTGCCCCAGACGTACGCCCTGGGCCCCACCGGCGTCGTCAGCAGAATGTCCAGCGTGCCGTCCTCCCGCTCCTTGCTCACGCAACCGGCGCTGAGATAAATCGCCACCAGCACGATCACCGACAACTCCAGCAACAGCAACACCGACAACAGCGCGTGCAGCGTCCGCGCCTGATCCGCCGCCCCGCCACGCCCGCTGGCCCCCAACCCCGGCAACACCGGCAGCGCCTGCGCGTGATACGCCCACAACAGCCAGGCCGCCGCACCGAATCCCGCCACAACAAACGCCCACTTGCTCACGATCCCTATCGCCACCTTCCCCCGCGTGTGCGCCTCCCGCCACGCGATGGGGTTCCCGAACACCTCCCGCGCCGGCCGAACCCGCGCCGCCCGCGACAACCGCAACCCCCGCAGCAACCCCGCCGGCAACGCCACCACCCCCACCACCCCCGACGCCTGCGCCAACCCCTGCCCCAGCGTCCGCACGAACAGCGAGCACCCCAGCAGCAGCACCAGACTCACGCACAACGTCCAGGCGACAAACACCCCGAACGGCTCCCCCCGCCACCACGCCACCAAACTCCCGAAGAGGCCGAGGGTCTGAGACCCCCCGGAACCCGGGTCGCCCACAGTTCCGCCACTCCCGGGGGCGGGGGCGTACGACGACGAAAAAATCACGCTCTCCAGCACCAGCAGCGGGTGCACCGGCGTCAGCCACGTCGTCTCCCCCGCCCGGCCCGCCATCGCGTGAAGCGGCCGCAGCAACAACACATCCAACCCGTACCCGCCCACCAGAAAGCCCGCGATCGCCACCACAAACGCGAACACCGCCTTCCGCCCGCCCACCCGCAGCACGCTCAGCGTCACCGCCACCGCGCCCACCAGCACCGCCGTACACCCCGCAATCGCAAACGCCTCGAACACCGCACCCCCACGCACCCCGCCAAACACCAGCAACACCGCAAACAGCGGCCCCCCGGAAGCGAGCAGCACGAGAATCAAGCCGAGCCGGCCCAAGAGCGACCCCAGCACGATCTGCAGATTGCTCAGCGGCGTGGTCAGCAGGATGTCGTACGTCTTGCCCGATTGCTCCGACGCGATCGCCCCGGCCATGAACAGCGGCGCCAGCAGACACACCCCGACCACCTGCCCGTACGCCAGCACCGCGAACACCGCCGAGCCGACCTTCGCCAGGTCGCTCATCTCCACGCTGCGCTCGAGCGCCCCGCCGGAAAGCATGGCCACGAGCACCGCCGCCACCAGCACCCCGACGTAGCCGATGCGCACCCCAAAATCCCGCCACCGCCGCGACGACCCGTGCACCGCCCGCGCCACCATCGGGTTGCTGGGCCCAAGATTCAAGATCGCCCGCAGGATCGCGTTCACCTCCGAAAGATACCCGCCCGACCAACCGGCCGAACGACGCGGCAGCGCCCGCGGCGTTTTGCTATATTCGTCAAACCGAATATGACGACCACCCGCACGAGCACCCCGCCCGACGCCCGCGTCGACGACATCTTCCAGGCCTTCGCCGACCGCACCCGCCTGCGCCTCCTCCACCTGCTCCAGCACCAGCGCGAGATCTGCGTCTGCGACCTGGTCCGCATCCTCGACCTGCCCCAGGCCAAGGTCTCCCGCCACCTCGCCTGCCTCCGCGCCGCCGGCCTGACCGACACCCGCCGCGAAGGCCCGTGGGTGCATTACCGCCTCGCCAGGCCCCGCGGCCGGTTCCACAAGAAAATCCTCGAGTGCCTCCGCTGCTGTCTCGACGAAGTCCCCGAACTCCAGACCGATCTTGCCCGACTCACCGACGACGGCTCGTGTTGTTGATGTTGGCACTCGCTTCTCCGCCGACCGCAAGGACTTCGATATGCCCCTGAACAACGGCGTCCTCTTCCTCTGCAGCCACAACTCCGCCCGCAGCCAGAGGGCCGAGGGTTGGCCCGGCGCAAGCGAACGACACATCGGGCCCTTCGAAGACCCTGCCGCCGCCACCGGCAGCGACGACGACAAGCTCGCCGCCTTCCGCCGCGTCCGCGACGAAATCAGATCAAAGCTCGAATCCTGGCTCGCCCGGCAGGAACAACTCCAAGCCGCCACGGAACCGAGCGCATGAGCAAACACCTCACCGCCCAACTTTCGTTTCTCGACCGCTACCTCACGGCCTGGATCTTCGTCGCCATGGCGCTGGGGATTGCGCTGGGCTCGCTCATCCCCGGCGTCGAGACCGCCATGGACGCCGTCACCCTCGGCACCACCAATCTGCCCATCGCCCTGGGCCTGATCGTGATGATGTATCCGCCCTTGGCCAAAGTCCGCTACGAGCAGCTCGGCCGGGTCTTCCGCAACAAACGCATCCTCGCCCTCTCCCTGATCCAGAACTGGATCATCGGCCCGACGCTGATGTTCGCCCTGGCCGTCCTCTTCCTGCACAACCATCCCGAATACATGGTCGGCCTGATCATGATCGGCCTGGCCCGCTGCATCGCCATGGTCCTGGTCTGGAACGAACTGGCCCACGGCGACAGCGACTACGCCGCCGGCCTGGTCGCCTTCAACAGCATCTTCCAGGTGCTCTTCTACAGCGTCTACGCCTGGCTGTTCGTCACCATCCTCCCGCCCATGCTCGGGCTCGAAGGCGCGGTCGTCTCGATCACCCTCGCCCAGATCGCCAAGAGCGTGGCGATCTATCTGGGCATCCCGTTCTTCGCCGGCATGCTCACCCGCTTGGTCCTGCTCAAGCTCAAGGGCCCCGCGTGGTACGACCAGACGTTCATCCCCCGCATCAGCCCCGCCACGCTCATCGCCCTGCTGTTCACCATCGTCGTCATGTTCTCCATCCAGGGCGACCAGATCCTCGCCCGGCCCGGCGACGTGATGCTCATCGCCGTCCCGCTGCTCATCTACTTCGTCGCCATGTTCCTCGTCAGCTTCGCCATGGGCAAGGCCGCCGGCGCCGACTACGCCCAGACCGCCACCATCTCCTTCACCGCCGCCGGGAACAACTTCGAACTCGCCATCGCCGTGGCCGTCGGCGTCTTCGGCATCGCCCACGGCGCCGCCTTCGCCGCCGTCATCGGCCCGCTGGTCGAAGTCCCCGTCCTCATCGCGCTGGTCTCGGTCTCCCTCTGGCTGCAACGCAAGTGGTTCCCCTCCGCCGCCGCGCCCGCACTCCAACCGCTCCCCG
>CAZIXN010000204.1:0-4830 GCA_964543215.1 uncultured Phycisphaera sp.
GGCGGGGATCGACGGGTCGCTGAAGCGACCGGTCCGGAGGGGGCGTTTGGGCGGGGGGTGTCGGTGTTGCGGGGGGCGGAGCCGGGGTTGGGGGCGATGTCGTATGTGGATCCGCGGAGCGCGGGGGGGATGCAGACGCTGACGGCGGCGGTGGACGCGCTCAGCGGGCTTTCGCCCAAGCTCAAGGGCGTGGTGGTGTCGGCGTGCGTGGCGACGGTGTCGGCGGACGGGCAGGTGACGGGCGGGGAGGCGGAGCTGCTGCGGGTGGTGGTGGAGGTGATGGGGGTGCCGGTGCCGCCGGTGTTGCCGGGCGCGTTGGCGGGGTGAATTGAAGGTGAGGGGGTGAGCGGCCGATAAGTGTTGGGTGGCGCGGCGTGTGTGCCGTGCGTTGATCAATGTTGCTTTCCCCGATCGAGGTTTGACCATGCCCCGTGCGATCCGCGTTTGCCGTTTGACGTTGTGTGTTGGTGTCGTGCTTTCTGCGGGTGGCGTGGCGATGCTTTCGGGTTGCCAGGCTCAGCCGGGGCCGGCGGTGGAAAGCTTTCCGCCGCCCGATCCGGGGGCGGCGACGTTTGGTTATGCGGATCCGGCGGATTCGCCCGGCCGCTCGCTGGACCCGTACGCGGGGGCGCCCGGTGGGGCGGTGTTTGTCCCGGCGGACGGCGGTGAGGGCGCGGGAGCGATGCCCGGGCCGGGCGGGACGTACACGGTGCAGAAGGGCGACACGTTGTGGTCGATCGCAAGCAAGGTGTACGGCAACGGCCAGCGTCACAAGGACATTCTGGCGGCGAACCCTCAGGTGAATCCCAGCCGGCTGCTGGTGGGGCAGACGCTGGTGTTGCCGTGAGGCGTGAGTCTTGAGGCGTGAGTCTTGAGGCTTGAGTCTTGAGTCTTGAGGCTTGTGTCTTGAGTCTTGAGTGATGAGTCTTGAGGCTTGAGTCTTGAGGCTTGGGTCGGTTGAGATTTCAGGGGTGGGGTTGGGCGTTGTCGTCGTCCCAGGTGACGGGCAGGGCGATGGCGTGGGCGAGTTGTTGGAGGTAGTCGGTGCGGGGGATGTTCTGGACGCCGAACTGTTCGAGGTGGGGGTTCACGAACTGGGTATCGAGCAGGACGTAGCCGCGTCGTCGGAGGTGTTCGACGAGTTTGACGAGGCAGGCCTGGGAGGCGTCGGGTTGCCGGCTGAACATGGACTCGCCGAAGAACGCGCCGCCGATGCCGACGCCGTAGAGTCCGCCGACGAGTCGGCCGTGTTGCCAGGCTTCGACGGAGTGTGCGTGTCCGCGTCGGTGGAGCTCGGTGTAGACGCGGACGATGGTGGGGGAGATCCAGGTGTCGGAGGAGTCCGGGCGGGGCTGGGCGCAGTGTTCGATGACGTGGCGGAAGGCGTGATCGAAGGCGTAGGTGTAGCCGGCGTTTCGGACGCGTTTGGCCAGGGAGCGTCGGACTTTGAAGCCGTGGTCGAGGGGGAGGACGGCGCGGGGGTCGGGGCAGAACCAGTCGATGCGTTGGCTGCGTCGCCCGCGGGCCATGGGGAACAGTCCGACGCGGTAGGCGTGCAGGAGGGTGTCGGCGGTGAGGGTGGTTTGCGTCGGCGCGGGCACGGCGTATGAGGATACGACGCGGAGTGGGTGGCGCGATCGAAAACCATCGCGTCGTTCACAGCGTGGGAAACGTTCGAATTCGTTCGGAACAAGGCAATCCACGGACGGTGTCCGTGGGTTTCGAGGTTGTGCGATATGCTCGGGGGATGATGCGTTGCAGCGTGATTCTGCCGGCGGCGGGTCGGGGCTCGCGGTTCACGGGCGTGGCGGCGTGGGCGGGGGTGACCGGTTCGGCGAGCAAGATCGAGTTGGAGTTGGAGGGGCGGGCGGTATTTTTGCGGGCGATCGATTTGTTTCTGGGTCGGCCGGAGGTGACGCAGGTGGTGCTGGCGGTGGACCCGGGGCGGTTCGACGAGTTCCTGTTTCGGTGGGGCGAGCAGCTTTCGTTCATGAAGGTGGACGTGGTGCGGGGCGGGACGGCGGAGCGTTGGGAGACGGTGGCGGCGGCGCTGGGGCGGGTGCGTGAGGATGCGACGCACGTGGCGGTGCATGACGCGGCGCGGCCGGCGACGCCGGGGCCGGTGCTGGACCGGGTGTTTGCGGCGGCGGCGGAGCACGACGCGGTGATCCCGGGGCTGGCGGTGGCGGACACGCTCAAGCGGATCGATGCGCGCGGGGGGAGGGCGGCGGTGCGGAGTGCGGAGGCGGGGCGGGTGGACGCGATTCTGGGGTTAGGTGGTGATGAAGTTGGTGGTGGGAGCGGACCCACGGACGATGTCCGTGGGCTTCGGGGTGACGGGTTGGTGGGGGTGGTTTCGGAGACGGTGTCGCGGGAGGGGTTGGTGGGCGTGCAGACGCCGCAGGTGTTTCGGGCGGAGCTGTTGCGGGAGGCGTACGCGGCGCTGGCGAGCGATCCGTCGGCGATGGCGGGGGTCACGGATGATGCGTCGCTGTTGGAGCGGCGGGGCGTGGCGGTGACGGTGGTGGCGGGGGATCCGGGGAACGTGAAGCTGACCCGGCCGGAGGATGCATCGCTGCTGTCGGCGTTGCTTCGGTACCGGCAGGCGGAAGCGAAGAAGGCGGACGCGGTGAAGGCGCTGTTCGGGGATGATGAGGAGGATTGAGGCGGATCGCGTGCCCGCTGATGCGGGCACGCCCCGCGGAGCGTCTACTCGGCGCTGCGTTTGGCGCGGAGGGCGTCGAGTCGGCGCTGGTGCTGTTCGACGGCGGGTTCGAGGGCGACGAGGGCGGCGATCTGGGTTTCGGCGGCGTCGAGGTTCCCGCTGAGCAGCGCCAGGGTGGCGGCGGTTTCGCGGAAGGTGGCGTTGTAGGGGTCGCGGTACAGGGCGCTGACGGCGGCGGCGTAGGCGTCGGCGTGATTGCCTTGTTCACGCAGGAGTTTCGCGAGGGAGACGGCCCACTGCGGGTCGCGGAGGTCGCGCGCGTCGAGCCAGCGCAGGTGGGTGATGGCGGCGTCGAGATCGCCGCGCTGCAGCGCCCGGGCGGCGAGTTGTCGGCGGGGCCAGGGGTCGCCGGGGATCTGGTTGGCGTACTGCTCGAGCTGTGCGTCGATGGCGCGATCGGAGGCGGCGGGCGTTTCCTTGGCGAGGGCGGCTTGAGCGGCGTCGCGCAGTTGGACGAACGCGGGCTTTTCGTCGCGCGGCGCGTCGGCTGCGTCGGGTGTGTTGTTTTCGTCGTTCGCGGGGGGCTTGGGTTTCGTCAGGCCCCAGACGTTGGTTTGTGCGTCGGCCCACTGCAGAAAGGCCGCGGTGAATTCGGCGGGTGTCTGGCCGGTGGCGGCGAGCAGGGCGTCGGCATCCTCGCCGGCGTTGGCGTAGGCGGTCATCATGGTGACGAGCGCTTCGTGGCCGTGGTGCTGGACCGTGAACTCGATCATCCAGCCGGACTGCTGGTACGCCAGGCCGATCTGTGGCGAGCCGAACGCGGCGGCGAGCTGGTCGAAGGGGATGAGTTGTCCCTGGTGCAGCGTGTTGGCGAGCATCTGCTGGGCGGTGAAGTCGCGTTCGAGTTGTTCGAAGTAGGTGGCGACGCCTTCGTGGAACCATCGGGGCGCGAGGTGGTCGGAGAGGTCGAAGATGATGGCGTGCACGTATTCGTGGCGCATCACGTCGGCCCAGTGGTAGAGGCCGATCTGCGCGGCGCCGAGGCGCGGCGGCGCGACGGCCAGGACGTCGCCGGTGCAGGCGGCCAGGGCGCCCAGCTCGCTGTGACCGGTGACGCGGACGGCGAAGCTCTGGGAGTCGGGGAGCAGGTCGATCTGGGTGAGGTTGTCGGTGGCCTGGCCGAGCGCGGCGGCGAGCTGGGCGCGGTGTTGCTCCATGACGGCGGGCAGGTCGGCGGCGAGTGCGGCGTCGGGGCCGGGCGCGTGGCGGACGAGGAAGTTTTCGCTCTGGAGGGTGGGCCAGCGGAGGAGGTCGGTGACCAGGTCGAGGGAGTTTTCGACGCCGGCGTGGAAGGGGTCGAGTCGTCGGGCGTCGGCGAGATGTTTGCGAGCGTCGGTCAGGTCGCCGAGTTGCATGAGCATCAGGCCCAGCGCGAGCCGTGGCGCGGCGTCGTTGGGTTGCCGCGTGACGGCGGCTTCGAGATAAGGGCGGGCGTCGTCGTAGCGGCGGGCGGTGGACAGCACATCGCCGACGGTGAGCGGGCCGAAGGGGTGGGCGCGGGTCGCGGCGTCGTACTCGGCCAAGAGGGCGTCGGCGGCGGCGGGGTCGAGTCGGCGGGCGGCGACGGCGGCGTCCCAAGCGAGCAGCTCGGGGGCGTCGGGGCGTTTGGAGCGGGCGTCGCGGATGGCGGCCAGCGCGGTGTCGAGGTCGGCGGCGTAGAGCGCTCGGCGGACGGTGAGCGTGTCGATGGCGGGGTGGTCGGGGACGCGGGTATGCAGTTCGTCGATGATCTGCTGGGCGGCGACGAAGTCCCAGCGATCGATCATGAGGTGGCCGAGTGTTTCCCAGGCCTCGGCGCTGTGCGGGTTGAGTTCGAGGGCTTCCTGCGCGAGTTCGAGGGCCTGGGCGGGGTTGTCTTTGCTGGCGAGGAGTCGGGCGAGGCCGGTTTTTGCGGGGTAGTGCAGCGGGTCGCGGTCCAGCGCGGCTTCGAGCAGCGTGACGGCGCGGCGGTAGTCGGCGGCGGGCCTTCCTTCGAGGGTGGCGAGCAGGACGATGGCGTCGGCGGCGGCGGTGAGCGTGGCGGGGCTGCCGTCGCTGGTGAACAGGAAGCGTTCGCGGATGGGACGCAGCAGCGTGGCGGCCCGCTCGAAGTCGGCGGTTTGCTC
>CAZIXN010000205.1:0-4801 GCA_964543215.1 uncultured Phycisphaera sp.
GGCTCCGTTCCACCGACTGAAGGCTCCGTGGCGATCCGCTCGGGCGAAAGCCGGCCGACCTTGGACCGCGGCGGACTTGTCGAGGCAACCGACGGACCGTCGAAGATGGCACGGGCATCTTTCACGGCGTATCGGCAAGACTTCACGGCGCGTCGGCGACTGTTCACGACGCATCGGCAAGCGTTGACGGCGCATCGGCAGGAGTCGACGGCGCATCGGCAGGAGTTGACGGCGCATCGGCAAGAGTCGACGGCGCATCGGCAGGAGTTGACGGCGCATCGGCAGGAGTTGACGGCGCATCGGCAACAGTTCACGGCGCATCGGCAACCGTTCACGGCGCATCGGCAAGAGTTGACGGCGCATCGGCAGCGGGTCTGAGGGGCGCTGCGGACGTGTGGATTTGACGGGGTTTGCGTCATGAATGGCCGGTGGCACGGGCGTCTCGCCTGTGTTCGCGCAGCGAAGTGTTCGGCCGCACGGCCGATCACGGGCGAGACGCCCGTGCCACGGATGAAGCAGCATGCGTAAGCGGGAGGACCCATAAAGCGTTGGGTGGGGTCGGTTGTGCGTTTTTTTAGGGTGGTGAGTTAAGTCGGGGGTGGGGTGGGGCGATAGCTGGGGTGTCCTGCCCCCGCATCGGGGGAATGGCCGGGCCTTCGGATGTTCCGGAGGTGGTACTCCCGCAGGGCTTGCCCCGATGGTGAATCATCGGGGTGGCGACGGCTTGCCGCCCCGGGCAGCCGCGTCTGGGGTCCCACGACCCCCCGAACGGGGCACGAAAGGATCTCGGAATCATGGCACGCACGAACTTTTTACCGGGCTCGGACGCAGATTTAAGGGACTGGGGGGCCTCGTTCGTTTCACAAGTTGAAGCAGCGCCCACCCCGCAGACCTTCGGTCTCGATGATACGGAGGCTTCGGCCTTCGTCGATGCGTTCGCCGCATACAACGCGGCGTACATCAAGGCTCACGACGAGGCGACGCGCGGCCCGCTGGCCACCCGCGAGAAGAACACCGCCCGCGATTCGTTCCGCACCACCGCCCGCACCACCGTCGCCATCGTGCAGGCGTTCCCCGGCACGACGGATGACATGCGGCAGGCGTTGCAGATCACCATCGCTGACTCGACCCGGACGCCTGTGCCCCCGCCGGATCAGGCCCCCCGGCTGCAGGTCACGTCGGTGAACGGCCACGTGGTGACGCTCAAGGTGCTCGATGAGAACGATCGCAAGCGCAAGCCGGCGAACGTGACGACGTTCAATCTGTTCCGGTATGTGGGCGAGGCCCCGCCGGCGGACATCGGGCAGTGGCAGTTCGTGTCCGGCAATTCCAAGCTGGACGTGGAGGTGCAGCTGCCGCTGACGCTGCCGGTGGGCAGCAAGGTCTGGCTGACCGCGCAGTGGCTGAACCGCAAGGCGGAGACCGGCCCGGCCGCCGACCCCATCCTCACCCGCGTGAACTACGGCGGGCTGAGCCAGGCGGCGTGAGGCGATTTGGGATTTCGGATTTCGGATTTCGGATTTCGGATTTGAAATGTGAAACCATGCGTCCCGGCTCGCCACCGCGGGTCGGGCGCTTTTTCTTCCGGGGGCCGGGCAGAATCGCAGAGAAGGCAGAGGCGCAGAGACGCAGAGGGGGCAGTTGGCTGTTTGCTTGCCTGATTCAATCCTGTCTCTTGCTGCTCTGCGCCTCTGCGACTCTGCCCCCTCTGCGATTCTCCGGGTCTTCGTGCCTCGGTGCCGCTCACCGCGAGTTTGCACGACACGAACGAAACCGTGACGCAGCGGCTCTAGCGTCCCGGCGTGGTCAAAGACGATCAACCCATCCGCGTCGGCCGCATCGCGATCGATCCCGCGACCTATGACGTCACGGTCGATAACCAGCGCATCGAGCTGACGCTGATGCAGTTCAACATTCTCAAGGCGTTGGCGCGTCGGCCGGGCTGGGTGCACAGCAGCGATCAGATCGCGGATCACCTGCCCGACAAGGCCACGAAGGTCACGCCGGCGTCGCTGAAGAATCAGGTGTACCGCCTCCGCCGGCAGCTGGGCCCCGCGGCCGACCAGGTCCGCACGATCCGCGGGCTGGGCTATGTGCTGCAGGACAAGCCGGCAGAACCCGACGAATTCGCGTGAAAGCCACCGGCTTTTTGCGCAGTCCACACAGTCCCGCGACCTTCGCCCGTCACGATCTGACCCGACACCCACGGGCCAACGGACGGCCCCATCCTCGCCCCCCACCCGCTCGGAGCCAGACGGCATGCACCCCGCGATCTCTTCCGCGACTTCCGCTTCTCGCACTTTTGATGCTTCGGGCCGCGAGCGCGTCTCGAACCTCCGACGCGGCTTCACGCTCATCGAGCTGCTCGTCGTGATCTCGATCATCGCGCTGCTGATCGGCATCCTGCTGCCGGCGCTGGGCGCAGCGCGGGGCGAAGCGCGGGCGTCGGTGTGTCTGGCGAACATCCGCGCGGTGGGACAGGGCATCGAGACCGGCGTGGTGGAGAACAACGGCAAGTACCCGCCGGCGTATCTCTACATGCAGGCCGGCTCGCCGCCGGACGGCCGCAAGCCGCAGTCCATTAACGATCAGCCCTTCGACGACCAGGGCGGCTACCTGCACTGGACCAGTGCGCTGCTTTCGCTGGGGCCGGCGGCGGATCAGTTCAAGTGCCCCGCGATGGAGTTCGGCGGCGCGCCCGCGACCAACCCCGAGCAGGGCGAACTGTTGGAAGGCCAGGTGCCCGGCGTGGGCTACGGACAGGGCTACCGCGATCAGCAGGTCGCGTTCACGGCGTACGGCACGTGGGGCTCGATCGTCCCGCGCAACAAATTCACGCAGAACGTCCGCGGCTGGGACGGGCAGGCGGGACGCTTGCACCGATTGGTGCAGGCGGATTGGGTGCGTTCGCCCTCGACCAACCTGTTCTCGGCCGAGTACAGCGACAATTGGCAGGCCATCGGCACCGGCAGCCCCGGCTCGGTGCTGAGCAAGGCACACCGACCGTTCACGGCCCGCAACGCGCTGGGCGGCGGTTCGGAACTGAACCTGCCCAACACGCCCGCGGCCTCGCGGCTGTTCATCGGCGGCCCGCTGGCCAGCAAAGAAGCGCACGCCGACCCGAACGCCTCGGTGGGTGCGATCGAGTCCAACCAGCCGCTCAACGCCGTCGGTCGCCACCACCCCGGCGGCGATGAGTTCGGCGGCACCGCCAACTTCGGTTTCGCCGACGGCCACGCGGAAAGAACCACCGTCGCCGCCACCATCCGCGAGGAAAAATGGGGCGAGCAGTTTTATTCCGTCACCGGTGCGCCCATCCAGATCACCTATCAGGACATCCCCAAGCCCTGACGTAGCGCCAACCCACGGTCGAAACGCCAACAAACCCGAACCACGAGCGTCTGCACGTCGCGGACGCACCCTCTCCCGGAGATTTTGGAAGATGAAAACCTTCAGTACCTCAGCATTGTTGATGGCCATGGGCGTGCTTTCGCCTTCGGTCTTCGCCCAGGAAGGCATCCAGCGCGACTGGACCCTCGGCCCCAACGCCGCCAACATCGGCGGCGCTCCGCAGTCCACGCAGATCAACATCTCCGGGGCCACGCTCGTTCGCCCGCTCTTCGAAAACCGGCCCGGCCTGACCAACGACTTCATCGACGTCGATGGCGATGGCATCTTCGGCTTCGACGGTTCGGGCAACGGCCAGTTCGTCGACCAGCTCGCCACCGAGATCAGCAGCTTCAACGCCGCCGGCAACCCCACGTTCAACTACACCCCCGGGGCGCTGGGTTTCTCGAACAACAACCAGTGGATCACCAACTACCGCGGCGTGGGTTCGGTGAACGGCTACGGGGACTTCATCAACTTCCAGGAAGCGGGCATCCTGCCGACCTCGGTGCCCAGCGAACGCGGGTTCATCAACCGCGTTGAATACGCACGCAACGGCAACGTGACCACCAACGCGCAGATCCCCGCCGGCGTCGCGCGTGACAGCACGGGCCTGCCCGCGGGCGTGGCAATCAACTCGGTGGATATCGCCGTGCTCGACGTGCCCTCGGCCTGGGCCACCCGCGTCGGCACGACCACGACCAATTCCTTCTGGAACCGCAAGCCCAATCAGGACGGCTACGGCCAGGGGGCACCGACTTCCAACCTCGCCGCCTCGGGCCAGCTGCCCTCGTTGACCACGCTCAACACCAGCACAACCTCGCCGGATGGCAACACGATCTACGACACCGACATCGCCTTCGTGCCCGTCGCCACGCTGCTCAACCGCGGCGTCGGTCAGGATGACAACAACGACGGCATCGCCGATGGCAACATGCGCGCCACCACGCTGCAGCACCTCTACGTCACCGGCCGCACCGAGACCGGCGAGAACCTCGTCGCCGCCGGCCGGTCCGCCGGCTCGGGCACGCGCAACGCGTTCTTCAACTCCATCGGCGTGGACCCCGTGTGGGGCAACGGTGACAACGTCGGCACCGAGTTCGCCGTCGCCCAGGTCGCGGCCCTCGGCACCGGCGACGTCGGGCAGACCAACGACGGCACGTTCCGCTCCAACGTCGAATTCCAGGCCAACCAGGCCGAGGCCTCGTCCGGCGCCGAGTTCGCCGCCCGCAACCACCGCCTCGCGGTGTCCTACACCGGACTGGCCGGCCGGTCCGACGACTGGCAGCTGGGCCGCTGGGAAGTCGCCAACATCCGCAAGGACATCGACGGCAACGGCGACGGCACGCAGGACAACACGTCCACCAACGCCTCGGCCTACGTCCGCCCCACCATCGTCAGCGTCATCAACCCC
>CAZIXN010000206.1:0-4787 GCA_964543215.1 uncultured Phycisphaera sp.
AAGGCCAAAGCGTCGAGTTCGCCGACTACCGCCCCTACGTCGTCGGCGACGACCTGCGACGCATCGACTGGAATCTTTATGCGAGACTCGACAAGCTTTTCTTGCGCCTTTTCCTCGAGGAGCAGGACCTCAGCGTCACGATTCTCTTCGACACCACCCGTTCGATGGACTGGCCTCAGAATTCAACGACGCAACTCAGCAAGCTGCTCTACGCCAGACAGCTCGCCGCCGCGCTCGGCTACGTCGCGCTCAACCAGCACAACCGCCTCAGCGTCTTCGCCTTCGCCGACCGACTGCTCGGCCAGATGGATGGCCTGCGTGGCAAACGGGCGCTGCCACGGCTCCTTCAATTCCTCCAGGACACGCCCGTCTCCGAAGCACCCGGCAACCTCAGCGCCTCGCTCCGCCAACTCGCGCTCACCCAGCGCCGCCCCGGCGTCGTCCTGGTCGTCAGCGACTTCCTCGACAAGGCCGCCCCCGGAAGTGACCTCAACGATTCCCTCCGTTTTCTCGCCGGCCCGAAGTTCGATGCGCTCGCGGTGCAGGTGCTCAGCCCCGACGAGCTCGACCCCGCCAAGGCTCCGGGGGGTGGGGTCGCCGGCGACCTGCGCCTCACCGACATCGAAGACGGCGACGCCGCCGAAGTCTCCGCCACCTCCGTGCTCGTCGGCAAATACCGCCGGACCGTCGCGGCCTACATCCAGTCCGTGCAACACGCCTGCGTCCGCCGCGGCGTGGGCTTTGCCCAGGTGACCACCGACCAACCCGTCGAACGCCTGATCCTCGACACCTTCCGTGCGCGAGGTTGGCTGCGATGAGTTTCCTGACGCCTCTACCCGCACTCCTCGCCGCGGCGCTGACCGTGCCGCTGCTCATCGCGCTGTACTTCCTGAAGCTGCGCCGTCGGCCGATGATCGTGCCCTCCACGCTCCTTTGGCGAAAGGCCGTGCAGGACCTGCAAGTCAACGCGCCGTTCCAACGCCTCCGCAATTCGCTGCTGCTGTGGCTGCAGCTGTTGCTTCTGCTGCTGTTGTTGCTTGCGTTCGCCAGACCCGCCGACGAAGCCGCCGCCGTGCGCGGCGACCGCATCGCGATCCTGATCGACCGCTCCGCCTCGATGTCCGCGACCGATGGCGATGCCGACCGCGCAACCCGGCTGGAAGTCGCCAAGCGCGAAGCGCTCAACCTGATCGAAGGCCTGGATCGCGGCGCTTCCGCCATGCTCGTCGCGTTTGCCGATCGACCGGTCGTGCTGCAGGGCTTCACCAACGACCGCGCCGCGCTGCGGCGCGCCGTCAACACGATCGAGCCGACCGACATCCCCGGCAACCTCAACGCCGCCCTGGCCGTCCTGGCGCCGATGCTCGTGCCCGCCGCCGAAAACGGCGACGGCGGCGCAACGTCCGCCAGCGTGATCGTCCTCAGTGATGGCCGGTTTGAGCCGCAAGCCGTCGCACAGGCCGCTCCGCTGCCGGGCATCGACGTCACCTACCTGCCGATGGGTTCGGCCGCTGCCGACAACGTCGGCTTCGTCGCCGCCGATGCACGCCGCGACGCGGACGACCCCGCCCAGGTCGAAGTGTTCGGCCGTCTGCTCCACGTCGGCGACGAACCCCGCGAGGTCGGCATCGAACTCTGGATCGACGGCCGACTCGAAGCCACCCGCAAGGTGCGATTGGCCGCCGCCAACGACGAGCGCCCCGGCGAGGCGGTCGTGCGATTCCCCCTGCGTTTGCCGGGTGTTTCGTCGCTCGAGCTGCGGCATGACGCCCAGGATGCGCTGCCCGCCGACGACATCGCCCGACTCATGCTCACGCCCTCGCGTCGCCTGCGTGTGCTGCTCGTGTCGCCCGGCGGCAACCCGTTCCTGAACGAAGCGATCCGCGCCGCGGGGGTCGATCGACTCGACACGCTGACCCCGCAAGCGTTCGCCGCGCAGGCCGCGGACGCCTGGGCCGGGCACGACGTGCTCATGCTGGATCGTTGGACGCCGCGCGAGCCGATCACCGCCATCGCCACGCTCAGCTTCGCCGCGACGTCCGGCCTCGACGGCTTCACCTACGTCGCGCCTTCAGACCCCGAAGCCTCGCTGCAGCGCGCGCTGACCTGGGCCAGTGACGAACCCGCGATGCGCCACGTCGCGCTGGACGATGTGTTGATCCGGTCCCCGGGCCGCTTGGTGCTTCCGCGCGGCGGGCGCGTGCTGGCGATGGGCCTCAGCGGGCCGCTCATCGCGCAGGTGGACGACGCGTCGTCGGGCACGTCGCATCTGGCGGTGGCGTTTGATCTGCGCGAGAGCCGGTGGCCGCTGAGCTGGAGCTTCCAGGTGTTCATGGTCAACGCGCTGGACGTCCTGGGCGGCGGCGCCGGTGGCTCGGCGACGTGGTACCCGGCCGGGGCACCGATCGCGGTGGCGGCCTCGAACGCAGCGCGCGAGGAAGTGTCTTTCAGCGGTGCCAACCAGACGCTCACCGCCACCGTGCGCGCCGGACGGGCAACGCTGCCCGGTGCCGATCGCGTCGGCTGGTTCGACGCAAGCACCGCGACGCAAGCCGCCGTCGATCCCGGCGACGCGCGTCTGGCCGTGAACCTGCTCGACCAGACCGAGAGCGACCTGCGCGTGGCCGACATCCTGCCGGTCAGCAGTGCCGCGGGCGGCGGCGTCGCGGGCGTCGCGGCGTCCGAGCAGGTGCGTCGCGAGTGGTGGCCGTGGGTGCTTGCGGCGGCGCTGGTGCTGCTGTGCGTGGAGTGGTGGGTGTACGTCGGCCGGGTCCGCGTCTGACGCCCAAAGAGCGGGCCCCTTCGCGCCGCTAAGCTGGCCGCTATGGCCAGATCTTCACGCAAACCCATGACCTACGCCGACGCCGGCGTGGACATCGACGCCGGCGACCGGGCCGTCGAACTGCTCCAGCAGCACCTCCGCCGCACGCACGGCCCGCGCGTCCTGGGCAAGCACGGCGCCTTCGCCGGCATGTTCCGACTCGACTACAACGAGCGCCTCTTCCAGCGCAACTACAAGGATCCGGTCCTGGTCGCCTGCACCGACGGCGTGGGCACCAAGGTCAAGCTCGCCATCGAACTGGACCGCCACGACACCATCGGCCAGGACTGCGTGGCCATGAACGTCAACGACATGATCGTTCAGGGTGCCGAGCCGCTGATCTTCCTCGACTACGTCGGCCTGCACAAAGTCGTGCCCGAACAGATGGAACGCATCGTCAAGGGTGTCGCCGACGGCTGCGTGCTCGCCAACTGTGCGCTGCTGGGCGGCGAGACCGCCGAGATGCCCGATGTGTATGCACCGAACGACTACGACCTCGCGGGCTTTGCGGTCGGCGTGGTCGAACTCAAGCGCGTCATCGAAGGACACGAACGCGTCGAGCCCGGCGACGTGATCCTCGGCTTGTCGTCCTCCGGGGTGCACTCCAACGGCTACACGCTCGTCCGCGCCATCGTCAGGCAGGCCAGGCTCAAGCTCGACAAGGCCTACGCCGAGTTCGACGACGATCCGGACCACGCGGGCAAGACGCTCGGCGACATCCTCCTGGAACCGACCCGCATCTACGTCAAGCCCGTCGTCTCGCTCCTGCGGCAGTACAAGCGCAAACGCCCGATCGCGGGCATGGCCCACATCACCGGCGGCGGCCTGCCCGGCAACGTCAACCGCGCGCTGCCCGGCACGATCGACGCGAAAATCGATCGCAAATCATGGGACATCCCCCCGCTGTTCCGCTTCCTGCAGACCCACGGCCACGTCGCGGACGACGAGATGTTCCGCGTGTTCAACATGGGCATCGGGTACACGCTGATCGTCCGGCCGCACTTCGCCGACGCCGTCGCCGACAAGCTTCGCAAGAGCGGACAGACCGTGCACGTGCTGGGCAAAACGGTGCGCGGCACGGGCAAGGTGCGTCTGGGGTAAGGCCCGAATCTCGGGCGACGCAAGCACCGGGAAGGCCATCCCCGGGCGTGATCCAGCGGGCCACGCCGCGAACCGCCCCGGGGGTCCGTGCGTAGCATGTCGTCGATGCCGGCTATGCCGACCACGCCGGTGCTGCGCACGGTGTCGATCCACCGCTTTCATATGCTTTTTCAAGGAGCCCGCCTATGTCACGTTTCCGCTGGTACGGCCCGACGCTGGTCCTGCTGGTCACGACCCTGGCCGTTCTGTTCGCCACGCCCGCGCTCATCCGCACCGTGAGTTGGGCCGGCACCGACGCCACCGTCCGCACCATCCGCAACGACCTGACGGCCAACCCGTCGCTGACCGATCTGTCCGACGCCTTCAAACAGGTCGCGCGCGCGGTCGATCCCAGCGTGGTGCACATCGAGATCGAGTCTCGCCAGCGGTCACGCGGGCCGGCCACGCCGGGCCCCGGACGCGGCGATCTGCCGCCGGGCTTCGGCGACATGTTCGAACGCTTCTTCCGCGACGACCCGCGCTTCCAAGCGCCCGACCGCGCGCCCGGTGAGCCGCAGCCCCAAGGCGACGACTACGCCGAGTACAACGACTTCCGCCCCGTCGCCAATGGCTCGGGCTGGGTCTATCGCCACGAGGCCAGCGACGACCACGCCGGCAACTACATCATCACCAACGCCCACGTCGTCCAGGGCGTCGGCGACAACGAACGCATCAAGGTCACCTTCGCCGACCGCCACACCGCCTACGCCACCATCGTGGGCACCGATGAATCCACCGACGTCGCCGTGCTCAAGCTCGGCGAGCGCGACGCGAAGTATCTGCACCCCGCCGCGATCGGCGAATCGGCCGTGGAACAAGGCGAAAT
>CAZIXN010000207.1:0-4738 GCA_964543215.1 uncultured Phycisphaera sp.
GCCCCCGCCCCCGCCCCCCCGCGTTCCGGAAAGCGCCTCCCATGCCACAACGCAAGCCCCACGTCGGCGGCAACTGGAAGATGAACCTGCACCACACCCAGTGCAAGGACCTCGCCAAGGCCCTCGCGCAGACGCTGGCCGACGCCGCCGGCGACGCGGTGGACGTCTCGGTCTTCCCCGCGTTCCCGTACCTCGCGGCCGTGTCGTCGGTGCTCTGCGACGCCGGCTCGAAGATCAAGCTCGGCGCGCAGGACGTCTACACCCAGCCCAACGGCGCGTTCACCGGCGAAGTTTCGCTCTCCATGCTCAAAGACGTCGGCGTCAAAGTCGTGCTCGTCGGACACTCCGAACGCCGCCACGTCATCGGCGAATCCGACGCGCTGATCAACGAGAAGGTCCACGCCGCGCTCGAGGCCGGCTTCGAAGTCATCCTCGCCATCGGCGAAAAACTCGAACAGCGCGAAGCGAATCAGACCGACGCGATCAACCTCGGCCAGACCGCGCTGGGCCTCGCCGGCGTCACCGCCGAGCAGATGAGCAAGGTCACCCTCGCCTACGAACCCGTCTGGGCCATCGGCACCGGCAAGACCGCCACGCCGCAGGACGCCCAGGCCGCGCACCAGGCGCTCCGCGCCGGCGTGGCACATCTCTACGGACAAACCGTCGCCGACTCGGTCCGCATCCAGTACGGCGGCTCGATGAAGCCCGGCAATGCCGGCGAACTGCTCGCCCAACCCGACATCGACGGCGGCCTCATCGGCGGCGCCGCCCTCCAGGCCGACGACTTCGCCGCCATCGTCAACGCGGCCAAATAATCTTATTCCCAAGTCGAACCATGACCATGCTCGCCCCCACTCTTGCCATCTCCGTTGCCGTCACCGCCCTGTCCGTCGGCTTCGCGGTCGTGTGCTTCTCGCTGATCCTGGTCGTGCTGGCGCAGAAGCCAAAGGGCGGCGGACTCGCCGGCGCGTTCGGCGGTGGCGGCGGCAGCGAAGGCGCCTTCGTGGGCGCAAAAATCGGCGACGTGCTCACCTGGATCACCGTCGGCTTCTTCGTCGCCTTCATCGGCCTGGCCATGGGACTCACCTGGGCCATCAACCCCGAACCCGCCGACTTCGCCGACCCCACCGTCCAAACCACCACCACCACACCCCCGGCGACCGCCCCCGCAACCGGCGCACCGGCGACCACCACGCCCGACGAACCCGCCGCCTCCGCAACCATCGACCTCAGCACACCCGTGCCCACGCCCGAAGAATCACCGATCCCCGCGCCAGCCACCGACGAACCAACCGCCCCCGCCGCGCCCGCCGACTAAACCCCCCGGCAATTCCACGCCCTTGCCGATACGCTGAGCGTCCCATGATTCGCTCCATGACCGGCTTCGGCGACGCGGCCACCCAACACGACGGCACCCACTACGCCGTCGAGCTCCGCTCGCTCAACAACCGCTACTTCAAGTGCACCTCCCGCCTGCCCGACGAGCTGGCCGGCCTTGAGGCCGAGCTTGAGGTCGCGCTGCGCAAACGCTTCGCCCGCGGCTCGTTCTCCGTCGCCGTCAAGCTCCGCGTCTCCGAAGAACAGGCCGCCTCCGCCGTCAACGACGCCGCGCTGCACGCCTACCTCCAACACCTCGAAGCCCTCAAGGCCAAGCTCCCCGACTCCGCCGTCACCATCGACCTCACGCACCTGCTCGCGCTGCCCGGCGTGCTCAGCGGCGGCGCCGAAGCCCCCCGCCTGGACCTCATCGAGCAGGCCCGCCCGGTCATCCTCCGACTCGTCCACGACGCCGGCGACAAGCTCAACGCCATGCGCAAAGTCGAAGGCCAGGCCCTCGCCCACGAGCTCCGCGAACAGGCCGAACGACTGCTCACCCTCGTCGCCGAAATCGAAACCCGCGCCCCCTTCGTCGTTAACGAGTACCACGCCCGCCTCACCCAGCGCGTCGGCGAACTCATGGCCAAGGCCCAGCTCACCGTCAACCAAACCGACCTCATCAAGGAAATCGCCGTCTTCGCCGACCGATGCGACATCCGCGAAGAACTCACCCGACTCCGCGGCCACCTCGAACAGTTCGAAACCGTCATCGCCTCGGGCGACGGCGAGCCCGCCGGCCGAACCATGGACTTCCTCGCCCAGGAAATGCTCCGCGAAGCCAACACCATCGGCAGCAAATCCAACGACGCCCCCATCTCCCAACGCGTCGTCCAAGCCAAATCCATCATCGACCGCATCAAAGAACAAGTCCAGAACGTCGAGTAGTTTCCCAAGCTCGCCGAAAGGAAGCCTACGGACACCGTCCGTGGGCCCCGCCGCTAAGCTTTCTCCATGTCCGATCCGCCCCAAAGCCACGCCGACCAGGCCCAGCTTTCCGGCGTTGCCGCCCTGCCCTCCGGACCGTCCGCCATTCTCTCGGGAACCGGCTCGCCCAACGCGACCGGAAGATCCGCCTTCGCCCCGGGCGAACTGGCCATCGTCCTCTCCCACTTCAAGACCGGCATCCTCACCGAAATCCGCGAGTTCGCCCGCGGCTCGCGCAAAGCACCCAAGCTCCGCATCAAAGGCAAGGGCGGCGACTTCCTCCTCAAGCGCCGCGCCGCCGGCAAAGACGATCCCCAGAAAGTCGCCTTCTGCCATTCCGTCCAGCTCCACCTCGCCGACCGGCAGTTCCCCCTACCCCACCTCATCGGCACCGTCGACACCAACAACTCGATGCTCAAGCTCGACGGCCAGACCTACGAGCTCTTCGAATACATCAAAGGCACCGGCTACGACTTCTCTCTCGACGCCACCGGCGACGCGGGCCAAACGCTCGGCCTGTTCCACAAACTCCTGCTGGACTTCACCTCCGACTACGACGCCGCCCGCGGCACCTATCACCGCAGCAAATCCGTCCACCGCGCCATGCAGGCCCTGCCCGACACGCTCAAACGCACCGCGCCCCCCGGAAGTTCCGAACACGATTTCCAGCGACAAACCAAGATCGGCAAGTTCCTCGCCGACGCCTACCTCGACGCCGCCAAGCGTGTCGAAGACGAGGGCTACGCCGACTGGCCCCAACAAGTCATCCACTCCGACTGGCACCCGGGCAACATGCTCTTCCGCGGCACCCGCGTCGTCGCCGTCATCGACTACGACACCGTCCGCTTCGCGCCGCGCGTGCTCGACACCGCCAACGGCGCGCTGCAGTTCTCCATCCGTGGCGGCGGCGAAGACCCGTCGCAATGGCCCGACGACCTGGACCTCTCGCGCTACAAGCGCTTCCTCCGCGGCTACGACGCGGTGCCCGACGCCATGCTCACCAAGGCCGAACTCCGCGTCGTCCCCTGGCTGATGGTCGAAGCCCTCATCGCCGAATCCGTCATCCCCATCGCCGCCACCGGCTTCTTCTCGCGCATGGCCGGGGCCGCGTTCCTCGAAATGGTCGTGCGTAAAGTCCAATGGCTCCGCAAGCACGCCCACGAACTCGTCGAGGCCGTCGCGTGAAACATCGAGATAACGAATCCCCCCAAATTGGCACAAGCTTCCAGCCCGTCATGCCCCGTGGCACCGGCTTCCAGCCGGTGATCGGCCGCCAGGCCGAGTGGTTCGCGGTGTCCATCACCGGCTGGAAGCCGGTGCCACTGATCGGGCCGGTGGCGTGCGCAGTGGCCACGTTGTTCATGGTCGGCGTGGTTGCCAAAACTTCCGCGCAACCGATACCCGCCCAACCCGCAGCCGTCGTGGATGCCCCCGCCCCGTCGCGCGTCGACACCCTGATCGCCGACCTCGACGCACCCGACTGGTCCGTCCGCCAGCGGGCCACCGAAGCGCTCATGCTCGAACCCAGCGCGACGCTCCGAGCGCTCGCGCAAGCCCACAACGCGCCCGACGCCTCGCTCGAAACCCGTCAGCGCCTCAAGCGGGCGCTGCAACACCGTCTGCTCGCCGAGATGCTCGCGCGCTTCCCCGAACACCCCAACGGACCCGCCGAACCCCCCGACGCGCTCGGCCCGGCCGAACCCCGCGAAGCCGCCGCCGCGTGGCAGGCCCAGCTCGACGCCGCCGTGCTCGGTGCCCCGCCCGACGCCGCGTCGCTGGGCATCATGCACCCGCAGATCGCCGTCGATGCCGTGCCCGATCGCGAAGGCGTCGAGGTTCTGGTTCTGGACACGCTGCCGGGCTTCCCCGCCTACCCGGTGCTCCGGCCCGGCGACGCCATCGTCCGCTTCGCCGGCAACCCGCTCCCCGCCGCCGCCCAACCCAACCAACCCACCCCCATCAACGACGTCATCCAGCGACACCGGGCCGGCGACACCGTCCCGCTCCGCATCGTCCGCGACGGCCAGGAAATCAACCTGCAGGTCACCCTCGCCAGCCTCGCCGCGCTCCGCACGATCTACGTCAGCTCCAACGCCGGCACCACCGCCCTGAGCGCCCCGTACCAGCAAGCCCTGGACCGCCGACTGGCCGAACTGCTGGACAACCCCGCCCAATAAAGCGGCGGCCCCCCGGAAGGCGACCGCCCAAGCGTGCGCAAAAACGCGGCGCGTCACACACACGCCGCGAATACTCCCGCGGTTCCACGTTGGCCCCATCGGCGCGGCGGCGGGAGAGGTGCGCAGCTCGACACCGGGATACGGCGGACACTTTCAAACCCGAGTCCGAGTCGATGAGTCGCCACGTCCGGAACTTCCGGGGGCGTCCGGGGGCTTCCGGGGGGCGGTGTTCGGAGGTTTCGTGAGCGATGCGCACGAAC
>CAZIXN010000208.1:0-4720 GCA_964543215.1 uncultured Phycisphaera sp.
ATTTTCCAGATCTTCTGGATTTTCTTGATGTTCCGGATTTCCGGCGATCACGCCGCCAGCGCCGCCGCGCAACCGCCCACCCCCCCGCCGACAATCAGGATCGGAACGTGCATGTGAAATCCAGAAAATGCGGAAAATAAAGAAAATCAGGAAAACGAGGCGTCACGCTTGCTCACATTTTCCAGATCTTCTGGATTTTCTTGATGTTCCGGATTTCCGGCGATCACGCCGGCGGGGCCGACGAGCTCGCGCGGATCAGCAGCTCCGCCCGCAGGATGTGGTCGTGCGGCCCGTCGTCATCCCGCAGCAGGTGCTCGACCACCGCGTTGACCGCCTGGTTGCCCAGCTCGATCAGCGGCTGCGCGAACGTCGTGAGGGCCGGCGACAGATACGCCGAACTCGGCGGATTGTCCACGCCCACCACGCTCAGATCGTCCGGCACGTTCATGCCCAACCCGCTCGCCACCTCGTACAGATCCAGCGCGAGGTAGTACCCGCCGGCAAACACCGCCGTCGGCCGGTGCTTGCCGTTGAGCAGACGCGACAGGTCCATTTTCTCTTTGCCGTCCAACTGCCACGCCGACGCCTCGAACACCGGCGCATGGTCTTTGTCCACGCCCAGCGCCTGGCACGCCGCGACGAACCCTTCCCGCCGATCCACCGAGTTGGGCAGCTCGCCCGCCCCGCCGACGTACGCGATCCGCCGATGCCCCAGCCTGTACAGATGCGTCACCGCCTGCTTGGCCAGTTCGCGGTTGTCCACGTCGAAGCTCGCCACGCCCGAAAGCGCCGACCGCGCCCCCACCACCGCCACCGCCTGGTCCCGGCCCATGCGCTCGGTGACGTGGCTCAAACTCTCGGTCGTCGGGTTGATCACCAGCACGCCGTCCGCCCCGGCCGTGGGGTCCTGCTGCATCCGCGTCACCATCAGCTCGACCTGCCGGTCCTGCGCCGCCTGACGCATGCCCTCAAAAAGCTGCGAGTGGTAATAGTCCGCCATCGACGCCTCGGGCTGCATCCACACGCCTAAGCGATACCGCGGCGCCGCGCGTCGGCTGCGCTCGATCACGAACGTGCCCCGGCCCTGCGTCCGCTCCAGCACGCCACCGGTGACCAACTCCTGCAACGCCCGGTGCGCCGTCACCAGAGAAACCGACATCTGCCGGCTGATCTCCTTGGTGCTGGGCAAACGCGAGCCGGGCTTGAACGTGCCCGCCTCAATCGCGTCGATCAGCGACTGCTTCACGACCTTGTACAGCGGCCGGCCCGGCTGGGCCTTCACCGCTTCCAGCACATCGGGCAACGACGCGGAACTCACATTCGTACGGGCGGACGGCGTGCGACTCATGGCGACTCCTGCGTGGAAACGGTTGATTCGTCGGAGCCGACGCCGGCCCCCCCAGGTGAATCCGCGACCTCGGCGAACATGTCCGCCGTGCCCGGCACATACGCCGGCAACTCCGACATCCCCTCCAGCCCCGCCACCCGAATCCCCACGTGATTCCCCACCGCACGATACTTCCCGTCGCTGGGCCGGTTCGTCACCCAACCATCGCCGTTGCCGTCCGCCCGCCCCCGGAAAGTTTCGTCGGCGAACTCGGCCCGCGCGACAAACGCGCTGCTGCCCCCGCCGTCCAGCGCCACCGCATCGTCCGCACCCATCTCAATCAGCAGGTCCGCCATCTCCGGCAACGTCGCCCCCACGCTGTGCCCGATCTGCCGGCCATCGATCACCACGACGTACAACGTCCGGCCATCCGCACTCACCCCCGCCGCCGTCCGCGGATGACGCTTGGTGGGCGCAACCCGCGCGGTTTCGCCGAGGTTCTTGCCGTCTTCGACCAGCAGCGTGCCGGTGGTCGCGTCGGTCGCGTCGCCGCGGACGCCCGCCACGCCGTCCCAGATCCGCTGCTCCGCAAACACCGCCGGGTTGATCCGCGCCGCCGCCGCCTTGCCGTCCTTCCGGAACAACAGCGACGGGTCGCCGGCATCTTCAAAATCACGCGGCGGCGAAATCACCACCCCATCGCTCACCGACAACCCGATCAGATCCGCCTGCGTCTTCTTGCCCGTGCCATCGTCCATCCACGCAAAGAAATTCGCGTTGAACGCCAGCGCCACGCCCGCACGATTCACAAACGAATCGGCCGGCGTCAGCACGACTTCCGCGCCTTCCACGATGGTCACGTCCGCATCGTCCAGATCGGCATCCCCGTCGATGTCGCTGACCACCACGTCGATGCGTGGGTCCGACAGATCCACCGTCGCCGACCACCCCCGCATCGGGCCGGCCTCGGTCACGCGATCGATCGGCACGATCACCACCGGCAGCCCCCCCGGAAGCCCCGGAAGACCCGGAAGACCCGGAAGACCCGGAAGCCCACGGATGGAATCCGTGGGCGTCTCCTGCGCCTGCGACAACCCCGCCAACAACAAGGCACACATCACCGCCCGCGCTGCCTTGCCGGATTGTCGTCGTGCGTGCCGCATGCGTTTCTCTATGTAAGACTCTCTCGTAAGACGCCCGCGAGTCTTGCAGGATTCACCCGCGCCCGCCAGAGGCCGATCCGGATTTCACCGAACAGCACCGCAAGAGTCTTTCAAATCTTATAGAACCGATCCGGAAAATGCACGAACAATTTTGGAACGCCAACCGTCCCCAAGCCGGACGCGACGCATCGCTGGGGTGGCGACACCGAAACCCGGCGACACGTCGCGTCGCGGCGGCGAGCTTCTTTCAACGCTTCGCGCCCAGCGGCGTCACCGACACCACCTCGGGCAACGCCGCATCGGGTTCCCACTTGAGCTCCACCGCGTAACGCTGCGGCCAGTTGTGGGCTTTGAGGAAGTTGGCGTGTTTGATGGTGACGACATGCGTGGATCGAATTGTCTCGCCCCCAGCGGGATCGTCCCCGATCAATTCAGGATCGGCCACAGCCATCTGCTCGGTGCCCCGTTTCATGAGAATCCAGTTGGCACGTCCGGTGTACTCCGACGGCAACATGAACGCTATCGACAGCCGGAGATCGCCGGTCTCGGGATCCACCTGAGTATTGGATGAATCTTGCGTTTGGCCGTCGATCGTGACCGTCAGCGTTGAACTCAACGTCCGCTCCAAGTCGTGACCCCACCAGTTCGGCTGGCCGTCGTCGATGTCGATCTCGAAAGCCATACGTTGCATTGCGAGAATCGCACCGCCAGAGCCAATTGATTCGCCGACGAGACGAACGTCGAATTCGCCGATCGTCTGCGTCGGCCTCCCCGCGTACGCCAACTCGCACAACCCGCGATAGATCGCGTAGGCCTCACGGATGAGGTAGCCGGGATCGTTGAGGCGCTGCTCTTCCTGGGGGTTGGTGAAGAACGACGACTCGGTGAGCACGGCGGGCACCGTCGCTTGCCGAAGCACCGCGAAGCCCGTGGGGTACATCTGCCGGTCGTTCATCACCGGCGAGGTCTTGCCCACCTCGGTCCGCAGCGCGTTGCCGATTTCGCGGGCCAGATGCCGTGCGGCGTCTAATTCAACCAACGCATCTTCCGGGGGGCCGTGGAACCAGACGGTGGTGTAGTTGCTTTCGGGCGAGCTGCTGGCGTTGTGGTGGAGGCTGATGAACAGGTCCGCCCCCCGGAAAGTGCCCTCCGCGTCCCGGATCCCGCCGGGGCGGGCGTGCTCGGGGCGCGGGAACGTGTTGGCGAAATTGGCCCGGCGTTTGAGCGTGTTCCACGTCGCGGGGTCGTGGGGGTCGGCGTCGGGCGGGCTTCCGGGGGCGCCGTGGTCGTAGTCGCCGATGCGGTCGTCGGCGATGTCGCTGACTTCCTCGGTGCGCGTCATGCCCACGATGGCCCCGGCATCTTCCAGCAGCGCCCGCAGCATCAGCCCGACGCGCAGGTTCATCTCCGCCTCGCGCACGCCCGTGGGGCCGGTCTTCCAACCGGGAACTTCAAGGCTCTTGCCGCCGTGCCCGGGGTCCAGCACGATGACCCAGCCCGCGAGGTATTTCTCGGCGGGGTGACGCGGCAGGTCCAGCGGCGGATGCTGCTTCCAGTCATCCGCGGCGGCGAGACGCGCAAAGGCGTCGTCCATGCTCATCGGGCCCGTTGGTTCCGGCTCGGATTGTTCGAGCGGCGAAGGCGTTGCGGGGTTCTCGATGTGGTAGCCCGTGCAGGCTTTCGGCGAGCAGCCTTGGGTCAGAAGCAGGAACGCCGAGACGCCAAGGGGCCAAGACGCCAAGCAGCAGAAGCGACGGATATTGTTTCGCATCGGCACATGATCTCCGATTGGACGGCATCCACCAAACGCGACGCGATCACGCCGATGCCAATGACTCGGCCTTGGCACCTTGGCACCTTGGCACCTTGGCCCCTTGGCGGCTTGGCGTTTTCTTCCGGCTTAGTCCACGCTCGGCACATCGATCCACGTACCGCCCTGTTGCAGCGAGACGTGGGCGGACTCGATGACCGCGAGATTCTCGACGATGTCGCGCAGGTCCGCGGGAGCGTCGCCGCCTTCGAAGAAGCGGGTCATGCCCGCGACCAGTCGGCCGTAGACCGGGCCGAAGTCCACCTTGAAATGGTGCAGGCCTTTCGTGCCGTGGATCGTGGCGGCGAAGTCGTAGCCGCCCTTGCGTTCGAGCCGCAGGTGGGCGTACCGGCCATCGGCGTAGCGGAGTTGCATGACGTCGCGATCGTCGCCCGCATCGGCGCGGACCTGCGTGACGCC
>CAZIXN010000209.1:0-4644 GCA_964543215.1 uncultured Phycisphaera sp.
TCCGTGTTCATCGGTGGTTCCAACCTGCTCGGTTGGGTCGTTATTTGAGCAGCGTGGTGGCGTGCTTGAGCAGGGCGACGCGATCCAGATTCTGACGATGCCCGACGGTGGCGACGGCTTCGGCACCGGCGACCGACGCGAGGAAGCAGGCGACTTCAAGGGGGGCCCCGGCGGCGAGGACGGGGGCGAGGATGCTCAAGAAAGTGTCGCCGGCGCCGACGCGGTCGACGACCTTGGCGGCGACGGCGGGGAGGTGGGACCGGCCGTGCGACTGACTCTGGGCTAGCGCCTTGGACCAGGTGAGGGCGCCGTGCTTGCCGCGGGTGCAGACGGCGGCGGCGGCGTCGAGCTTGGTGCCGGCGGCTTCGAGGAGGTTGTGAAGGTCGCCGGTCTTGTCGCGGAACTCGAGGCGGAGTTCGTTTTGGGCGACGCACAGGAGGTCGGCCCGGGGGTATTTGCCGATGAGGTTGAAGCCCAGGTTGCCGGCGTTGGCCTGCACGTTGACGGCGAGGAATCTCGCGGAATCGCAGAGCAGTTCGATCGCTTCGGCGCTGAGCAGGCCGTGGCCGAAATCGACGACCAGCACTGCGTCGGCCTCGGCGATGGCGGGGCGCAGCGCTTCGAGAAACGCCTCGTTGTCTTGAGCTTCCGGGGGTGCGTCGTTGAAGTGGTAGACCTCGAAGAGCTTGGACTGGAAGTAGGTGTCGATGTAGCGGCGTTTGACGATGGTGGGCGCGTCGGTGCGGGTGAGGAAGGTGGGCGTGACGCGCGGCTGGAGGTGTTCGCGGCAGAAGGCGCGTTGGGGGTCGCGGTCGCCGAGTTGGGTGAGGACGTGGACGGAGTCGCAGCAGGCGGCGGCGTTGTTGGCCACCGCGAGGATGCCGCCGGCGAAGCGTTCGCGGGTGCCGGCCTTGACGGCGAGGGTGGGTTCCTTGCTGCTCTTGCCGATGGCTTCGCAGTGCAGGTATTCGTCGATGATGGTTTCGCCGACGACCAGGAGCTTGATGGGTCGAGCGCGTTCGAATGCCTGGGTGACGGCGTCGATGCCGTAGCGCTCGTTGAAGCCGTCGAGCCAGCGCTGGGTGCTGCTGGGCAGTTGCGGCATGAAGCGGTTGAGCAGGTTGGAGCTGGAGAAGACGATGTCGTCGGTGAAGGCGAGTTGGCCGCCGACGGCTTCGACGGCATGCCGTTCTTTGGTGATGGCACCGGAGATGTCGCCGTCTTCGTTTCGGTATTCGCTGCCCTTGACGTAGAGGTCGGGTCGGAGAAGCGTGATGGGTTCGATGGCGGTGGCCCAGCGGTTGACCGACGCCCAGGTCACGCAGCCCAAAGCGGCGACGTGCTCGGCCCGCAGCGGCGCGGGGAAGGCGGGGCGGTTGGGGCCTTTGTTCACAAACTCGTCGGGCGTGATGGTGACGACGAGGATGTCGCCGAGCTTGGCGGCGGCCTCGAGGTAACGGACGTGCCCGATGTGCAGGAGATCGAACACGCCGTGGCAATGGACGATGACCGGCGGGGTCTTGGCGTCGGCCTTCGCCTCGGCGCGGAGGGCTGCGAGTTGCGCGGCCAGCTCGTCGAGGTCCAGGACTTTGTGCGGCGAGGGGTGGGTGGTGGTGGGCAGGGCGGTGCTCCCGTGGTGCGAGGCGGCCATCATAAGAATCGGCACTCCGGCGGCAAGCCGTGCAAAGACGGGGGCTTGCGGCGGAAAATCGGTAGGCTGAGTCGGTGGATGAAACACGGCGCATCCCGAGCGAAGGCGAGCCGCTGCCCGTCGATGGGTTGATCGTCGGCGGGGGCGTGGCGGGGCTGTGGACGCTGGACGTGCTGCGGCGGGCGGGTTTCTCGTGCGTGCTGCTGGAACACGCGGCGCTGGGCACGGGGCAGACCGTCGGTTCGCAGGGGATCGTGCACGGCGGCCTGAAGTACACGCTGTCGGGCACGCTCACGGGCAGCGCCCAGGCGATCCGCGACATGCCGCAGGTCTGGCGCGATGCGCTGGGGGGCAAGCCGGGCCAACCCGATGCTTCGGCCACGCGGATGCGAAGCGAGCATTGCCACCTCTGGCGGACCGGCCGGTGGTCCAGCCGGCTGGGCATGGTCGGTGCCCGGGTCGGGCTGCGGGTGAAGCCGAAGCGCGTGGAGCGAGCGGCCTGGCCGGAGGTGCTCGGAGCGGTGGGTGATGTGTTCCGGCTGGAAGAACAGGTCGTCGATCCGGCGAGCTTCGTCGCGGCGCTCGGGGCGTTGCACGCGGAGTGCCTCGTCAAAACCCAAGGCGAACCGGCCATCGAGCGCGACGCCACCGGCATCCAGCGCTGGTCGATGCAAAGTGGCGGACGAGGGTTCACGCTGGCGCCGCAATTCGTCGCGCTGACCGCGGGACTGGGCAACGCGGGGCTGCGCGAATTGGCCGGCATCACCGAGCCGCGCATGCAGCGTCGCGGCGTGCACATGATCTTCGCGCGTGAGGCGGCTGCCGGGAGCGGCGCGTTGCCGCAGCTCAACGGACACTGCGTCGATGGCCAGAAGACGCGCGTCACGATCACCACCGACCGCGATGCGGATGGCCGCACGATCTGGCAGGTCGGCGGGCAGGTCAGCGAAGACGGCACGGAGATGGATGCGGAGGCGCTGGTGCGTCATGCCGCGGCGGAGGTGTCGGCGTCGCTGGGGGGGCGTGACGTGGCGACCGGCGTGCAGTGGTCCACCTACCGGCTCGACAAGGCCGAGGTGACAACCGTGGGCGGGCTGCGTCCCGACGATGCGTTCGTCGAACGTCGGGGCAACGTGCTGACGTGCTGGCCGACCAAGCTCGCGCTGGCGCCGCGCGTGGCGGAGTTGGTGCTCGACGAAGCCAAGCGGCTCGTGGGTGCCCACGCCGCGCCCGCCGACCGGGTGGCCGAAGCGCTGAAGGATGCGGAACGCCCTACGACCGCGACGTCGCCCTGGGACCTGCCGCGCGACTGGGTTGCGTTGCCCGCGCCGACCGCCGGAGCCACGCCGTGATCCGCCGCCCGCTGGGAAGAACGGGGCTGCACGTCAGCCCGGTGGGCCTGGGCACGGTGAAGATCGGTCGGACGCGCAAGCTTCGCTATGCCGATGCGTTCACGTTGCCCAGCGAAGATGAGGCCGGGGCGTTGCTGAACGGCGCGCTGGACGCGGGCATCAACCTGATCGATACCGCGCCTGCTTATGGCCTGGCCGAGCAGCGCATCGGGCGACACCTCGCCGACCGCCGCGATGCGTTCGTTCTGAGCACCAAGGCCGGCGAATGCTTCGACGAAGCCACGGCCACGTCGCGGTTCGATTTCACCGGCGAAGCGCTTTCGGCGAGCCTGCAGCACTCGCTGCAGGCGCTCCGCACCGATCGCGTGGACCTGTGGCTGCTGCACTCCGAGGGCGACGACTTGTCCGCGATGGGCGACGACGCCGTCGCCACGATGCTCGAGGCCAAAGCGCGCGGCGAGGTGCGTTGCGTCGGCCTGTCGGGCAAGACGGTCGCGGGTGCAACGGCGGCGCTGGCGTGGGCCGACGTTTTGATGGTTGAGTTTCACGCGGACGATGATTCGCATCGGGAAGTCATGCGCGCGGCCCACGCCCGCGGCGTGGGGGTGCTCGTGAAAAAGGGGTTGGCATCCGGACGGCACGCACCGAGCGAAGCGATCGGTTTTCTCATGGCCGAGCCGAGCGTGGACGCGGCCGTGATCGGCACCCGCAGCCTCGATCATCTTCTCTCAAACGCCGGCGTTGCCGCGCAGGCGATCGCTTCCTCCGCTGTGAGCAACGCCGGCGATGCCCGCTGATTCCTCAACGTCGGCTCTGCTTTCCCCGGCGTGGCTCGCGCGGCAGGCGGATCGCTTCCGCTATGCGCTGCTCGGCCTGGCCGTTGCGCTTTTTGTCGCGACCTTCACGATGCGGTGGCGGCCGGGGTCCGACTCGGCGGCGGTGCTGGTCCTCGCGCGGCACTTCGCCGAGACAGGACAGCTCCGCGTGCTCGGCGGGTACCACGAAGGCGTGATGCCCGGCTACCCGTGGCTGCTCGCGCTGCTTGAAACCTTCGGCGATCCGGCCACGCTGGCGATCGTGCTCAACGCGTTGGCGTTCGCGGCGTGGGCGGCGTTGGTGTTCCTCGCCGTGCGAAACGCGTTCGGCCGGTCCGCCGCGGTCGTGGTCACCGGCCTGTGCCTCTGCTCGGCCCGCACGATCGAGGCCGCCGCCGATGTCCTGCCCGACATGCTGTTCGCGTCCGTGTTCGCGGCGCTGCTGTGGTGGGAGTCACGGCCGCGGCGATGGGTCGGGCGACTGCTGGGCGTGGGGCTGCTGCTGGCTTGTCTGCTCTTGCTGCGCAGCGTGGGCGTGCTGGTCATGTTGGCGTGGTTGCTCACACTGGTTTGGGAAGCGTGGTACCGGTCGGCCGACCCGCCCGCATCCGTGCCGGGTTCGAACGTCACGCAGCGCGCGATGGGGGCGGCTTCGCTGCTGGGAATGGCGCTGGCGTTGCTGTTGGTCGTCGTTGTCCCGGGCCTGCGGCGCGATGTCGTGGCGCTGCTGAACGACTGGTCGGCCACCGGTTGGCGGGGCGTCGTCGAAAACTCGTGGGAGGCGTTCACGGCCGCGATCCCCGAAGCGATTTTCGGCGTCGATCCC
>CAZIXN010000210.1:0-4620 GCA_964543215.1 uncultured Phycisphaera sp.
CAACCCGCGGCCGCGCCGACCCGCGGCCGCGCCGACCAAGCCCGAGACTTCCCCGGCGTTTCGCCTGACGTCCGATCGCGCCGCAAGTCCGCCGACGGCTTCGGCCCGCCCGGTGAGCCTGCCGTCGGCGGCGAACATCGACGAGTTGGGTCTGCTCAAGACGCTCAGCCCGGTGGTGCATCGTGAGCAGGTCGACGAGGCCGCCACCCGCGGCGTTCGTTTGCCGCTGGACCCGAAGGTCGTGGAGCACGTGCGTTCGTTGCTCGCCACCGACACCGCCACGCCCGGGGACCTGGGTCGGGCGGTGGCTCGCGACGGCGCGTTGACGCTGCGCGTGCTGGCCGTCGCGGCGGCGGCCTCGAATGCCCGGCGTGAGCCGATCGCGTCGTTGGCGGTGGCGATCGATCGCATCGGCAACGCCGGGCTCCGCACGATCCTTGAAACCGCGCAAGCCGACACGGACCTCGTCGAAAGCGCCGAAGCGTTCGAACGCGGACTTCATGTCTGCGGGATCGATCGCCGAGCCGCCTGGCGGCACAGTCACGCCGTGGCACGCATCGCCGGGGAAGTCGCACGCCTGGCCGGCGGTGGGGCAGACGCGGTTCAGGCCGCGCGGACCTGCGGCGGGTTGCACGACCTGGGGCGACAGGTGTTCGCGTTGACGCTCGGCGACGCGTATGCCCAGGCCATCGAAGCGACGGAGGCCCTGGGCTTGCCGCTGACCGCGGTGGAAACCCAGATGATGCTCGATCACCACGGCCAGATCATGGAGAAGCTGCTTCGTGGCCTCGCGGTTTCGCCCGGACTGGCGACGGCGATCGGCTGCCATCAATTGCCGCTGATCGAAGCACGCCAGCTGTCGGGAAAGCACTTCCCGGAAACCATCACCCTGGCCATCGCCGACCGCTATGCCGCCGCGCTGGGTACCGGCGACCCCCTGGCCGACCCGCTGCAAGGGCTCGAACACCACCTCACCGCGCTCAAGCTCGATGGCTCGGCGCTGTCGGCCAGCCTCGCGGCCTGTGCGCAGCAGCTCGACAAAAACCTCGCCACCGCCGCCCGGGTTTTCGGCGAAGCGATGCCCACCGATGCGCCCTGGACTGCCTCGCTCGAAGCCTCGGTGCGCCAACGGCACAGCCCGCTGTTCATCGGCAGTGAACCGCAGGCCGACGCCTTCGCCGTGCTCGCGCGCGAGCTTTCGGTCAAACCCGAAACGCCGACGAACGTCGCGGTGGTCCGTCTCACCAACGTCCTCGAGCGCGATGCGTTGACCGGGAAGCTGCGTGGCTGGGAGTTCGAGCGGGGCCTGGGTCGCCTGCCGCTGCTGATCGTCTCGCCCAAGGGCAACCGGACCCTTGAGGATGCCGCAATGGCCGGCCGATCGGTGCAGTGCCTCGCCGAACCGGTCACGCCGCGCCGTTTGGCGGCGGCGCTCAACGCGTTGCTGCACGTCGAGATGGCGCCCGCTTCGCAAGCCGCGTGACCAACCCGCTCAACCCGTCGTCGCGGCCGCTTCGATCCGGCTGCGCAGGTGATCCAGCACGTTCATGAAATTGATGTAGGCGTCGTACGGCGAGGCGTACGGGCTGAAATATTTGTGCACGTCGCCGTCGGCGTAGAACTTGGTGCACATGTAGTAGAGGTGGTCCGACGCGGTGAGTTTCCGCCAGTCGTCCAGCAGTTGCAGCGCTGCATCGGGGGGTGCTTCGTGGTGCGCGACGGCCCGCTTGATCGCGGCTTCGAGCTTGTACAGCTCGCTGGCGGCGTTGGTCTGCATCGCGTTGCCCAACCAGGCCGAGGCGTCGCGCTCGGTGTCCGCCCAGCTGACCACCGCCTTGCTCTGGATCGAGCCTTGCGGATCGAACTCGTCGAGCACCTCGGAGGGCGTGAGCATCGGGACGCCCGCGTGGAGCAACTCGCGGGGCAGGCCCGAGAGGAACTCGAAGATGCCCGTGGGTTCCCACTGGTGCTCGCCGAAGGTTTCGAAATCCATGAACAGCCCGACAACGTCTCCCTTTTCTGCCGCGATCCATTGCGCGTACTTCTCGGCGGTCAGCGGATGGCCCGGCCAACTCGGATCGGAGAAGCGAAACGCGATGTCGTCGCTGAGGCGGTGATTCTTCATCAGCACCGACAGCCCCGGCGCCGCCGCGGCCCGGTACACCTGATTCGCCGACCGCCCCTGCAGCACCGCGTCGGCGCCTTCGCACAGCACGCCTAAAAACCTGCCGTCTTTGTGCAGCCGCGCCGCCAGCGCATCGTTGTAGATCAGCTCGGTGTTGCGGAACACGCTGGGCCGCTGGCCGAACAGCTCATCCATGAGTTCCACGTGCAGCGCCACCTGAGCTTCGAACTCCGCTTCGCTGAACAGGTGCGCCAGACTGTGGTGCGAGGTTTCGGTCATGAACTCGACGCAGCCGGTCTCGGCGAGTTTCTGCAGCCACTCGATCACCTCGGGCGACCACTGCCGACACTGCGTGATCAGGTTGCCCGTGACCGAGAGCCCCAGGCGGAAGTCGCCGCCCATGCGGACCGCCAGCTCGTGCAGACGCCGCAGGCCCGGCAGGTACGACTTGGCCGCGACCTTGCGGAGGATCGCCGCGTTGTTGACGTCGTCGAAATAATCCGACGCGGCGTCGAACACCGAGTAGCGACGCAGCCGATCGGGCTGATGCAGCTGGAAATAGAAACACACCGCGGGCATGGCGTCGTCCTGATCGGCCGGGGCGGGGACCGCAAGCAAGCATCCGTCAGGGAGCAGTCTAAAGCCGCGCCGCACGGCGTGTCGGCCCGTGGTGAAAACGTCTGGGGTCAGGCGTGATCGGCCGGCAAAACCACGTCAAGCCGACGGGGCGCCGCCGAGCCCACCGGCGCGACGATGATCCGCGCCCCCCGCCGGAACGTGAAGTAGGCGTAGACCCACGAGAACAGCACCGACACGCGGTTGCGGAACCCGATCAGGTACGAGATGTGGATGAACAGCCAGGCCACCCAGGCGACAAAACCCGTCATCTTCAGGCCCTGGATCAGCGGCAGGTCGCCCGTCCACGCCACCGCACGCTTCCGGCCGATCGTCGCCATCATGCCCTTGTCCCAGTAGCGGAACGCCTCGTTGGTCTCCAGCCCTTCACTGCGGGCGATCTGGCGATCAAGCCGGGCCTCGATGAGCTTGGCGACGTGCTTACCCATCTGAATCGCCGCCGGCGCCACGCCCGGCACGGGTTTGCCGTCCACGTCGTTGATCGCCGCGATGTCGCCGATGCAGAACACTTCGGGGTGGCCGTGCGACCGCAGCGACAGGTCCGCATCCACCGGCACCCGCCCGCCGCGGTCGAGCACGATGCCGCAGCAGTCGGCCAGGCTCTGCGTGATCGGATTGGCCTTCACCCCCGCGCCCCAGAGCACGTTGCACGTGTCGATCCGCTGGCCACTCTTGAGCAGCACGTGGTCTTCCTGCACGTCCACCACGCGGTCGCTGAAGATGATCTCCACGCCCAGCGATTCGAGCTGCTTCCGCGCCGAGGCGCTCAGGTCCTCGGGGTACTCCTGCAGGATCCGGTCCTGCGAATGCACCAGCACGATCCGCGAATCCGCCGGGTTGATCCGCCGGAAATCCGTCCGGAACACCTGCCGCGTCAGCTCCGCGATCGAGCCCGCCAGCTCCACGCCCGTGGGCCCGCCGCCAACCACCACGATCGTCGTCAGCCGCCGCTGCGCTTCCGTGTCAATGGCGTTCTCGGCCTTCTCGAAGCTGCTGAGAATCCGCCGGCGAATCCGCATCGCGTCGTCCAGCGTCTTGAGCCCGGGCGCGTGCTGCTCCCAATGCTCGTTGCCGAAATAACTCTTCACCCCCCCCAGCGCACACACGAGGTAGTCGTACTTCAGCGTCCGGTCGGAAAACTGCACCGCGTGCGTCCGCAGATCGATCCCCACCGCCTCGTCCATCAGCGAGATCACGTTGGGCCGTTTGCGGAAAATCGACCGCACCGGCTCGGCGATGTCCGTCGCCGCCAGACCCGCCATCGCCACCTGATACAGCAGCGGCTGAAACAGGTGGTGATTCTGCTTGTCCACGATCGTGACGCGCGCGTTGCCCCTGAACTCACGGCAAAACGTCAGCCCGCCGAACCCCGCACCCAGCACCACGATGTGCGGCAACCCCCGCAGGGCCGCGGGTACATGCATGTCATCCATGGTTGCGTCTCCTGATCGAAACCTCATCGCATCTCCGAAGCCCGCGTTCACCGAACCCGGGCCGGCCTCACAAGAAACTTATACTCCCCCGCCCCAGGCAATCCGTAAGAAACGCAACCATGACCACGCACACCGCCGCCGACATCCGTTCTCAATTCGTCGACTTCTTCGTCGAAAGGTACGGCCACACCAACATCGCCTCCTCGCCGGTGGTCCCGCACGACGACCCCACGCTCCTGTTCGCCAACGCGGGCATGAACCAGTTCAAGCCGTACTTCCTCGGCCAGGAAAAACCCACCAGCACCCGCGTGGCCAACACGCAGAAGTGCATCCGCGCCGGCGGCAAGCACAACGACCTCGACGACGTCGGGAAGGACACCTACCACCACACCTTCTTCGAGATGCTCGGCAACTGGTCCTTCGGCG
>CAZIXN010000211.1:0-4610 GCA_964543215.1 uncultured Phycisphaera sp.
CTGCCCGCGCACGACGGACAGATGGGCGTGCTCGCCCTTCACGCGCCGATGATGGTCGAGCTGGGCAAGGGGCGGCTGACGCTGAGCAAGGCGGCGGGCGGGCAGACGACGCTCGCCATCGAAGGCGGGTTCGCTCAGGTGCAGGACAACCAACTGGTCGTGCTGGCCGACAAGGCCGTCGCGGATCAGGCGGCGGCGAACTGAATGTCGGATGCGACAATCAACCCTCGGCGACCGCTTCGCCGATGAACCGGCAAGAGGCTTGAATCGGGACGGCGGAGCTATCCCATGCGGCGTGTGCTGAGACGCATCATCCCGAGCATGTTTCACCGGCGGCTCTCGCTGCTGGGGCTGCTTTCGTTCTTTCTGCTCGCGGCGCTGGGGCTCAAGACCGCGTCGCTGACGACCGGCGACAGCCACCGCGAACGCCGGCTCAAGGCCGAGCGGCCGCTGCAGGACACGACGTATATCCCGACGGTGCGGGGGCGGATCCTGGATCGTACGGGCGTCGTTCTTGCGGTGGACGAGCCAAGTTGGAACGTGGAGGTCGAGTATCGGGCGCTGACGCAGCAATGGGTGCAGGACATGGCCGAGGCCGCGGCGCGGGTGCAGCTGGGCGGGTCGTGGAAGGAGTTGGGCATCACCGAGAAGGATGCGGCGATCGCCGGGCACATCGCGCAGTACGCCGAGGCGGCCGAGCAGGCGTGGCAGACCCTGGCCGACCTGGGCATGACCACCACGGCCGAGCTCGAAGCCACGCGCCGGGCCGTCGTGCAGCGGACGGAGCGGATCGTCGCCGAGGTGACCCAGCGGAACCGTCAACGCCGGATGGCCGAGCTGCAGGAAGATGTCTCGTCGGCCGAGGCGTACATGGAGGTGCGTGAGCAGCACGAGACGCACGCGGTGCTTTTCGATGTGGCCGACGCATCGATCGGGATTGTCGGCGACCTGATCGCCGAGGCCGAGCGGGAAGCGCCGGGGTGGCGCACGCCGACCAGCCGCGGCTATCGCGTGACGGCCTCGCCGCCGCCCAGCGCGTTCTGGCTCGAAGTCAAGCCCGCGAGGGCCAAGCATCGGCGGTATCCGCTGGAGACCGTGACGCTGCGGCTGGATCGTTCGTCGTTTCCGGCACCGCTTGCCTCGGCCGAGCCGCTGACGCTGAGCGTTCCGGGCGTGGCGATGCACGTCCTCGGGCAGTTGCGACCGATCTACGCGGAAGATGCGCTGTGGGAGAATCGGCCGTTCCTGCGGCAGCTCGAGTCGGGCCAGTGGGTCGAAGAACTCGGCGGGTATCGCCCGGGCGATCGCATCGGGGCGTTCGGCGTCGAACGGGCGATGGAGATGACGCTGCGCGGCAGCCGGGGCAAGGTCGTCAAGCGATTGGACGCCGACGCGACGGTGGCGGAAATCCCCCCGGTCGCGGGCCGGGATGTGACGTTGACGATCGACCACCGCCTGCAGGCGCGGGCGCAGGCACTGATGTCGCAGGACCCACGCGTGGGCTTGATGCAGATTCACCCGTGGCTGGAAGCGCCGATGCCCGACGGCACGAAGCTCAACGGCGCCGCGGTGGTGATGGACATGCAGACCGGTGAGGTGCTCGCGGCGGTGAGCGTGCCGGGCATCACGCTGGACGATCTGACGAATCGACGGGTCGAAGTGTTCACTGATTTCACGTTCGAGCCCGCCACCTTTCGACCCACCGCCTACCCGCGCGAGCCCGGCTCTACCGCCAAGCCGCTGATCCTTGCAGCCGCGATCGCCGAAGGCGTCTACGCGCCGGGAACGCTGATCGACTGCACACGCGGCTATTTGTACGAGTCCCGACCGACGATCTTTCAGGACTGGATCTTCCGCACCTATAGCCAGACCTTCGGGCAGCTCGATGGTGTGGCGGCGATCAAGGTCAGCTCCAACGTGTTCTTCGGGGTGCTTGGCCAGCGATTGCGGCCCGAGCGGGTTCACGGCTGGTTCTCGGCGCTGGGCGCGGGGCGGTCGCTGGACCTTGCGATGGACGAGCGGGCCGGGCACGTGTTCGATCCAAACGGCCCGAGCGCGGTGGGGCTGGCGAACATGGCCTGTATCGGTCAGGGCGAACTGACGATGACGCCGCTGCAGATTCTCAATGCATACGCAACGCTGTTTCGGGGTGGCGAACGGATCGTGCCGCGCTTTGTACGGGGGCCGGCCAAGACCGAACCGAAACTGCCGATCCCCGATGCCGCGCTGCGCGTCGTCCGGGAAGGCATGTGGAAATCCGCCAACGAAGGACGCGAGGGCGACGCCGTCAGCGGGACGACGTACCAACTGAACGTCGGCGAGTACGGCCCGACGCGGCGCATCTTCAACGTGCCCGGCGTCACCGTCTACGCCAAGTCCGGGTCGGCGCAGTGTTCGCCCACCGTCGAGAAGTTCGATACCGACGGCGACGGGCTGGTCGACAGGTTCGGCCAGATCGTGCAGCAGGGCGCTCACGCGTGGACCGTCGCGCTCGCTCAACCCGACGGCGAGAGCCGGCCGACGATCGGCGTGATCGTGCTGGTCGAGCACGGCTGGTCCGGCGGCAAGGCGGCGGGCCCGATCGCGAATCAGTTGCTCCGCGCTTGTCAGGTGGAGGGCTATCTGCCTGCGTCCAACGAGGCCACTCCGTGAGCGGGTTGCTCGCATGGCTGGCCGGCGTATTTCGGCCGCACGCGGGGTGGTACGCCTTGATCGCGGCGCTGGCGCTCACCGCTCTCGGGGTTGTCGCGATCGATACCGTGTCGCCGTTCTACGCGTCCAAGCAGCTGCAGTGGGTGCCGCTGGCGCTGCTGGTGATGGTGGTGTTCATGCTGCCGAGCCCGCGGATGCTCGGCGCGATCGCCTACCCGGGGTTCCTGGTTTGTCTGGGGTTGCTGGTGTTCGTGGTGCTCCCGTTCGTGCCGCGCGGGTTGGTGCCACGCATCAACGGGGCGACGTCGTGGATCAATCTGGGGCTGATGAATTTCCAGCCCAGCGAGGCGGCCCGGGTGTTTTTCGTGCTCAGCCTGGCGTGGTACCTGCGGTTTCGGGAGAACCACCGCACGCTGCTGGGGTTGCTCGTGCCGTTCGGGATCATGCTGGTGCCGGTGGTGCTGATTCTCAAGCAGCCGGACCTGGGGGTCGCGCTGGTCTTTGGCCCGACGCTTTTGGTGATGCTGATCGCGGCGGGCGCGAAGCTGTGGCATCTGGGTTCGATCGTGGCGCTGGGGGTGTTGGCGATCGTGCTGAACGTGGCGATCGTGTTCTACGCCCCGCCGGAGGTGCAGCTCCTCAAGCCGCACCAGCAGATGCGGATCAAGTCGATGGTGTCGCTGGCGATGGACGACGATCGCTACGTGCAGGACGCTGCGTATCAGCAGGACAAGGCGATGACGCTGATCGGCGCGGGCGGTGTGATGGGCTACGGCGCAGAAGCCGCCGAGACGATCGTGGGATTCAACCGGCTGCCCGAGCGGCACAACGACATGATCTTCGCGGTGGTCGTGAATCGGTGGGGGTTGCTCGGGGCGTGGGCGACGCTGGGGATGTATCTGCTGCTGGTGATGTCGATGCTCACGGTCGCGGCGCGCAGCAAGGAACCGCTGGCCCGGCTGAGCTGCGTGGGCTTTGCGGCGATGATCCTCACGCCGGCCGTCATCAACGTGGGCATGTGCCTGGGCGTCATGCCGATCACGGGGATCACGCTGCCGTTCGTGAGCTACGGCGGGTCGTCGCTGATGTTTTCGTTTGCGATCGTGGGGCTGGTGATGAACTTCGCGTCGCGCAAGCCGCGTGCCATGTCCCGACCGAGTTTCGAGTTCGACCACGCCGACGAGATATTCCAGTGATTCGATCTTGCGTTGGCCGTCGGGCAAACCGTTAGATTCCACAGATGCCAATCCCCGACTTTGTCCGCGATGACCTGCGGCGGCTGGACCTCCCGCTGAACGACGCGACGCTCGATCGGCTCGAGGCGTTTCTCACGCTGCTGCTCGAAGCCAACGAGCGGATGAACCTCACGGCCATCCGCGAACGCGACGTGGCGTGGTCACGGATGATCGTCGACTCGTTGACGGCGTTGCCGGGGTTGGATGAACTGTCCGACGAGTCGTGCGTGATCGACGTGGGCACGGGCGGCGGGCTGCCGGGTGTTCCGCTGGCGATCGCCCGGCCGGAGGTGCGGTTCACGCTGCTGGAATCGACGGGCAAGAAATGTGCGTTCCTGGAGGGCGTGGCCGAGGCCCTTGGTCTGGCGAACGTGTCGGTGCTGAAAGCGCGAGCGGAGGACGCCGGTCGCGACGCGTCGCATCGTCAGCATTACGACGTGGCGATCTGTCGTGCGGTGGGCCCGATGCCGGTGGTGCTGGAGCTTTGCCTGCCGCTGGTGAAGGTCGGGGGTCGGCTGCTGGCGATGAAGGGGCCCAAGGCCGAGCAGGAGCTCGACGCGTCCGGCGATGCGCTCGCGAAGCTGGGCGCGGGCGACGTCGCGGTGATCGACGCGTATCCCGAAGGGTTCGAGAACGACCTGGTGATCGTGAGCGTGTTCAAGGATTCGCCGACGCCCAAGGCCTACCCGCGGATCGCGGGGCTGCCGAAGAAGCAGCCGTTGT
>CAZIXN010000212.1:0-4587 GCA_964543215.1 uncultured Phycisphaera sp.
GACCCATATTTCGAGGGCGCCGAAAGGCGGCGGCACCGGCGCCCTCAGAGCCCATCTCGGATATATCCAGCGCGACGGTGTCGAGCGCGGCGGTTCAGGCGGCGAGCTCTATGGCCGGGAGGGCGCCGTGCCGGATGCGGACGGGTTCGCCGCGCGCTGCGAAGAGGACCGGCATCAATTCCGCATCATCGTGTCGCCGGAAGACGCTGGCCGCCTGGGTGACCTGAAGGAGACCACCCGCGCGCTCATGACCCAGATGGAATCTGATCTCGGCACACGCCTCGACTGGCTGGCCGTCGATCACCACAATACCGGCCACCCCCATACCCATATCGTGATCCGCGGCAAGGACGCGGACGGGAAAGACCTCGTCATCGCGCCGGCCTATATCCGCGAAGGACTTGCCGCCCGCGCGCAGGACATCGTCACCGAACGCCTCGGGCCAAGGCGGGATCTCGAGATTGCAGCGGCAAGGCAAAGCGAAATCACGAAGGAGCGCTTCACCGGACTGGACCGGGCGATCCTCGCCGATGCCGAGGACGGGATCGTCAGGGTCACCGAAGGAAGCGGCCCCGGCGGGCGGTTCGACGAGGCCCTGCGCCGGGCCAGGCTGCGCCATCTTGAAGTGCTGAAACTTGCCGCGCCGGCCGGCAGGGATGCCTGGCAGCTGAAACCCGGCTGGGAGGCGTCCCTGACAGCCATGGGCCACCGCGGCGACATACTCCGGGCCCTGGCGGCAAGAGGACAGCATGATTTGGCCGATCATAACCTGCGCCGGTTCGAGCCCGGCGCGCATGGATACGAGCGCCTCGTCGGGACAGTCATCACCTCATTGCCGGAGGATGAACTGCGCGACCGCAGGAGCCTCATCGTCGAGGATTTCGAGAACGGACGCTGGATGGTGGATATCGGCATTAGGGAGCCAGGATCGATCCCGCCGGACGGCGCCGTTGTCGAGCTGGGCGCGCGGCGTGCAAAGCTGCGCGAGACCGACGCCTCGATTGTGCGTATCGCGGAACGCTCTGGCGGGCTTTATTCTGAAGCGCTCCACAAGGATGCAGAACCAGGCTCGACGCAGGCCTGGCGGCAGGGGCATGTCCGGCGGCTCGAGGCCTTGCGCCGGGATGGCATTGCAACGCGGGGCAGTGACGGGACCTGGTCCATCCCCGGCAACTTTGCGGGCAGGGCGATGGCGCATGATGCAAGCCGGACCGGCCGCGTCGAACTCCAGGTCAGGTCATGGTTGCCTCTGAAGGACCAGCCCCGCCATGCCGGGCTAACCTGGCTCGACGAGCATGCAGGCGCGCTGCCGGGCGATCATCTGGCTGCGGCCCGGACGGCGCGGCTGGAATTTCTCCGGCAAATGGGCTGGCTTGGGGATGGGGCCAGCGAGATCGATGAGACGCTTCGTAACCGCCTTCGGGCTATGGAGCTGCGACGGACATATGGAGCGCTTGCAGCAGCGTCCGGGCGCGGGGCTGTCGAGCTTGTACAGGGCAACAGGTTCGAGGGGCAGTTTGAGAAGGCCATCGATCTCGGGCAGGGACGCCTTGCCCTGATCGGAAACGCCCGTGAGTTTGCGCTGGTGCCCTGGAGGCCGGAGATCGAGCGTCATAGGGGAAGGGAACTCACGGTGAAAAGGACGGCGCAGGGTGTTACCTGGACGATCGGCACCGGGCGCGGGCTGGGGAGGTAGATCCCTGGCAAGGTGCAGGAGCTTTCGCTTCATAGTTTTCCGCAATCAGACCCGGCCGTTCGCTACCGGCCTCGCAAGTGCTCTGTGGCAGTGCAGCGCGGCCTTCCCGACTCACAGGCAATTCGGATTTCCACAAGCCGCACGCTTGACCATGTTCACTTTATGTTCTTTGTCCCGGCCTGACCACCGGAGACGCAGAATGCGCAAGCCAGAAACCCTCGAATGCCTCTATCTCGACTTCGATGGCTTCTTCGCGTCGGTGATGCAGCAGGCTATGCCGTCGCTGCGGGGAAAGCCTGTTGGCATCATTCCGTTCGAGACAGATGCCGCACACCGGACCTCGGTCATCGCCTGCTCAAAGGAAGCCAAGGCAAGCGGCTGCAAGAACGTCATGTCGGTGACGGACGCTCGCCGGCTGTGCCCCGACATCCTGCTGGTGCCGCAGCGACCCGATCTTTTCCGGCGAGCACACAACACGCTGCTCAACGAGATCGCCTGCGAGATTCCCATCGAGACGGTGAAGTCCATCGATGAGCTTGCCTGCCGCCTCGATGCAAAGGACGCGCAGCACCCGGAGCTGCTGGCGAAAAGGCTCAAAGACCGGATAGCCGCCAATGTCGGACCATACATCACGTGTTCGATCGGGTTTGCGGCGAACCGTTTGCTAGCGAAGACCGCCTGCAAGATCGACAAGCCGAACGGGGTAACCATCTGGCGACCGGACGAGATGCCTGCACCGCTCCTGTCTTTGCCGATCAGCGAGATTTCCGGCATCGGACCCCGGCTGGAAATCCGGCTGATGCGCGCAGGTATCACCAGCATGGCGAAGCTGCTCGCAGCCGAGCCGAAACATCTCCGCAAGATCTGGGGAAACGTGAACGGCGAGCGCATGTGGTACGCCCTCCACGGCTACGACGTCAAAGCGCTGCCGACCGCGCGCGGCATGTATGGCCATGGCCGCGTGCTTCCGCCGGAGTGGCGCAATCCGGAGAAAGCTGAAGGCTGCTCTCGCCTTTTGTTGATGAAAGCAGCGCGGCGGATGCGCCGCGATGGATACAACGCTCGCAAGCTGTCGCTCTATCTCGACACGCGGGGAGGGGGGTGGGTTGGCGAGCAGACCTTGCCGAGCGTGCATGACGATCATGCCTGCCTCGACGCTCTGAAATCTCTCTGGCATCGCGCGAACATCCGGATCAGCAAACGTGCGAGCATCTTCCGGGTTGGCGTGACTTTGCTCGACATCGTCTCGGCCGAGCACCGGCAGCTCGATCTGCTGATGGACGATGACAGGGAGTGCCAGCGCTGGGAGGCGATCACCGATACGATTGACGGCCTGAACTCCAGGTTCGGCAAGCGCGTCGTCACGATGGGAGCATGGAAGCAGCCTCCAGGTGGGTTCACCGGCGGCAAGATTGCGTTCACGCGGATCCCAAGCGCGGAGGATTTCTGGTGAGCTGGTTATCCGACGTGAGCCTCAAGGATCTCGACGACAGCCAGAGCCTCGAGGCGACTTGCATCCGGTGCCTGCACACCTGGCAGCAAAGCCCAACACAGTTGCTCATCAAGGTCGGGCACCGGAACGTCTATCTCGATGAGGTGGCGGCGAACCTCGCTTGTCCCCGGTCAGGATGTCGGCACGTGGGGGTGCGGCTCACGCTGGTTCGGAATGACGATACGACCGGATTTGTCGGCGGAATGCCTTAGCAGCGCGGTGCGGCAGCACACCACAGATGCGAATGAGGTCCGGCTTCCCCCGCCGCTCGTAAGCCTGTCCGGATATGAGGAGCCCCACAAATGACCAATCTGACTCACGGCAGCGTCGCAAGGTTGTTCCTCTGGGTATATGCGGTGCCGGTCCTCGGGTTCTGGGTGATTCTATCGTTCATCCCCCTTGCCGGGTTGTTTATCGGAGGCTCTTCGCCGGTCTCGGTAATCGGAGACGCAGTTTTTCTTGCGCTCGGCTTTGGCGGCCTCTTCACGCTTTACCTCGCCGCGGTGTTCTTCGCTGCGGGTCGAGACGTGAGAACCAAGATTTATGGGAGCCTGCGCGGACGGGTTGGCGTGGTGTCGGTATATGCAACGCTCTGGCTGGTCGGCTACTGGCTGTTCAAATACCTCATTGTCTGAGCGATGCGCTCCGTCGGAGCGGTACCTTGCGAGACACCGCACCAGTGACTTCAGGATGGGCCGGGAGCGGCTTTGTGTGTGCCTGCGCCCCGATAGCAAAGACGCCGCCAGCGACGAAACTGGAGCCACTAGGCCCGCATGAGGCATGCAGGTGGGATTAGCCCGTTAAAATCTTGGCGAGCGAATGGACCCTTGCTTCAGGATCGAGCCAGTCGCCTGCCGAAAAGAGGTATTCGGCTAATCGAGCGTGGGGGGCAGGAGAGCTAAACAGAAAGATCGGGCGGCGGAAAACTGACCGATTCCGGACGGAGTCCGGTTTTCCCCGTCAGGCAATTCATCGCCGAAATGCGACATTTGCGGCTTCACGACGAACGACTGATTTGGAGCAAGTCACCCGTTTGAGAGAGGCCGGACGCCGACATCAAATTTAGGCATCATCGGTGGTCGCAGCAGTCTTACTTGATGGTCCACGGTCACGCCCATGAATGAAATTCAAAATCGGGCGCTCGGTGTTCCCTGCGACCCCTGAAACACCGAGCCGAGTGCAACAGCTCGCTTCCATTCAGCCTGGAGGATAGCTGGCTCACCCGTCCCAAAGACATACCTGTCGGGCCTAACCAGAACAGCTTCGGCGGAATGTGCGGAGAACCATTTCTCAAGAGCAGCCCGGAAGGGTGCAAGAGCCGGATCACTCAGCGTCGCAGTCCGGACATGCCTTTCTTCGGTCTCAGGCGCCTTGGAACTGGTTCGTTGAAGGAGCCAGG
>CAZIXN010000213.1:0-4560 GCA_964543215.1 uncultured Phycisphaera sp.
CGGTCGGCCGCACCCTCTCGCCCCAGCAGCGACAACTCGCGCTCGACGCCGCCGCGCCCTACCGAACCCACGCCAATCCCACGGTTCACCTGCTCCGTCACGCCGGAAAGTTCTCCGATCAGGGCGAACAGCATTACCTCGTGCGTCGCTCGGCTCAGTACGCGCTGGCGCTGCTGGACGGCGGACGCGCGTCGGACCTGGCCCCCGCTCTAGACATGCTCGCCACCGTTGACGCCCTGAGCGACCCCGCCTTGCCCAGCATCTTCCCCGATCGCGTCCTGGTCGCGCCCGGCGGCGCCCAGCGGACCTTGGGACACGACCTCAACCAGGCGAACTTCCTGGCCCACCTATTCCTGCAGGCGCTGCTGGACCACGCCGACCGCATCACGCCGGCCCTGCAGGACTCGATGTCGGCGTCGATCGACGCGTGCGCCCGGCAGATCATCGGCCGTCGCATCCCGCCCAGCTCGACGAACGTGGCCATGACCGGTGCCTATGTCGTGCTCATGGCCGGGCACCTCCTCGAAGATGCGGTCCTGGAAGCGCAGGGACTGGCCATGGTCCGCGCGATGGACGACGAGCTTCGCGAGGCCGGCGGCTGGGCGGAATACAACTCGCCGATCTACACTCGGCTGACCCTGGACACGTTAGCGCAGCTGCGGCGTGATTACCCCTGGACCGACGCCGACCGCGTGCGGATCGACCGGATGTACGCCGCGACGTGGGACGAGCTGTCGTCGCGTTTTCATGTGCCCACCGGGCAGTGGGCCGGGCCCCACAGCCGGGCGTTCAGTAATTCCGAGGACGATGCGTTGCTGGGCGACTTGACGTGGGACACGGCAGGCGCGGTGACGTTCCTCCGTCCGATGCCCGCGTTGGCGCTGGACCGCCAGCGGGCAGTTCACGACGTGCCCGACGCGGCGATCGCCGCGCTCTCGACCGCGCCGGTCGGACGCCGCACCGTCGGCTCGACCGTCCGCACCAATCGCGGCGACGTGCGGCTGTCCACCGTGCTGCACCCCGACTTCGCGATGGGCGTTGCGAGTAAATCGACCTTCTGGTGGCAGGACCGCGGACTGACGGTCGATGCCGGCACGCTCGGCCGACCCGGCGCGCTGGCCGTGACCCTGCTGGCCAACGGGCAGCCGTACGCCTCGGGCGCGCTTTACACCATGCACAGCGAACAGGAAGCGCTCGCCATCGTCAGCATCGCCACCGACCGCGGCGCGACCCACCCCTCCCCCGCCGGCGACGGCCCCGACGCGCACCGCGTCTCCGACCTGCGCCTGCGCTTCGAGCTGTCGGGGCTGACGGCCAACCGATGGCGCGTCCCCGCAGGCTTCAGCACCGAGGCCGCCGCGCCCCTGCTCACCGAGGATCAGGACGGGCCCCACGACTGCCCGGCCCTGGTCGGCGAACTCGGCGACGTGGACATCGCCGTCCGCCTGCTCGGTATGGCCGGCCTGAACACCCCGCCCACGATCGAAGCCTCCATCGGGCCCGACGGGCAGCGCCGCCTCGAGGTCGTCCTCCACGACGGCGCGGCCCAGGTCTTTAATCGAGCCGACGGCACCCCCGTCGCCCTGGCGTTCTGGATCGGCGTGGAAACCAGCGAGGACCGCGGCTCCTCCGCCCGCGCTCGCCTCGCCCCGCCCTTCGTCCTGGAAGCCAGATCCCGCAGCGGCACCCTCCGGGTCGATATCCAGCCGCAGCCCTTCGAAAACGACGTCGCCCAACGCGATTCGCCCTTGGCCAACTACGACTGATATCGCCGTCCTGGGTTCGCCTGGCATTTCCAAAGCCGACCGAGTACCCTCCCGGGAATCACAACCGCGCCACGACCCCAGGAATCGGCAACGATGAAATCCATGATCCGAAGCGGCCTGCAGCGTGTAGCGCCGGGTGCGTACCGGCACTTCCGTCGCCGTGCGTTGAGCCGCACGCTGCTCACGCACCCCGATTCGTTTCTGGTCACCACCGGGTACCTGCGCAGCTTCGACACCTGGGAGGCCCGTTCCGCCGACGGACAGGCGGTGCCGTGGATGAGCTACGCCATGATCGCGCTGCTGGACGAGCGGCTGGACGCGGGACACACGCTCTTCGAGTTCGGCAGCGGCTTCTCCACTCGGTTCTTTGCCGAGCGTGTCGGACGCGTCGTGTCCGTAGAATACGACCCGCAGTGGTTCGAACGCGTGCGGGCCGAGCTACCGGGACACTGCACGCTGATCCAGCAGGCCGAGGACACCGACGGGGACTTCTGCCGCGTGGCGTCCCGGCAAGGCGTGGACTTCGACGTGATCGTTGTCGACGGCCGCGACCGCGTGAACTGCGTCAAGCAGAGCGTGGACCACCTCTCGCCGGCGGGCGTGATGCTGCTGGACGACTCGGACCGGCCGAAGTATCAGCCGGCCCTGCAGGTCATGGCCGAACGCGGCTTCCGGACGCTGCACCTGCCCAGCCTGGCGCCGCTGGAGTTCCGCACCCACCGCACCAGCGTGTTCTACCGCGACGGCAACTGTCTGGGCCTCTGACCGCCTGCGAGCCGCTGCGGTAGCATCCGCCAGATGTCCTCCACCCCCACCCGCTCCTACGTCAAACACTGGGCCGCCGCCGAGAACGTCCAGGGCGTCTTCTCCGTCCAGAACTGCCAGATCGGCCAGACCAAGGCCGGCAAGCCCTACATCAAGTGCCTCGTCGGCGACAAGACCGGCAAGGCCCCGGCCCGCAAGTGGACCACCACCGAAGCCGAGTTCGCCAAGCTCCCCACCGATGGCTTTGTCTATCTCGAAGGCCAGACCCAGCCGTACCAGGGCGAGATGCAGCTGATCGTCAACCGCATCGAGCCGCACGAGCCCACCGACCGCGAGTTGGCCGATCTGATGCCCACCACGCCGCACGACATCGACGGCATGTTCCGCGACGTCATGGGCTTTCTCGATTCGCTGGACGACAAGGCCTGCCGCACGCTCGCCGACCGATATCTCGAAGACGGCGACCTGATGAACGCCTTCTGCCAGGCCCCCGCCGCGAGCAACCTGCACCACGCGTACCTCGGCGGGCTGCTCGAACACACCCGCTCGCTCATGGCCGCCGCCGAAGCCCTGCTGCCCAACTACCCCGGGCTCAACCGCGACGTCGTGCTCATGGGCCTGTTCCTCCACGACCTGGGCAAGTGTCAGGAGCTCACCTGGAAGACCGGATTCGGCTACTCCGACGACGGCCAACTCGTCGGCCACATCGCCCGCGGCGCGATCCTGCTTTCCGAAAAAGCCAGGCTCTGCGAAGACCTCGAACTCGGCGACGCCGCGCTGAAAATCCCCGATGCGCTCCTCCGCGTGCTCACGCACATCATCCTCTCCCACCACGGCGTGCCCGAGTTCGGAGCGCTCAAAATCCCCGCCACGCCCGAGGCCATCTTCATCTCCAACCTCGACAACCTCGACGCCAAGATGCAGATGGCCCTGTCCGCCACCGGCCGGCAGGACAACGACGACACCAAACCCGCCGAACTCGGCGGCCCCTTCACCGAAAAACAGTGGGCCCTGGGAACCCGGCTGTATCGGCCGGACCCCACGACGGTCACGGACGCAGAGTGAACCACAGAGGGCACAGAGTCACAGAGTCACAGAGACGCAGAGCAAAGCCAAGAACAAGGCAATTGGTGTTCTCATGCCCACAACTTTCTGCACTGTGCCTCTGTGCCCTCTGTGGTTAGATTCAGTCCATGACCGAGCCCCCCACAACCGGCTCCGCCCTGCCCTGGCTCTGGGGACTGACGCTCCTGCTGGTCGTCGGCGGCAGCGCCATCGGCGGATACATCTGGCTCGAGCACCGCGGGGGCGGCAGCCACACCCAGGCGGACGTCCCCGGGGCCGATGCGATCCCGCTTGAGCCGCAAACGCTGAAACTCAACCGCGACTACTACGTGCAGGTCAAGCTCGCCGAGCTTCGGCCGACGCGGGCCGACGGCAAGCCGTGGGACTGGTGGGACAACTCCGCGCCGGACGTGTACTGGCGGATGAAATGGCAGGACGTCGTGGTCTTCGAGTCCGTCGTGCGCGATGACGACTTCGTCGCCCGCTGGGACCTCATCGGCACGGACATCCGCAACCTCGTCACCGGCGTGGTCACCGGCACCGCCGCCGAGATGGACATCGAATCGCTCATCAACGCCCAGACGATCTACGTCGAAGCCGACACCACGATCACCGTCGAGATCTGGGAGAAAGACCTCCTGCGCGACCAACTCGTCGCCACCCTGCCCTTCAAGCTCGCCGAGCAGCGCGTAGGCACGACCCGCTTCCGCTTCAGTGAGGCCGAGCAACCCGAACTCGCCCGGCTCGAACTGACGATCATCGACTGCGCCACGCCATTGCCGGAATTGCTCGAGATGGTGGGGCAGCGCTGAGCCCTCCACATCGCGTTGCCCGGTCGCCGCAGGTCGACGACCTGCGCGAGCGACGAGCCACCCCTCCGCCTTGCATCGTCACCACAGAACCACGTGCTCAAACGCATCGCCATCCCGCTCCTGCTCCTGCTCTCGGGCGTTGCGCTGGGCCT
>CAZIXN010000214.1:0-388 GCA_964543215.1 uncultured Phycisphaera sp.
CGCCACCTCAACCACAACTACGTCGGCACCGAGCACTTGCTGCTGGGCCTGCTCCGGGAGCACGACGGCGTCGCGGCGCAGGTGCTGATGAACCTGGGGCTCAAGCTCGAAGAGGTCCGCGAGGAGGTGCTCAATCTGCTCGGCGCCGGCGTCGATCCGGAAGAGGCCACCGAAGCCGGCGAAGACCCCGCCGGCGAAGCCGCTCGCAAGGGCGGCAAGGCCAAGTCCAAGACGCCCGCGCTCGACAGCTTCGGCCGAGACCTCACCGAACTGGCCAAGGAAGATGCGCTGGACCCGGTGATCGGCCGGGCGCACGAGATCGAACGGCTGATCCAGATCCTGTGTCGCCGCACGAAGAACAACCCTGTGCTGCTGGGCGAAGCCGGTG
>CAZIXN010000214.1:398-4543 GCA_964543215.1 uncultured Phycisphaera sp.
CGCGCAGCGCATCATCAGCCAGGAGGTGCCCGAGATTCTGCTGGACCGGCGGATCGTCGTGCTGGACCTGGCGATGATGGTGGCGGGCACGAAATATCGCGGTCAGTTCGAGGAACGCATCAAGGCGGTGATGAACGAAGTGCGTCGCGCCAAGAACGTGCTGCTGTTCATCGACGAGCTGCACACGCTCGTCGGGGCCGGCGGTGCCGAAGGTGCGATCGACGCGAGCAACGTGCTCAAGCCTGCGCTCTCGCGTGGCGAGATTCAGTGCATCGGGGCCACCACGTTCGACGAGTACCGCAAGTACATCGAGAAGGACAACGCGCTGGAGCGTCGTTTCCAGACCATCACGGTGAACCCGCCGAACAAGGCCGACACGATCGAGATCCTCAAGGGACTGCGTGACAAGTATGAGGCGCACCACCGTGTGCGGATCACCGACGAGGCGTTGGTGCAGGCGGTGGAGTTCTCCAATCGCTACATCCAGTCGCGGGTCCAACCGGACAAGAGCATCGACGTGATCGATGAAGCCGGTGCCCGCATCCGCATCCGTTCGATGAGCAAGCCGCCGGATCTGGCGGACCTTGAAGAAAAGATCGAGCGTCTGACCATTGAGAAAGACGAAGCCGTCAAGGCCGCCGATTACGAGAAGGCCGCCGAGCTGCGGGACCAGGCCGAAGCCGCCAAGCGCGAAAAGGAAGAGATCCAGCGCGACTGGCGAGCGAAGGCTCAGGAAGTGGACGGCATTGTCGACGAGGAAGTGATCGCCGAGGTTGTTTCGAAGATGACCGGCGTGCCGCTCACGCGCCTCGAGAAGGCCGAGACGCAGCGTCTTTTGCAGCTCGAGGACGAGCTGCACAAGACGGTGGTCAGCCAGGACGAAGCGATCAGGTCGATCAGCAAGGCGATCCGCCGGGCGCGTTCGGGCCTCAAAGACCCGCGGCGGCCGATGGGTTCGTTCATCTTTGTCGGGCCCTCGGGCGTGGGCAAGACGCTTCTTTCCAAGGCCATGGCCGAGTTCATGTTCGGCGACGCCGATGCGCTGATCCGCATCGACATGTCCGAGTACATGGAGAAGCACAACGTCTCGCGGCTGATCGGCGCCCCTCCCGGATACGTCGGCTACGAAGAAGGCGGCCAGCTCACCGAGCAGATCCGTCGTCGGTCGTACGCCGTGGTCCTGCTCGACGAGATCGAAAAGGCGCACCCCGATGTGTTCAACACGCTGCTGCAGGTGATGGAAGAGGGTCAGCTCACCGACTCGTTCGGCCGGCACGTGGACTTCCGCAACGTGATCCTGATCATGACCTCGAACATCGGCAGCGAGATCATCAAGAACAAGGGCGGCTTCGGCTTCGCCAAACGCGACAGCGAAGCGGACTACAGCAAGATCAAGGAAACGCTGCAGAGCGAGATCGAGCGGTACTTCCGGCCCGAGTTCATCAACCGCCTCGACGAGGTGATCGTGTTCCGCCCGTTGTCGCGCGAAAACCTGGTGGGCATCGTGGAGTTCGAGCTCAAAAAGGTGTTCAGCCGGCTCGACGAACGGAACATGGCGATGCAGGTCGATCAGGCCGCGAAGGACTTCCTGATCGAGAAGGGGTACAACCCCGACTTCGGTGCCCGGCCGCTGCGCCGCGCGATCGAGCAGTTCGTCGAGGACCCGCTGTCCGAGTCGATCCTGCGTGAAGAGTTCAAGGAGGGGCAGGTCGTGAAGGTCACGCGCAAGGAAGGCAAGGAACACTTGTCGTTCCACGCCGAGGACGCGTCGGCGGACGGCGACGAGAAGTCGTCCCCCGCCCAGCCCGAGGCGGCGGGAGCCGGGAGCAACGGCGAATAACTGACGGCAGGGTTGTGCGGTTGCACCGGGTTTATCCCTGCGTTCCGATAAGAACACCCACTCGTCCGCGTGACGGGTGGGTGTTTTGCTGAACGGCACGTTAAACCACGAATGTTTCTGAATCTGCTCCGGTTTTTTGCCGATTCCAGTCGTACGTCGTTTTGGCGTGACCGTGGATTGGAGACCGGCCAATCAACCCGTCGGCCTTGGGGGGTCGAGCATTCGGAAGCAGAGAGCGATGAAGCAAGAGTTCATGGACCGCGTTCTGAGTTCCAAGCGGCTCCCGTCGCTGCCCGCGATCGCGTTGGAAGTGATCGATCTGGTCAAGCGTGACAACGCCGACATCAAGCAGATCGCCGCGACGATCCAGAACGACCCGGCGCTGTCGAGCAAGATCCTCAAGACGGTCAACTCGAGTTTCTACGGCCAGGCGTATTCGATTTCGACGGTCAGCCACGCGCTGGTGGTGCTGGGGCTCAAGGCGGTCAAGACGCTGGCGCTGGGTTTCTCGCTGGTGAACAACCTCAAGGAAGGCGGCGACGAAGGCCTGGACCTCATGGCGTTCTGGAAGCGGAGTCTGCTGAGCGCCACGGCGGCGAAGCACTTTGCCGAAAAGCTCGGGATCGCCGAAGCCGAGGAAGCGTTCCTGGGTGGTCTGCTGCAGGACATGGGCATGCTCGCGATGAGCCAGACGCTTGGCGGGGAGTATGCCGAGCTGCTGGACCAATCCCGGGGCAACCACTTCCGTTTGGTGGAACTGGAGACCGAGGCATTCCAAGCGGATCACGCGGAGATCGGCGCTGCACTCGCGGCGTCGTGGCAACTGCCCAAGCTGCTGGTGTCGGCGATCCGCTACCACCTGGATCCCGACGCCGCGGACCTGCCGGCCAAGAAGGTCGCCAAGTGCGTGGCGCTGGGATGTCGCGCCGCCGAGTTGTTCATGGCCGATGACTGGGGCGACGACACGGCCAAGGCGCAGATGCTCGACGGATATCGTCGCCGCGCCGAGTCGTGGTTCGGCTGGGAGCCCGAGGCGGCCGAGGCGATGCTTTCGGAGATCCACAAGCACACGAAGGACATGAAGCGGCTGTTCGAGTTGCCCACGGCGGAGCTGGGCAATCCCGACACGATCCTTGAGCAGGCCAGCGAAGCGTTGATGGCGATCTCGATGCAGGCGGTGCAGGAGACGGTCAAGCTCGAAGAGAAGAACGCGAAGCTGACGGAGGACGTGTATACCGACACGCTGACGCAGGCCGCGAACCGCCGGCGGTTCAACGAGTACCTGGCCGAGCAGTACGCCGCGTGCGAGAAGGCGGGCCTGCCGATCAGCGTCGCGTTCCTGGATGCGGACCACTTCAAGAAGTTCAACGACACCTACGGCCACCCCACCGGCGACCGCGTGCTCGTGACGCTGGCCGCGACGCTCAAGAGCGTGTTCGGCGATCAGGGTCTGGTGTGTCGCTACGGCGGCGAGGAGTTCGCCGTGATTCTGCCGCGTCTGGATCGCAAGGCGTCGGCCAAGCTGGCGGAATCCGCGCGGTGTGCCGTCGAGGCGGCGCCCGTGCAGTCCGACGAGGGCGAAGAGCTGCACATCACCGTGAGCATCGGCGTGGCGTGTCAGGAAGACGGTTTCTTCAAGTCGCCTGAGCAGCTGGTCAAGGCGGCGGACAACGGCGTTTACGCCGCGAAGAAATCCGGCCGCAACGCGGTGCGGGTGTTCGTTCCCCGTGCGAGCGGCAAGTCCGCCGCTTGATGATCAGGCGTTGCCGAGGGTCCAGGTATCGCCCGGCTGTGCGATTCTGGTGGCGATGCCGTGCGGCTTGAAGTCGTCGACGTTCTGGGCGAGCACGTCGAACGTACCCCAGTGGATCGGCACGGCGAGCTTTGGTTTGATGAGTTCGGCGGCCTTGGCGGCGAGTTTGGCGGACATGGTGAATCGTCCGCCGGCCGGGAGCAGCGCCAGGTCGGGGTGGGCGAGTTCGCCGATGAGTTTCATGTCACTGAACAGTGCGGTGTCGCCGGCGTGATAGACGGTGACGCCGACGCGTTCGAAGTAAATCACCAAGCCGCAGGCGACGCCCATGTATTGGCTCTCGTAGCTGCTGCTGTGGATGGCGGGGGTGAACGCGACGTGGCCGAAGGCGGTGGGCACGGAGCCGCCTGGGTTGCCGCGGAGGCAGTCTTCGAGGCCGACGTGGTCGTCGAGGTATTGGCCGATCTCGTAGTTGGCGATGCAGGTGGCGGCGTTGCGTCGCGCGATGGACCACCCGCCGGGGTTGAAGTGGTCGGCGTGGCCGTGCGTGAA
>CAZIXN010000215.1:0-4532 GCA_964543215.1 uncultured Phycisphaera sp.
CTGGCCGCCGCCGTGACCCACGACGGCGACCGGGGCGCGTTCGACGAATTGGCCGAAGCGCTGCGGCCCCGCCTGACCGCGCTGCTCCGCCAACGCCTGCGGGACGACGCGACGGTGCAGGACGTGCTGCAACAGACGCTGCTGCGGTGGTGGGAGAAGCGCGACGCGTACGACACCGGCCGGCCGTTCGTGCCGTGGCTGATGACGCTGGCCGTACGGCTGGCCGTGGATGCACAGCGCCGCAACGCCCGTCGAAAGCACCACGAAGACGCGGTCGCCGAATCATCCACGCACGCCGCCGCACACCACGAAACCCCCGCGCTGCGACTGCAGCAGCGCGAAGACCACGATCACGTCTGGGCGCTCGTCCGCGACGCCGTCAACGCCGAAACCGCCGAGGCCCTCTGGCTGTTCTACGGCGAGGGGATGAACGCCGGCGAGATCGCCGACGTCCTGAACAAACGCTCCGGCGCGATCCGTGTCCTGCTGCACCGCGGGCGTGAAGCCCTGCGACAGCCGCTGCGCAACGCGGGCCTGGGATTCGCCCCCGCCGCGGGCACGAACCAGGGCCACGCCGACCCGTCCGCCACGAAATCCCTGACCCCGGTGGGAGCTTCCTCATGATCACCCGTCTCGCCCTGCTCGGCCTGCACCTCGCCCTCGACAACCGCCGGCCCGTGCCCGCCTGGGTTCGCCAGCTCGGCCGCATCCATCCACCCACCGCGGCCGCGATCGCGGAGGTGCTGGACGTTGACCGTGCGCTCGGCGATCCGCTCGGCCTCGCCGACGAACTCGGCACCGCGCCCGGCCTCGCGCGTGACGCCGACGCCTCGCCGTGGACCCTGAGTGACCCCGCGTGGTGGGCCGGCGGAGCGGCGCAGCGCGGCGCGGCGCTGGCGGCGACGCTCGCGCTGGCGACGCTGGTCGCCGTGGTCGCGCTGCGCAGCGGCAACGGCGGGGATCGCCTGGCGGTTGATCCCCACGCCGGATCGCCGACCGTTTTGACGCTCGATCTGCCCTCGCTGCCGGCCCTGACGGACACGATCTCCAATCCGCTCGCTGGCCCCTCGCGCGTGGTGCAGACCGCGCTGACCCCCGCGGCCGACCCCGCCGCCGCCGTCCGCCGCGGCGTGCAGCGCCTCGGCGAGGGCCTGGAAGCGCCGTTGCGCCGCGAATGGTCCGCGATCGTCGCCGAGTTCGACGCGCTGGTCCGACTCACCGCTTCCGCGAGCCCCGCCTCCACCACCCCGCCCGTCGAGCCGACGATCGGCGCGCCCTCCACCGCCGCGCCCCTCCGCGGCGAACCCCGCGCCTCCGTGGCCGTATGATCCAATCCTGGCATCGGCCCGCACGCCGATCCGCCGCCGCCACCCCGAGGCTTGCCGTTTTGGACTCCGCCGCGTTCCGAGAACTGGCGATGCAGGAACTCGACGCGGTCTATCGCATGGCCATGACCCTGTCGCGCGACCCCAACGAGGCCGCCGACCTCGTCCAGGACACCTACCTCAAAGCCTTCAAAGCCGAGGAACGTTTTGAACTGCGCGACGCCGGCGTCAAGCCCTGGCTGTTCAAAATCCTGCACAACAATTTCTACTCCCGCTACCAGAAGCGCAAGCGCGAGATGCCCACCGACGACGGCGTGCTCCACGACGCCCTGCCCAGCGTGTCCGACGCCCCGCCGCCGGCCTGGGACCTGCAGCACCTGGACTGGGAACAGGTCGATGACCGCCTGAAAAAGGCCATCGCCGACCTGCCCGAGCACTACCGCGAGGTCCTGCTGCTCTGGGCCGTGGAAGGCCTGAAATACCGCGAGATCGCCGACGTCCTGGGCGTGGCGCTGGGCACGGTGATGTCCCGGTTGTACCGCGCCCGGCAGACGCTCTCGGGCCAACTCGCCGACCTCGCCGCCGAGCACGGGCTCGCGGGGGACCCAGCCGACCGATAGCCCATCCCCCTCTCGGCCAAACCTCCGGAAAAACCCGCAAGTCGCGGGAATGAACCCCGCTCCTGACCGATTATCCCTGCGGCACGCCTTCCATCGCCCTCCCATGACCTCGCCCAACGACGCTCCATCCCGCCCCGACTTCTGGCAACGCCTCGCCGCCTACGCCGACGGCGAACTCGACGCGGCCCAATGCCGGGCGCTGTTGCGTGAAGCCCAGGCCCTGCCGGATGCCCCCGAAGCCTCGCGCTGTGCCGAACATCAGCGCCAGCTGCGCACGCTGCTGGCCGGCTGCATGGACTGCCAGAAAACCATGCGTTGCCCCGACGAGCTCCGGCGCTGCATCGAAGGCATCGCCCAAGACTGCGGCTGCGACGAAGCCTCCTCCACCGATGCCCGCGCCAATCGCGAGAAAGCGCCCGCGCCGCTGGCCTTCGCCGGCGCTTCGTCCTCCGCCTCGGCCTGGCGATGGGGGATCGCCGCCGCGCTGCTGTTCGCCCTGATCGGCGGGATGTACGCCCTCACCTCGCCGCGCGGCAACCCGTCCCAAATCGCCGAGGGACCCCGCTCGGCCCAACCCCCCGCCGCCGCCGCCGCCGGAGTATCACTCGCTTCGTTCGCCGAGCGTCGGCTCCAAGGCCTGGTCACCCGGCATGTCCGCTGTTCCGCCGGCCTCAGCTCGCCCGGCAATACCGACGCCTTCGCCACCGACCCCGACGCCCTCGCCGGTCAAGTCGCCGACACCCTCGACTGCCCACCCCTGCCCGTCGATCTCGACCTCGCACCCGCCGGCCTCACGCTCCGCCTCGCCGGCCGATGCACCGCCCCCGGCCCGGGCGCCATGCACTTGATCTACGACGCCGCACCCTCGACCAACACCCCCACCGACCCCGACACGCCGCCGGCACCCACGGCGACGGTTTCCCTCTGGATCAAGCCCTACGACCCCCACGCCGACCCGATCTGCACGCCCGGCCACCTCGAAGTCCTCGCCGATGATGGCACGCCCCACCCGGTCATGCTCTGGCGCGACGAGCGGTTGATGTATGTCCTGGTCGGCGACGCCATGCCGCATATCCAACGCGCCCAGCAGACGCTCACCGCCAACGCCATCTGATTGCGCTCCGCCCGTTGCCTGAGGTAGCCGCAACCTCTACGGTTTGCGCGTGCCTCGCGGTCGTTGCCGACTCACGCGTCCAACAACCCCCGCAGGTCCGCCACCATCACCCGTCGCGTCCCGCCCACCCAGGCGTTGAACGCGACGTGCGTCCACGTCCGGTCCCACGCCGGGTGCGGATCCAGACGCAGCGTGCTGTCGGCGTGCTGGCTGGGCGTCTCGGACACGAATCGCGCGATGCATCGTTCCGCGCCGCTTTGCATGTCGATCCACCGCAGCGGCGTCGTGCCGTCGCCAAACGCCAGCGATTCGTGGGCGTAGACATCGGTCAGAAAATGCCCGGCCGTGGGATGCACGCTCGGATGCCCGCTGCCGGTCAGACCCGCCACCACCTCCCGCAAGTCCGAGCCGTCCAGGTTGCATCGCACGAAGCGCATGCCGTCGCGGTGCAGCGCGATGTTCGCGGACAGCGCTTCGCCATCGGGGAACCAATTCACATGGTGCCCGCGCTTCTCCCATTGTTCGTCGCCGATGCTCACCTGCAGATGCTTCACGACCGGGAAGCCGTCCGCATCCGCATTTTCGCGGTCCAGGTCCATCGTGAACACCGTGTAGCGCAGGTGTTTCTGCCCGTCCACCTCCGCGTGCAGCAGGTCCCACGCCAGCTCGGGCAGATGTCGACACCACCGCGTCGTGAACAGCAGCCGCCGCCCGCACGGGCTGAACTTGCTGTGGAAGCCGTACACCTCCATCGTCGCGGCGTCTCCGAAATTCGGCGAGGCCGCGACCTGCATCAGCTTCGCCAACGACACGAGCAGCTTGCGCTTGCCCGATTGCGTGTCGGTCAGCCACAAGCCGTCGCCATCGATCGGACCGACGTGACGCGGCACGAGTTCATCGGGGACGACGACGCCGTACCCGCGCTGCGTGCGTCGCATCGCTTTGGGGTTGCCCGCCGCGAGATACCGGCCATCGGGCGATGCGTGGTACACCGCGCCGTCCAGATGATCGAACTTGCCGGTGTGCGGATTGAGCTTCACGGCAAACGCGTCCCAGGCCTTGGTGCTCGGATCGACGTCGTTGAAAAACAGCGTGTCATCGTCGCCGCCCCAGTTGATGTTCGCGCCCATCTGAGGCTCCCAGCCGCGCGACTCCGCCACCCGCTTGTGCTCGCCGGTCTTGAGGTCCACCAGCACGACATGCCCCACCGCGCCGGGCCCGGGACACCGATCCTCGAACGGCAACGCGAACGCCGCGAGATACCGACCCGACGGACTGATCGCCGAGGTGTCGAAAAAACGGTGGATGCACCCGTCAAGCTCCGGCGTCACACACCACACCGGCACCGCGGGATCGAACTCCGTGTACCGCGGAAACCGAGCCGACACCGTGGGAATGCTCATCCCTGCAATCTACCGCCGCTTGATGATTGGAAGCCCAGCGACACCTTCCGCGGGCCGCCCTGCCACCCCC
>CAZIXN010000216.1:0-4513 GCA_964543215.1 uncultured Phycisphaera sp.
CGCCGCCCCCGCACCCGCCGCGGGCAAGACCATCGAATCCCCCATGGTCGGCACGTTCTACGCCGCCGCCAGCCCCGAGGCCGACGCCTTCGTCAAGGTCGGCGACAAAATCACCGCCGACACCGTCGTCTGCATCATCGAAGCCATGAAAGTCATGAACGAGATCAAGGCCGAAGCCGCCGGCACCGTCACCGACGTCTGCCTGACCAACGGCCAGCCCGTCGAATACGGCCAGCCCCTCTTCCGCGTCAACTAATCGCGAGCCGTGGACTGCGTCCACGGTCTCCGACGACGCAGTCGTCGGCTCGCAGGAGCAAACCCCATGTTCTCCCGCATCCTCATCGCCAACCGCGGCGAGATCGCCGTCCGCATCATCCGCGCCGCCCGCGAGCTGGGCGTCGAAACCATCGCCGTCTACTCCACCGCCGACGCCGACTCCAAGCACGTCCACATGGCCGACCACGCCGTGTGCATCGGCCCGCCGCCATCCTCCGAGTCCTACCTCAACATCCCCCGCATCATCGCCGCCGCCGAAGTCTGCAACGCGGACGCCATCCACCCCGGCTACGGTTTCTTAGCTGAAAACGCCCACTTCAACGAGGTCTGCCGCGACTGCGGCATCGAGTTCATCGGGCCCTCCGTCCAGGCCATGGCCACGCTCGGCGACAAGGTCGCCTGCAAGCAGCTCGCCGTCGCCACCAAAGTCCCCACCTCCCCCGGAAGTAAGGGGGCCATCGAATCGGTTGCAGATGGACTGCGCATCGCCAAGGACATCGGCTACCCCGTCATGATCAAGGCCGCCGCCGGCGGCGGTGGCCGCGGCATGCGCGTCGCCAAGGACGAAAAGTCCTTCCGCGACGGCATGCAGCAGGCCCAGTCCGAAGCCAAGGCCGCGTTCGGCGACGCCACCGTCTACGTCGAAAAGTTCATCGACCAGGCCCGACACGTCGAGGTTCAGGTGCTCGGCGACAAACACGGCAACGCCGTCCACCTCTACGAGCGCGACTGCACGATGCAGCGCCGCAAACAGAAGCTCATCGAAGAAGCCCCCTGCCCCGCGATTTCCAGAAGCGAAGCCGAAGCGCTCTGCAAATCGGCGGCGCGGCTGGTGAAAGCCGCCGACTACTCGGGCGCGGCCACGGTCGAGTTCCTGATGGACTCAACTAAAAAATTCTATCTGATGGAGGTCAACACGCGCGTCCAGGTCGAGCACCCCGTCACCGAGATGATCACCGGCATCGACATCGTCAAGACCACCATCCAGGTCGCCGCCGGCCAGAAGCTGCCCTTCCGCCAGAAGGACATCCGGATCAACGGCCACGCCGTCGAGTGCCGCATCAACGCCGAAGACCCCGAGCACAACTTCAGACCGGCGGCGGGCACGATCGAGCAGTTGAATCTTCCGGGGGGCTTCGGCGTGCGACTGGATACCCACGTTTGTGCCGGCTACAAGATCCCGCCGCACTACGACTCGATGATCGGCAAACTCATCGTCCACCGCCCCACCCGCGACGAAGCGTTGAACGCGATGACCGGCGCCCTGCGCGAGTTCTACATCTCCCCCACCAAGACCACCATCCCCCTCCACGACCGCCTCATCAACGACCCCGGCTTCCGCTCCAGCAAGACGGACATTGGGTATGTGGAGCGGTTGTTGGAACGAGATTGAACAAAATTGACGATGATGTCCAAGCTCGGCTCGCACAAGCGTCAATACGTAGCAACTCGCGATTAAGAAACGATGCATCCATGATTCGCAACCTACGCTTCGCTTGCATCCTGCTATTAATTCATTCGATCTGCTTGGCCCAAGATTACACTATCGAGTTCGAGGCGAACGGCGAAACGCTTGCCGTGGTCAAACTTGTTATCGAAAAAGACGTCGCAACCACCACCGTCGATGGTGTCATCGAACGCTTTGACCTAAGTAAACAAAGCTGGTGGCACGACGGGTTCAATCAATGGGTGACCCTCGCACAATGCGAGGCTTGGGCCGAAGAATCAAAGCAACGATCCACCAACAGCGCAGCCTCAATTCCCAAGGCCATCCGACCATTCGTGCTGTGGTCGCTTGACCCGCAATTCGAAATTGCAGAAACAAAAACGTCACTTACCCTTACCTCGGGGCAGGTGGATTACGACATCGTCGTTGAGCAGACCGAAGCCGACTTAACGGCGTTCTTCCGATACGCCCGTCTGAACGCATTCAAGAAAGCGATGGCCGAGAAGAAACTCCCGCCTTTCGCTGAGCTTCGTGTCATCGACGAACTTGAGGTTCGTCAGCTAAAGCCTCTATCGATGCAGGTTGAAGTTCCGGGCATTCCCGAAGCACCGGCGATGAAAATCACCTACCACGAGGAAGCTCCCTGAACTCAGATATCTCTCTCCAGTAGCCGCAGGCCCACGGCCTGCGCGAGCCTCGCGGCGACGCGAGGAGCATGCGTAGCCCGTGGGGCTGCGGCTCGTCAGAGTGAATCGTCGCGGGTGCAAACCTCACGCGAAGCGTGATGTGTTTGGGGTGACGTCTCTCACTCATGCCGCGTTATCGGGTGCATTGAGAATGCTTGCAGCGCGAACAGCTGCCGCTGGCGGCGGCTTTGTTGCCGGGCCTTGCGTAACGTCGCGCCCCGCCCCGGTCCCGTGCCCCGATAGCGCCCGGCCTTCCGCCGACGATTGGTTCTCCCGTCGTTTCGGGCTTGCCCGCGGCGGCGCGACCCGCAAGGCCCGATATGGCCGGTGGATCGGTGGATATACGGACCAAAATGACCGTCCCGACCGCTCGTGGAATTTTTTCGAGCGCGTGAACTTTCGATTCGAGCGCGCGAGTAAGTTTTTCGAGCGCGTGAACTTTCGATTTGAGCACGCGAATAAGTTTTTCGAGCGCGTGAACTTTTGATTCGAGCGCGTGAAAAACTTTTTCGAGTGCGTGAACTTTTGATTCGAGCGCTCGAATAAGTTTTTGGAGCGCTCGAACTTCCGATTCGAGCGCTCGAATTCGCGTCCCGTGCGGTCGGCGGTCGGCTGCGACGCACGGCCGATAAGGCGGTTGGGGGTTGGCAAACGCGGCAGCGGCCACCGGCCGCCGCTTTATGGCCCCGCCCCCCCCGGAAGCTCCTCAAGCCCCGGAACCGCTTCCGGGGCGTTCTTCCTTCCGGGGGCTGGGGCTTCCGGGGGGCGGGGGCTTCCGGGGGGTTCTAGGATGTGGGGATGGTGACGATTGTGATGGACATGGTGCGTGGGTTCTGGGCGGTGTTGGCGGAGATGTCGCCGTGGCTGGTGCTGGGGTTCGGGTTGGCGGGGGTGTTGTGGGTGTACGTGAAGCCGGCGTGGGTGGCGCGGCATCTCTCGGCGGAGGATGGTCGGGGGAAGTGGGCCGTCGTCAAGGCGTCGTTGATGGGGGTGCCGTTGCCGTTGTGTTCTTGCGGGGTGATTCCGGTGGGGACGTCGCTGCATCGTCAGGGGGCGAGCAAGGGGGCGAGTGCGTCGTTTCTGATTTCGACGCCGCAGACGGGGGTGGACTCGATTTTTGCGACGTACGCGCTGATGGGGCCGGTGTTCGCGGTGGTGCGGCCGGCGGTGGCGCTGGTGAGCGGGGTGCTGGGCGGGTGGCTGGTGGACTTTGATGAAAATCGGGAAAAGGGGGAAAAGGCGGAAAAGCGGGAAAATCAGAAACTGCGGGACGGCGGCGGGTGTGGTGCGGCGTCTTCGTGTTGTGACTCGGCCTCGGGATCGACCACGGGCGGGACGCCCGTGCCTCCGGGAGTATGGGGCAAGCTCAAGGCGGCGGCGAAGTACGGGTTTGTGACGCTGCCGGCGGATCTGGTGGGGTCGCTGTTTGTGGGGTTGTTGTTGGCGGCGGTGCTGACGTCGCTGTTGTCGGGCGATGCGCTCGATGCGTGGTTCGGCGGGGCGTGGGGCGTGGTGTTTGCGGTGCTGATCGGGATTCCGATTTACGTGTGTTCGACGGGGTCGATCCCGATCGCGGTGGCGCTGATGGCGGTGGGCGCGTCGCCGGGGGCGGCGCTGGCGTTTCTGGTGGCCGGGCCGGCGACAAACGCGGCGACGATTTCGGTGGTGGGCGCGGCGCTGGGGAAGCGGACCACGGCGGCGTACGTGACGGCGGTGCTGGTGACGGCGATCGCGTCGGGGTACGGGCTGAATGCGGCGGTGGCGGGATGGGGTTTGGATCTGCGGTTGCCGGCCGACGCGATGCACCTGCACGAGCACGGGCTGAGCTGGGTGGATCACGCGTGGGCGGCGGCGCTGCTGGCGTTGATGGTGGTGGGCTGGGGGACGCGACGCGGCTGGTGGGCCCCCCGGCCCCGCCCCCGGAAGGATGGCCTTGGAGCACTTAAGGAGGACCAAGCGATGTCGAGCGAGGAGCGTGTGGAGCTGCCGGTGGAGGGGATGACGTGTTCGCACTGCGCGGGCAGCGTGGAGGGGGCGCTGCGGGCGGTGCCGGGGGTGGCGGGGGTCGCGGTGGACCTGCCGGGCAAGCGGGCGGTGGTGTCGG
>CAZIXN010000217.1:0-4512 GCA_964543215.1 uncultured Phycisphaera sp.
TCGCGCGGCAGATCGTCTGGGCGCGCGGCCTGGCGTGGCAGCGCGGCGACCTGCGGCGCGTGCTGCTCTGGAGCGTCGCGGCGGCGGGGATGCTCGGCTTGCCGATGGGCGGCGCGGTGCTGCTCCTCGCGCACCCGGCCGACCACGAGGCGTTCCTGCTGGTCATCGGCGTGATGTCGATGCTGGCGGGCGTGCTGGTAGGCCTGTGCTGGTTGGCGCATCGGCCGAGCGAGCATCAGGTTTTCGCCGCCTCGCTGCTGCGCTCCATCAGCCCGGTGGTCACGGTCGCGGCGCTGCTGCTGGCGGTCGGCGTGGGCAGCGCGACCATCCTGCGCGAGCGGTCGCTCGCGCGGCAGATCGTCGGCGATGAGCCGGTGTTCTGGGTCAACGAGGTCGAGAAGAGTCAGGGCAAGGTGATCCGTGCGTACCTGGCCGGCGACGCGCCGCGCCCACCGGCCAGCACGCCGGTGGAGTGAGGCGTGTCTGCTTTCCCGATAGCCGTGACGCGCTGCGTCGCTGGAGAATCGGGGCGGCGTAGCGGTGTCCAAGCAACGCCGAGCGTCGCGGGGGATGTGAAACACTTCGCGGGGCGGCCGCTACTGCTCCCAGTCGAACGTTTCCAGGTCGCGGCGCAGCGTGGTCATCGTCGGGAAGCGTTGGAGCAGGCGCTTGTCCTGAAGCCCGGCACAGAAGTATTTCGCCCACGCGGGCAGCTTGGCGTAGTGCGTCCGTCCGCCGAGCATGTCGTGGAAGACGCGGACCGCTTGGAGGATGTCCTGTTGCTGTTTCTTTTTGGTGGCTTTGCCCCAGTCGTAGAAGTCGATGAGCTTCATGCGGAAGCCCACGCCGCGCGGCTCGACGAGGATGTTTTCGGTGTGCACATCGCTGTGGTACTCGCCGGCCTCGTGGACCTGTTCGAGGCCGACGACCAGGCGGTAGAAGACGTGCAGCGCGACGTACGGCGGGAGGCGATGGCCGCGGTGCTGTTCGATATAGCGTTGCAGCGGCTGGCCGGGACACAGCTCCGAGAACAGCGCGATGACTTTGCGTTTGCGCAGCGTGAGGTGCTCGGCGTGGTGGTACTGCAGCACGATCGGGCACTCGCGGAGCATCTCGAGCTTCCGCGCGATGCGGGCGGGCGACTTGGGGTTGCGGGCGTCGGCGGGGGTGAGCTTGGCGGCGCGCGGGATACCGGTGGCGGTCTCGACGACGTGGTAGACCTCGCCCTCGGCCCCGCGTCCCAGGTGGGCTTCCACGTCATACCTCGGCCCGAGCGCTTGCCCGGGGCGGAGTTGGAGGTCCAGACTGGGCACAGCGCGCGGCACGAGCGCGAAGACTAGCCGCAAAGCGATGAAAAACCACGGAAAATGAAGTAAAGAAGCCCGCGTTGAAGGAACGCGGGCTTTGGGAGATTCGGTTGGGTCGGGCTTGGCGGGGGCTCAGCCTTGTGAAGCGGCTTGGGGTTCGGGCTCGGGCTCGGGCTTTCGCGCGGCGGCCGGGGGTGCCGGCCGGGGGGCACTGGGCTTTGGCGCTTCGCCGCTGGCCTCGGGCTTCTTCTTGTCGTCGCCGGCCTTCTTGCGGTCCGGAACGAGCATCATGGTCATGCGTCGGCCGGCCATCTTGGGGGCCTGCTCGATCTTGCTGCAGTCTTCGAGCTTGGCGAACACGCCCAGCATCGTGTCGCGGGCCAGGTCCTTGTGGGCCATCTGCCGACCACGGAACAGCATCACGAACTGCACCTTGTCGCCATCCTCGAGGAACTCGCGGGCCTTCTTGACCTTGAGGTCCAGGTCGTGGTCATCGATGTTGGGGCGAAGGCGCATGCCCTTGAGTTCAGACTTCTTGGCGTGGGACTTGGCCTTCTGCTCCTTCTTCTGCTGGGCGTACTTCCACTTGCCGTAGTCCATGATCTTGCACACCGGCGGCTTGGCACCGGGCGAGACCTCGACAAGATCGAGCCCGGCAGCGCGGGCTTTGGCCTTGGCTTCGTCGACATCGACGAGTCCGAGTTGGTTGTCTTCCTCATCGATCAGACGGATCGGCGACAGCCGGATCTGGTCGTTGGTGCGAAGGCGTTTCCCCGATTCACGGGGCGGCGGGCGGAATCCTCGGCGGGCGATGGGCGTGTCTCCTGAGACGTCAATGCCGCGAGCCTCCGCAACGAACGGGGGCGACGCGGCAACGGGGGCAACCTGTAAATCCTATCGACCAAAGCCCCCCGAGGCAAGAAATTGCAAGCAAAATCCGCCGAACAAGCCCCCCACTCACGCCGAAAAATCGTCCGCCGCCGGCGGCTTCCGCGACACCACCGCCGTCCCCGCCACCACATCCCCCAAACGCTGCCGCAGCGGGCTGACGATCAGCAGAATCAGCAGCAGATACGCCACCAGATCCAGCGTTTTCAGCAGACAACGCACCAGCGGACGCCACCCCCGCGCATCCCGGCCGTCCTGCATCACCACCCGCAAACCCAGCAGCGCCTTGCCCAACGACCGCGAAAACAGCGACTCGCCGACCGCCGTGTGCAGGACCGTCGCCGCGATCGCCACCACCGCCGGCTCCATCAGCGACCACGACAACGCCTCGCCCCGGCCCGGCCAGCGCTGCAGCACCTCCTGCGGCTCAAGCCCCGACCATAGGTACGCCACCCCCAGCCCGACCCCCAGGTCGATCAGCCCCGCCAACGCCCGCCGATTCAAGGGCGCCACCTCGCTGCCCGCCGGCAAACGGAACGACTGGCCCGCCGGGTCCTTCCGCCAGAACACCAGCATCACCACCGTCGAAACCATCAGCACCGCCATCAGCACCGTCTGGCTCGGCGGCGGCCCGCCGTGCGGCCGGGTCTGGATCGGCAACACCTGCCCGTCCCGAAGCGTCTGACCGTCCAGCGTCATCGCCCCCAGCACGCCCGCCGGCATCTCTTCCAGCTCCGCCACCTCCAGCGGGTCCCGCACCCGCGGCAACTCCAGCAGCACCACCGCCTCCCCCACGCCCACCGCCGCCGCCGACTCCGCCTGATCCGCCGGAACCAGCAACGCGGGATGACGATCCAACGTCCCCACCCGGATCGCCTCCTGCCCCCGCAGCACCGCCAACACCGCGTCGCGCGGCCGAAGACCCACCGACACCGCCTGCCCCGCCGCCGAAACAAACCGCGCCTCATCCGCGGCCGGCAATTCATAACCCACCGCCCGCCACGCCCCGTCCGACGCCGGCCCCTCCGCCGGCCCCTCCTCCACCGGACGCCAAAGCGTCCACACGCCGCCCGCGCCCGCAAGCAGGCCCGGCCGATCGTCCCCCAACGCCAGAAGATGCGCCGCCCCCGCGTCCGGCCAGGACGCCGGCAACGCCACCGGCTCCCAACGGCCCCGCGACAACCGCAGCAGCACATCCCGGCCCGACCGGCGATCCGCGGCCGGCTCGACCGCCTCCACAGCCGCCACAGGCGCGGCGACCGCTTCGGCTGAATCCGCCACGTCGCCCGACGTGTCCGATGTGCCCGGCAACCCCGCCTTCTCCCGCGTCGGACGGATCGGCAACTTCAGCAGCAGCGCATCCCGCACGAACCGCCGATCCTCATCCAGCGTCGCATCATCCAGCGCCGGCAGCGGCCGCGCCAACCGGGCCTGCGCCGCCGCCTCCCACACCGCCGCCGCCGCGTCCGCACGATCCGCACGCCAAAGCACCCACGGCTTGCCGTCCACCACGCTCAGCGCCCGCGCCGAACCCCCCACCGGAAGACGCGGACCATCCACCTGCGCCACGCCCGGCCCGGTCAGCCCGCCCTCCATCAAACGCCACGACACCACCGCCCCGCCCGACGACGCATCCCCCCGGAAACAAGCCCACAACGTCCGCCCGTCCAACGACGCCCCCACCGCCTGCTCGATCACCCGACCCGCCGACTTCCGCACCGGCCGGAACCGATGCTTCCCGTCGTCCGCCGGCCGACCAAACCAGAACGACTCCGCCGCCGCGTTCGCGCCCGACGGCTCCGACGCCGCCAGGTCCACCGCCGCCACCGACACCCACACCGCCTCGTCCCCCACCTCCGGCCGAATCCACCACAGCCAACCCGAAAACCCCTCCCCACCCCCCGCCACCGCCGCAGACGCCGAACCACTCGACGCGCAGCACAACCACACCACAACCAGCGCCGCCGCTCTCAACCAGATGGCAACCGCATCCCGCATCGCCGCCGAGTTTACGTCCCCCGGCCCCCGCAAAATCATTGGCCCGCATCGCCGCAGCCCGCCGCCGGTTCCTGCCGCAGCGTCAGCGTCCGCACCACCCGCCCGCCCGGCACCTCCACCAGCGCGATCCCCAGGCCCCGCCGCAACGCCTCGGCATACGTATCGATCCTCGCGTCCACCCCATGCCGTTCGACCCCCGGCAAACCAAACGCCTCGGGCACATCGAACGAAAAATCGAAATCACCCGCCAAACCGGTTTCGTCCGTGACCGACGTGGCAAGACGACTCTCCAACACCATAGCCAGCGTCCGCATCGACG
>CAZIXN010000218.1:0-4511 GCA_964543215.1 uncultured Phycisphaera sp.
GCGGGGCGGGCGGCGGCGGGGTCTGGGCCGCTGGGATTTCCGGTTATTCGGACGCTTCGGCGGCGTCGGCGAGCATGGGTTCGGCGTCGAGTGCGGGGGCTTCCACAAGATCGGTGTCGGGCGGCGATGCTTCGACGGCGGCGAGTTCGGGCGGCGGCGGCGCGGTGGTTTCGGCGGGCTGCGAAGGTGCGGTGGCGTCGGCGGGTGGGGGCGGGGGCGGGGGCGCGGCCTGCCCGGCGCGCAGGGGAGCGTCGGGCACGGCGGCGGCGTCGCGCTGGATCGCGGGCTGGATGGTTTGGGACGGCGTGGGCCCGGCGCGGAGTTGCTCGAAGGCGTCGTGGGAAATCCAGGCGACGGTGATGCGCGGCGCGGCGTTGGCCTCGCCGAGTACGGGCTGGGGGGGGGCTTCGTCGGCGGGTCGGAGATCGACCGCGACGGGCAGGACGTTGTTGGCTTCGCGGCCGGCTTCATCGACATCGTCGGTGTCGTCGGTGACGAGCAGGAGGTACGCCCGGCCGACGGGAGCATCGTGAGAGAGCGTGACCTCGAAGGATGCCTCGTAGCTGCCGTAGCGCGACAAGCGTGGCAGCGCATCGGAGGTGGCCAGGCGGGTGTCGTTGTCGTCGAGCGCTGCGTCGGCGGAGAGGTAGACGGCGTCGGTCCACCAGGGCGCGGCGGGGTTGGTGGGTGTGCGCAGGGTGGCGTCGGTTTCGCCGACGTTGGTGACGGTGAAGCGCAGCGGGGTGGTGCTGCCCAGCGCGAGCCGGGTGGGGACCTTTGGTTGGCTGGGCGTGAGGTCGGCGGCGGGCGTGGTGTCCTGGGGCGGATCGCTGCGTGATTCGGCGGGTGATTTGCCGGGGGGTGGCGTGCTTGTTTTTCCGGGTTTTTCGTCGTGCCGGTTTCCGTCGATCCAGCCGGTTGCGACGGGCAGGCCCAGGGCGTGCAGGCCCAGCGCGACCAGCGCCGCGACGGCGAGTCGGGGCGTGAGCGGGTCGCGGTTTTTGGGGGAGCGGGGCATGCTTGGCCGTGGCATGAGGATCACGAGCCGGGTCGGCCGACGATGGCGACGTTGCGCAGGCCGGCGGCTTCGATGGCCTGAAGGACCTGCCACATGACGACGCCGCGGTCGACGGCGGGGGCGGCGGGGGCGGCGGGGGCGTCGTTGTCGTTGGGGTCGGTGAGGGCGACGAAGAGTCGGGGCTGGCTTGGATCGAGGGCGAGTTCGCGGAGCAGGGCGTCGAGGGCGGCGGCGTCGAGCGGCTGTTCGTTGTAGGTCAGTTCGCCGGCGGGTTCGATGCGCAGGACGTGTTGGACGGCGTCGCCGGGTCCGTTGCCGCCGGCGACGGGCGCGAGGCCGACTTCGAGGGCTTCGACGCGGACCATGACGGCCATGGCGTAGATGAAGAAGGTGAGCAGGAGGAACACGACGTCCAGCAGCGGCATGAGTTCGAGGCGGAGCTCGCCGGCGCGATGGCGGGGCCGGGCGCGGAAACGTGGAGCCGGGACGGGGGCGGTTCGTGGTGCGGGGGCGTGGCTCACGGCCACAGTTTAGAGACGCCGGTGCGTTGGGCGGTCACGCGTGGGCCGTCGGCCTGCGGCTGCGGGCCAGAGCAGGAGCATCAGTGCGGTGGCGGGCTCGGGGACGAACAGCAGGCCCAGCGAGTACATCTGGACGGCGTTGTTCTTGCCGGTGACGCGGAGGAACCAGTCGCCGGCGGTGATCACGGCCGAGGCGATGGACTCGGTGCCGCCGGCGACGGTCTGGTCGGCGACGATGATGACGTTGCCGCCGGCGTCGAGGAGTTCGAGGACCAGGTCGCTCAGGGCGGAGGTGATCAGCGGCGTCTGCGCGGTGGCCGGGTCGGTTTGCGGGGCCTGGTTGTAGGTCGGTCCGCGTGGCGTGAGGGTGGCGGTGAGGGTGAGGGTGGGTTGGGTGACGGTGAAGCGGAAGACGTCGCGGTCGCTGTCGTCGTCGATGCTGACGAAGTCGGTCATGCCGGGCGTGACGACGGAGGTGTTGCCCGCGTCGGTGCCCAGGGCGAAGTCGTCGCCGTTGAGGAAACTACCGAGGAAGTCGGCGGTGGCGAGGGTGTCGTTGCCGCCGTTTTTTTCGCGAGCGTCGCCGTAGTTTCGGTGCAGGCCGAGGATGTCGTCGAACTGGGGCCCGTCGAAAGCGATGCTGAGGAACGGCTCCATCAGTTGGTTGGAGTTGTTGGACTCGACGTGGCTGAGGCCCAGGCCGTGCAGGGCTTCGTGCATGACGACCTGGCGGAACTGCAGGCTGTTGAAGAAGGTGCTGCTGTAGAGATTGACGTTGTCGGTGTCGAGCACCATGTCGCCGCCGGCGGGAAAGTAGTTGTAGGCGAGGGTGTTGGATCCGGACTGGCCGTCGATGGCGTGGCCGGCGATGCGGACGTCGGCGCGGGTGCCCAGGATGCCGACGGTTCCGGCATTGACGGCTCCGGAGATGGTGGCGCCGTCGTCGTTGGGTTCGTAGACGTAGGACACGCCGCTGAGTTCCTCGATGCGCGCGAAGGAGTCGGCGAAGAGGTTGAACCAGGCGCGTTGGGTGAGGTCGGTGCCGCCGGTGGAGGCGGGGTCGCGGATGCCGTCGAGGAAGGCGACGAGCGAGCTGGGGCCGGTGGCTTCCCCGGCCCGGGTGGAGTTGATGGTCGAGCCTTCGCGTGCGAAGCCCCAGGTGAGGCGGACGGGTGTGCCCAGCGGGCGGAAGCCGATGGGTTCCTGGGCGGTGGCGTTCCAGCGGGTGGCGATCTGGAAGTCGGCGAAGCCGGCCGAGCCTTCGGTGGCGTCGGCCGGGCCGTGGACGGCGCAGCTGAAGCAGCCGGCGTGGGCGGTGGTGTGGGTGAGATGGTTCGGGTTGACGCCGGCCTCGATGGCACCCAGCGCGAGCGCGGGGCCGGCGAGCAGCATCGATACCGCCGCGCCGACGGCCGACCGGGTCACGCGGAGTTTGCGGTTGCCGACACCTGAAAACAAACCACCGCACCGCTTGATCATCTGAAACTCCTCAAGACGCATCGCGGCGGGCGTGAAATCCGTGGCCGGAGATGAAAAACGACCTCCGAAGTCTATCCCACGCCGGCGAAAAAGCGATTGATATCCCAGCTTCACGCGCGGATCGCGTCCCAGGCGGCGGCGATGCGTTCGGCGGGCTGATCGTCGCGGATCGTGACCGCGCCGATGGCCGTGGGCAGCACGAGGCGGATTTTGCCGCCCTGGACTTTTTTGTCGTGGCCCATGGCCTTGAGCAGGATCGGCATGGGTGCCAGCGTGCCGGCGGCGGGCAGGCCGACGGCTTCCACGGCCTGTGCGATGCGCTTCGGGACCGAAGCGTCGCAGAGGCCGGCATCCGCCGCGAGCGTGGCGGCGGCGACCATGCCCAGGCTCACCGCCTCGCCGTGCTTGTACTTGTCGCCGAACTGCGCGGTGGCTTCGATCGCGTGGGCGAAGGTGTGGCCGAAGTTCAGGTGCGCCCGCTCGCCGGCCTCGCGTTCGTCGGCCATCACGACGTCGGCCTTGATCCGCACGTTGCGCTCGACCAGCTCGGTCAGCGTCGCGCGGTCCAGCTCGGCGATGCGGTCGGCCTTGCTGACGATCCAGTCGAACAGCGCCGCGTCGCGGATCGCGCCGTGCTTCAAACACTCCGCCAGCCCACACCGCAATTCACGCGGCGGCAACGTGCTGAGCACACCCACATCCGCGACCACCAGATCGGGCTGCCAGAAGCTTCCGATGAGGTTCTTGCCCTGCGGCATGTTCACGCCGGTCTTCCCGCCGACGGACGCATCGACCATCGCCAGCAGCGTCGTGGGACACTGCACAAACGGCACGCCGCGCAGGTACGTCGCGGCGACGAAGCCGGTGACGTCGCCGCAGATGCCGCCGCCGAGGCTGACGATCGGGTGGCCGCGTTCGAGTCTGCTGTCCAGCAGCAGGCTGTAGAGCGAATGCACCGTGCCGAGCGTTTTCTTCTTCTCGCTGACGGGGATGACGTGGACCTGCGTGTCCAGGCCTTGCGCTTGCATCGCCGAAGCCACCGCCCGGCCGTGGTGCGGCTCGACGCCTTCATCGGTGATCAGCGCCGCCCGCCCGCCATCCTTGACGCTGGGCACGGCCTCACGGATCAGCGCCCCCAGCCGCGCGAGCGCCCCGCATTCCACGCGGATGTCGTACGCATGCCCCGGCAAGCTCAGGTTCACCGTGCCCATCGGACGAGTCTAAACCACCGCCGCGTCCATCAACCTCCATCGCTTGCGCTTGCATCGCGGCTGGACCCGCGCTTCTCCGCCAACACCGCCAGCGCCGCGTCCGCCTCCTCGGGCAGCTCGACGTGATCGTCGTCTGCTGTTTCGTCTGCCGTTGCAGCGCGCGGCGACGCCCGCCGCCGATTCACCACATCGCCCTTGCCCCGCCCCTTGCCCCACGCCTTGCTCACCCGCCAAAGCACGCCCAACACCAATACCGCCCCGCCCGTCGCCGCCAACCCACCG
>CAZIXN010000219.1:0-4503 GCA_964543215.1 uncultured Phycisphaera sp.
TGGAGGTGTCCAAGAAGGACGTCCTCCAGATGCGCATCGACCAGTCCACCAAGATCCCCGCGACCACCTTCCTGCGGGCGCTCAACGCCGACTTCTCGACCACCGAAACCCTGATCCGCACGTTCTACGACGTTCAGACGATCAAGGTCAAAGACCTCACGCCCGACCACTTCGTCGCCGCCTCGGTCGTCGATACCGACACCGGCGAAGAACTCCTTCCCGTCGGCGCGCAGGTCGGCGACAAGCTCGACGACATCCTCGGCTCGGCCCTCAAAACCATCGACGTCATCGAAGGTGCCGGCGACGAACTCATCCTCAACACCATCGCCGACGAAAAGCAGACCAACCTGCCCGAAGACATGCAGGTCACCGAGCACGAGGCCGCACTGCTCGCGCTGTACGCCCGTCTCCGCCCCGGCAACCCGCCGCAGGTCGAAAAGGCCCGCGCGCTGTTCGAAGAAAAGTTTTACGACGAAAACCGCTACCGCCTGGGTAAGGTCGGCCGGTTCCGCATCAACCGCAAGTTCGAGGAAATCCAGCACGGCGAAAACGTCATGCGGATCACCGCCGAAGACTTCCTCGCGGTCATCAACTACCTGCTGGACCTCCGCAGCAACCGCAACAAGGCCCACATCGACGACATCGACCACCTGGGCAACCGCCGCCTCCGCACGCTCGACGAGCTCGCCGTCGAGGAACTCCGCAAGGGCTTCCTCAAGCTGCGCCGCACCGTGCAGGAGCGCATGACCAATAAGGACCCCGACGAACTGTCCAAGGTCGCCGACCTGGTCAACAGCAAGTCCATCAGCAGCGCGATCGACCACTTCTTCGGCCGCGGCGAACTGTCGCAGGTCGTCGACCAGACCAACCCGCTCTCGCAGCTCACGCACGAACGCCGACTCTCCGCGCTGGGTCCGGGCGGCCTGAACCGCAAGCGTGCCGGCTTCGAAGTCCGCGACGTGCACATCTCGCACTACGGCCGAATCTGCCCCATCGAAACGCCTGAAGGCACGAACATCGGCCTCATCGCGTCGCTGGGCATCTTCTCCCAGATCGACGAGTACGGCTTCCTTCAGACCCCGTACCGCAAGGTCGAAAACGGCAAGGTCGTCGAAGGCAAGAAGGGCATCGAGTATCTCCGCGCCGACGAGGAAATGAAGGTCACGCTCGGCCCCACCGACTCCATCGACGAAAACGGCAAGGTCAAAGACGGCAACCTGCTGGCCCGCGTCGACGGCGACTTGTCGTCCGTGCCCTCCGGCCAGATCGACTACATCGACATCAGCCCCAAGCAGATCGTCGGCGTGTCGGCGGCCATGATCCCGTTCCTCGAGCACGACGACGCCAACCGCGCGCTCATGGGCTCGAACATGCAGCGCCAGGCCGTGCCGCTGATCAAGGTCGATCCGCCGTGCGTGGGCACGGGCATGGAAAAGGAAGTCCCGAAATACTCCGGCATGGTCGTCCGCGCCAAGCGCGGCGGCATGGTGACCTACGTCGACGCCCAGCGCATCGTCGTGGACAACGCCGATGAGTACATGCTCGAAAAGTTCCGCGGCCTCAACGAACGCACCTGCCAGAACCAGAAGCCCATCGTCACGCTCGGCGAACGCGTCAAGGAAGACCAGATCATCGCCGACGGCGCCGCGACCTGGCAGGGCGAACTGGCGCTGGGCAAGAACTGCCTCGTCGCCTTCAACACCTTCGACGGCTACAACTTCGAAGACGCCATCGTCATCAGCGAACGACTTGTCAAGGAAGACGTCTTCACCTCGATCCACATCGACGAGTTCGACGTGGAAATCCGCGAGACCAAGCTCGGCCGGGAAGAGTTCACCCGCGACATCCCCAACGTCTCCGAGAAGATGCTCTCGATGCTCGACGAGACGGGCGTCATCAACATCGGCAGCTACGTCCGCCCCGGCGACATCCTCGTCGGCAAGGTCAGCCCCAAGTCCAAGTCCGAACTCACGCCCGAAGAAAAGCTGCTTCACGCGATCTTCGGCCGGGCCGGCGAAGACGTGAAGAACGACTCGCTCGAAGTGCCCGCCGGCACCGAAGGCATCGTCATCGGGGCCAAGCGCTTCTCGCGCCGCATGCACCTCAAGGACGAGCAGAAGAAAGAACTCAAGGCCCAGATGCGGGCCTATGAGCAGGAGATGGACGACCGCGCGGTCGACCTGTTCCGCCAGTTCGTCCAGCAGGTCAACGAAGTGACGGGCACCGAGATGGTGGACCCGTCCACGCGGCAGAAGGTCGCCCAGTCCGACATCACCGAAGTCGTGATGGAACAGATCAACGACTTCGACATGAAGTGGATCAAGGGCAACAAGGAAGTCCGCGAGCTCGCCGAGCAGTTGCATAAGCAGTTCTGGCCGCGCATCGAAGCGGTCGAAACCGAGAAGCAGCGTCGCCTGGGCCACATGAAGCGTGGCGACGAACTCGCCTCCGGCGTGCTGGAAATGGTCAAGGTCTACCTGGCGACCAAGCGCCCGCTCTCGGTCGGCGACAAGATGGCCGGCCGGCACGGCAACAAGGGCGTCATCTCGCGCATCGTGCCGATCGAGGACATGCCGTTCCTCGAAGACGGCACGCCGGTGGACATCCTGCTCAACCCGCTGGGCATCGGCAAGCGCATGAACGTCGGGCAGATCCTCGAAACGCACCTGGGCTGGGCCGCTCGCGTGCTGGGCTTCCAGGCCATCACGCCCGTGTTCGACGGCGCCACCGAAAAAGAAGTCTTCGAAGCCATCGAGGCCGCCAACGACTACGTCACGCAGCGGCTCGACGAAACCAAGGGCGCCCACGAGCCGCACGAGCTGCTCGCGCACATGCCGCTGTCGGGCAAGATCCAGCTTTACGATGGCCGCACCGGCGAACCGTTCGACCTCAAGACCACCGTCGGCTTCATGTACATCATCAAGCTGCACCACCTGGTCGACGACAAGATCCACGCCCGTGCCACCGGGCCGTACTCGCTCATCACCCAGCAACCGCTCGGCGGTAAGGCCCGCACCGGCGGGCAGCGCTTCGGCGAGATGGAAGTCTGGGCGCTCGAGGCCTACGGCGCGGCGTACATCCTCCAGGAACTGCTCACCGTGAAATCCGACGACGTCGAAGGACGCACCAAGATTTACGAAAGCATGGTCAAGGGCACCAACACCCTCGAAGCCGGCATGCCCGTCGCGTTCGACGTGCTCTGCAACGAGATCAAGGGCCTGGGCCTGAACATCACGATGGAGAAGAACGATCAGGCCGGCTCCGGGTCGTTCCTCTGATTTTTCGATTTTTGCCGCTCGGCCTGGTCGCTCAAGCGACCCAGCCACTTTCGCCCTTTCCCCCTGCACCCCACCCGCGCCGCATCGGCGCTTCGGAGCTCCCACCATGGCCGAACAGCTCTACGACCGCGTCAACGACTACGCCTCCGTCAAGATCAACCTCGCCTCGCCCAACGACATCCGCTCGTGGTCGTTCGGCGAAGTGAAAAAGCCGGAGACCATCAACTACCGCACCTACCGGCCCGAGAAGGACGGCCTGTTCTGCGAACGGATCTTCGGCCCCGAGCGCGACTACGAATGCGCCTGCGGCAAATACAAGGGCACCAAGTTCAAGGGCATCATCTGTGACCGCTGCGGCGTCAAGGTCACCCACTCGCGCGTCCGCCGCAAGCGCATGGGCCACATCAACCTCGCGGCGCCCATCGTGCACATCTGGTTCTTCAAAGCCATCCCGTCCCACCTTGGCAACCTGCTGGGCATGAAGACCAGCGACCTCGAAAAGGTCGTGTACTTCCAGGACTACGTCGTGACCGACCCCGGCGACACGCCGCTCAAGGAACGGCAGGTCATCACCGAAGACGAATACCGTCAGGCCGTCGCCGAGTACGGCAGCGGTTTCACCGCGATGATGGGGGCCGAGGCGATCAAGGAACTGCTGCACAACCTCGACCTGCACCAGACCGCCGACGAAATCCGCGCCGACCTCGCCGCCACCAAGAGCAAGCAGAAAACCAAGGACCTCTCCAAGCGGCTGCGGATCGTCGAACAGCTCCGCCAATCCGAGAACGATCCGTCGTGGATGGTCATGGACGTCACGCCCGTGATCCCGCCGGACCTGCGTCCGCTCGTGCTGCTGGACTCAGGCAACTTCGCGACGTCCGACCTCAACGACCTGTACCGCCGGATCATCAACCGCAACAACCGGCTCAAGAAGCTGATGGACCTCAACGCCCCCGAGGTCATCATCCGCAACGAAAAACGCATGCTCCAGCAGTCGGTCGATGCGCTGTTCGATAACGGCCGATGCCGCCGTCCGGTGCTGGGCTCGTCGAACCGTCCGCTCAAATCCCTGACCGACATGATCAAGGGCAAGCAGGGCCGGTTCCGCGAAAACCTGCTGGGCAAGCGCGTGGACTACTCGGCGCGGTCGGTGATCGTGGTCGGCCCGACGCTGAAGCTGCACCAGTGCGGCCTGCCCAAACGCATCGCCCTGGAACTGTTCCAG
>CAZIXN010000220.1:0-4500 GCA_964543215.1 uncultured Phycisphaera sp.
AAAGCGGCGAGCTGCCTGGTAAACCGCACGTCGTGGTTCTCGACCGTGATGGCTTCAGGTTGACCGCCCTCGGCGTGGCTGGGCGTGAAGCGCAGCACCTCGGGGTGTTCGATGAAGTCGTACGCCAGCGTGCCGTGCGTGCCCGTGATCGACACGGTGAAGCGATCCGCTTCGCACCAGCCCGAGTTGATGATGCCCGCGAAACGCGCGTCGCCGAGGCGGGCGTCCACCAGCATCGTCGCGTTCGTGTCGCCCCGGCCGTCCCAGCCGTGGTGCAGGCTCGTCGCCCGAACCGCAACGCGGTCGATCCCGCCGACCAAAAAGCCCAGCAGGTCCAGACTGTGACAGCCCGTGTCCACCAGCGATCCGCCGCCGGACACCGTCGGGTCCGACATCCACTTGCCCACCAGCGTCGGGTGCCAGCACGCGAAGTGGTTCTCAAAGCGCACCGGCGTGCCGACTTTGCCCGCGTGGAGCAGCCGCTTCATCTCCACGAGCGCCGGGGTGAAGCGGTGGCAATACGCCACGGCCGTGAGCCGCTCGGCATGCCCCTCCGCCAGCGCAACCAGGGCCGACGCCTCCGAAACCGTGTGCGCCAGCGGCTTTTCCGCCAGAACCGCCAGCCCGGCGTTGAGCGCCGCCTCGACCAGCGGAATCCGGCCCGACGGCGGCACACAGAGCACCACCGCATCCAGCCCCAGCGTCCCCGCCGCCCGCGCTGAAAGAAGCGTATCTATAGAAGAGAACGCCCGGGCCCCGGTTTTCTCGGCAAACGCCCGCCGCGACGCCTCCACCGGGTCCACCACCGCCGTGATCTGCACCGACGGCAACGCGGACGCCGCCCCCGCGTGAGCATTGGCAATTCCACCGCACCCTATAAGACCTAGGCGAATACTTCCCATGAAGGTACTATAACGCTGCTCCGTCAAAGCGGAAATCAAATCGACCGAATCCACACGCGGCTGCGTACGAATCCAGACGAGCAACCCCGCCGGCCCACCCCCCCCGGGGGGATTGAACCAGCCTCCCTCCCGAGCCTGACGCAAAACCCTCACCATCAAAGCTTTACCCATGTTCATCCGTGTCCATCCGTGGTTCCTCCTGCTCTGCTGCCTCGCCGGCCCCGCCGCCGCCCAAGCCCAAGCCACGCCCGAGGTCCGCGGCACCTGGCTGACCACCACCGGCGTCGATCACATCCGCACCGGTGCCAACACCGAATCCGTCTTCAACACCCTCCGCGACACCGGCCTCAACACCGCCTACATCGAAGCCCTCAAGGCCGGCTACTCCCAATTCCCCTCCGCCACCCTCCAGGCCTTCACCGGCTGGAACCGACACCCCAACCTCGGCCCGGTCCGCGACCTGATCGACGAAACCGTCATCCAGGCCCACCGAAACAACATGGCCGCCGTCGCCTGGTTCGAGTACGGCTTCGCCGCCTCCTTCGCCGGGGCCAACACCACCTTCGCCTCCGGACCCCTCGCCAACGCCGCCAACCAACGCGGCTGGCTGCTCAAAGATCAGAACGGCCAGTTCACCAACAGCCAGACCAGCTTCCAGTGGATGAACCCCGCCGTCCCCGAAGTCCGGCAACTGCTCATCGACGTCGTCGTCGAAGCCGTCACCCAGTACGACCTCGACGGCATCCAGTTCGACGACCGACTCGCCTGGCCCACCACCCTCGGCTACGACAGCACCACCCGCGCCATCGTCAACCAGCGGGCCGGCTTCAACGTGCCCGTCGGCTCGTCCACCTACAACAACTGGCTGGGCATCGTCCGCAACGAAGCCCTCGACGCCTTCGTCGCCGAACTGCACTCCGCCGTCCGCGCCGTCGATCCCGACGTGTGGATCGGCCTGGCCCCGTCGGTCAACGGCTTCTCGCAGCAGAACCTCACCGCCGACTGGCCCAAGTGGGTGCAACAGGGCTACTTCGACGAGGTCGTGCCGCAGGTCTACCGCTCGTCGCTGTCCAGCTTCAATGCGTCGCTGCCGTCCAACGTCTCGCCGTTCACCAGCACCAACCGCGAAGACCTCGCCGTCATGGGCCTGCGCTTCAACGGCTCGGGCAGCGACACGCCGCTGAACGACGTGCTGGGCATGATCCAGGCGACCCGCAACGCCGCCAACGGCGAACTGGCCGGCCATTCGATCTGGTACAGCGACAACGTCGTGGACTTCGCGGCGCAGCTCGAAGCGTTCTACGACGCGTCGGGCGGGTGGACGCCCAACCCCCGCCTGGAACCCGGCCAGCGACCCGACCCCGTCGTCGCCGCCGCCGACCCGCTCACCGCCAACGCCTGGAACGTCACCGTCACCAACGAAGGCATGTACCGCGTCGTCGCCCCCGTGTTCGCGCAAGGCCAGTGGAAGACGCTCGACACGATCTATCTCCGCCCCGGCCAGCACACCCTCACCGCCGCCGCGGCGCTGGGGCAACTCGAACTGCTCGCCGACCGCCGACCGCTCGCGTTCGACATCAACGACGACGGCCTCCTCGCGGCGCTCGACGCCGATGCGTTCTACGCTGCCCTGATCGATGGCCAGGCCGACGCCGATCTCAACGGCGACGGCGTGTTCGACACGAGCGATCTCGCGGCCTTCGCGCTGATGGCCGACACCGTCCCGGGTGACCTGGACTTCGACGGCGACCTGGACCTCGACGACGCCGCCGCCCTCGTCGCCGCCTACGGCCAAACCGTTGCCCCCCTCGCCGGCATCCGCGGCTGGACCTCCGGCGACCTCGATCTCAACGGCACGATCGACTTCGCCGACGCCATGGCCTTCCTGCAACACGCCCGCGCCGCCGACCTGAGCCCCGCCGACTTCGCCGCGATCACCCACACCCTCCACGCCCTGCCAGAGCCGGCGATGGGTCTTGGCCTCGTCACGCTGGGCTTGCGGGGCCGAAGCAGGAAGCCACGGATGAACACGAATGCACACCGATGAAATCCCGAAGCCTTGCACCACCGCAACGACGCTGTTGATTCAAACCAATAACGACACCACGCACCCAAGGCCAACCATGCACCGCCACCACCGCCTGCTTCGCTCCGCATCCGCGTTCATCCGTGTCCATCCGTGGCACTTGCTCTTGCTGCTGCTCGCCATGCCCGCCACCGCGCAACCCCAACCCCAAACTGAAGTCCGCGGCACCTGGCTCACCACCACCGCCAACGACGCCATCGCCAACCCCACCCACACCGCCGAAACGATGAAGCGCCTCCGCGACATCGGCCTCAACACCGTCTACGTCGAGTGCTGGAAAAACGGCTACACCGAGTTCCCCTCCAAAACCATGGAACGCCTCATCGGCGTCCCCATGAAAATCAACGACGCCCCCTCCGAACTCCAACGCGACCTCGTCGAAGAAACCCTCAACGCCGCCCACCGCGAGGGGCTCATCTACATCGCCTGGTTCGAATACGGCTTCATGGCCGCCTACCAGGACACCCACAACGAACTCCGCAAGCAGTACCCCGAGTGGATGACCACCACCAAAGACGGCGAACTCGTCTCGTCGCAGAACCCCTTCGTGTGGATGAACCCCCTCCGTCCCGAGTCCCGACAACTCATCCTCGACATCGTCGTCGAAGCCATCGAACAATACGATCTCGACGGCGTCCAACTCGACGACCGCATCGCCTGGCCCACGTCCATGGGCTACGACCCCTACACCGTGGAGGTCTACCAGCGCGAGCACAACGGCAAAGCCCCGCCCAAGGACGAGAAAGACCCCGCCTGGGTCCAGTGGCGGGCCGACAAAGTCACCGAATTCGCCAAGGTGTTCTACGACGCCTGCAAGGCCGCCAACCCCGACATCCTCGTCTCCATCAGCCCGGCGATCTACGACTGGTCGCTGGAACACTACGCCTGCGACTGGCCCCGCTGGAGCAAGGCCGGCTGGATGCAGGAGTACGTCCCCCAGGCCTACCGCTTCAACTACGAATCCTTCGAATCCACCTGGCTGGAACAGGTGAAATACATCGGCAACCGCCGGGCCGACCTCATCGCCGGCATCCGCGTCGTGGGCGACGGGCCCGACACCACCTGGCCCGACATGGTCAAGAAGATGGACCTCGTCCGCAAAACCAAAACCGGCGGACACGTCCACTGGTTCAGCCGCGGCGTGCTCGAGGTGTACCCCCAGCAGCTCACCGAGTACTACAACGTCGCCGAGCTCGGCCCGGCCAGGCACCCCAAATACGACACCGACCACCGCCCCGCGCCCATCGCGCTCGAGCCGCACGCTCAGGTCCCCGGCGTCTGGCTGATCCCCGACGACCTGCCCCACGCCCGCTACCGCGTCATCGGCAAAAAAGGCGACGCGTGGATCACCCTCGCACAGATGCACGAACCCGAAATGGTGGACACCATCACGTTCGAAGATGTGTACGACGCCGTTGAACTCCTCGTCGATCGCCGGCCGGTTGCGGAATGAAGCAGTTCGCAATGCCGAGTTTCAACGATGCCCCCAGCCGCGACGCGACGCGGTGCAAG
>CAZIXN010000221.1:0-3304 GCA_964543215.1 uncultured Phycisphaera sp.
AGACTACATTCGTCCCCTGGGGGAGGACTTTTATCACGCCTCACAGCGACTTGCGAACATGATGGCGGAGCGCATCGTCGAGCAATTGGAAGACGATAATTGGTAGTTCCGCCCGGGCGACTATAATCCGATAGGATTGCTGGCGTTACTGACCGCGAACGCCCCCGGCGACGGGGCATCTTAGTGATATAGGACGAAGCGAATGCCGGACGGCAACCAGACACCGGAAAAACCGCCACAAGGACCGCCGGGACCGAATGGCCCCAAGGGGCCGATGCCGCCCCGGATGCGCATGACGCGCGGCCTGATGGGCTGGATCGGGATCGGCCTGATCGCCTTGATGATCGTCGTCGTCGTGAAGCAGAGCTACGTCCAGCCGCAGGATCTCTCGATCGACGAGTTCTGGAAAGAGGCGGAGAACAATCGTTTCGAAGAGATCGTCATCAGCGACGATCGCTTCACCGAAACTTATCGCGACAAGGCCCAGGGCCAGCCTCGCCGCCGCGCCGGCAAGAATGAATTCATGGTGAGGTACAACACCATGGGTCGCTTCGACGAGGTTGAGACCAAGGTTCGAAGTGCCGCGCCCGCCACGAAGATCAAGTATGAAGAGAGCAATCAGCCGCTGTTTAACATGCTGATCGGAATCATCCCGTGGCTGCTCATCTTTGCATTCATCTGGTTCGTGGTGATCCGGCAGATCCGCTCGTCGGCGGGCGGCGCCGGGATGCTCGGCAACTTCGGGCGCTCGCGTCACCGCGTCAGCACCAAGGAGCTGGCCAACGTCACCTTTAAGGACGTGGCCGGCGTTGAGGAGGCCAAGGAAGAGGTTCACGAGATCGTCGAGTTTCTCAAGAACCCCAAGCGATTCCAGCGGCTGGGCGGTCGCATCCCGCGGGGCGTGCTGTTGGTGGGCGATCCCGGCTGCGGCAAGACGCTGCTGGCCAAGGCGATGGCCGGCGAGGCGGATGTGCCGTTCTTCTCGATCAGCGGTTCCGACTTCGTCGAGATGTTCGTGGGCGTGGGCGCCTCGCGCGTGCGTGACCTGTTCAAGCAGGCCAAGGAAAGCTCGCCGTGCATCATCTTCATGGACGAGATCGACGCCGTCGGCCGTCGCCGGGGCAACGGCTTCTCGTCCGGGGGCCACGACGAGCGCGAGCAGACGCTCAACGCGATCCTCGTGGAGATGGATGGCTTCGAGTCGTCGGACCAGGTGATCGTGATCGCCTCGACCAACCGGGCGGATGTGCTGGACCCGGCGCTCACGCGTCCGGGCCGGTTCGATCGTCAGGTGACGGTGCCGCTGCCGGATTTGTTGGGTCGGGTGGAAATTCTGAAGGTGCACAGCCGGAAGATCAAGTTGTCGCCGGATGTCGATCTGGAACGTGCCGCGCGGACGACGCCGATGTTCTCGGGTGCCGAGCTCGCCGCGCTGATCAACGAGGCGGCGATCGGTGCGACGTTGCAGGACAAGGAGTTCGTCGAGCAGGAAGACCTCGAAGAGGCGCGTGACAAGATCCGGTTTGGCCGGGCGAACAAGAGCCGCAAGGTCGAGCAGGATGAGCGGGTGGCCACGGCGTATCACGAGGCCGGCCACGCGGTGGTGCAGTACCTGCTGCCCGCGGCGGACCCGCTGCACAAGGTGACGATCATCCCGCGCGGCCGGGCGGGGGGCATGACGATGTCGCTGCCCGAGAAGGACCGGTACGGCTACGGCTACAAGTACATCCACGACACGATGCGCGTGCTCTGCGGCGGGCGCATCGCCGAGGCCAAGAAGACCGACGACATCAGCAGCGGCGCGTCGATGGACATCCAGATGATGACGCAGTTCGCCCGCGCGATGGTGCTGGACTGGGGCATGAGCAAGCGGCTGGGCTTCGTGCAGTATCGGCCCGAGGACAACCCCAACGCCTTCATGGCCGAGAAGCCCTACAGCGACGAGACGGCACACATCATCGACGAAGAGATCAAGCGGTTCAGCGACGAGGCTTTTGCGCACGCCGAGCAGATCATCGCCGAGCACTGGACGCAGACGGTCGCGCTGGCCGAGGCGCTGCTGAAGTACGAGACGCTCAGCCGCGAAGAAGTCGAGAAGATCATGAAGGGCGAGCCGCTGCGCAAAGCGACGGTGGCGGAGCTGCTCGCGGCCGAGTCGGAGAAGAAGGTTGCTCCCGACAGCAACCGCCCGGCCCCGGCACAGCGCGACGAAGATGAAGGCACGAACCCGGGGCTGCTGCCGTCGCCGGCGTGAACGCCAGCAGGTTTTGCCGCAACTGAACGCAAATAGCGCGGGCATTCGTGGTCGAAGCGCCGTGAGAGATTTTTGGTAGCCGCAGGCCCACGGCCTGCGCGGAGCGATTTGCGAGGCGTGGGGTTGCCACGACGCGCCGAGCACGCGCAAGCCGTCGGCTTGCGGCTACGAACAACCTGCGCCGGTTGCGACCGTCCGGTTCATCATCTCCTGGTAGCCGCAGGCTCACGGCCTGCGTGGAGCACGCCGGGATTCGCCGAGCACGCGCAGCCCGTCGGGCTGCGGCTGCCTGCGGGTTTTGGTGTTCAGTCGCACCGCGACGCGATGCGGGCTGCGTTGCGTAGCAACGCAGCTGAGCGCCGGTTGTTCATACCATGGGGTGATGCACGTGGCGTTGCTTTGTGGCGGTGAGGATTTGGCGGGGCGGCGGGAGTCGCTGCGTTCGTTGGTGGTGGGGCTGGTGAGTGAGGGGGTGCGGGTGTCGGTGGCGGTGCCGGAGGGCACGGCGGTGGCGGATGTGCCGGGCGGGGGTTTGGGCGGGGCGACGCTGAGTTTTCCGAAGCAGGTGCTGGGTTTGGGCGGGCCTTGGATGGGGGCGTGGTTGTACGGGAAGGTGGGGTACGGCCGGCACTGGGCGCGGCTGGCGGCGCAGTTGGAATCCTTGGGGGCGCAGTCCGGGGCGCAGTCCGGGGCGTCTTCCGGGGGCTCTTCCGGGGCGTCTTCCGGGGGCGGGGGGTTGCCGGGGGTGGTGGCGGCGAGTGATGCGTCGATGTGGCTGGCGGCGGTGGCGGTGGGCCGTTTGCTGGATGTGCCGGTGCTGCTGTTCAGTCACGATCGATTTGATGCGCGGCTGGCGCCGCGGCTTTTTTCGACGCTGAACCCGACGCGCTGTCTGATGGTGGCGGGGAGCGGGGCGATGGCGCAGGGGTTGCGGGAGGCGACGCAGAATCTGGTGGTGGTGGAGCATGTGCCGGCGGGGGTGCATGTGAGTGATCGGCTGCCGCGGGAGCGCGGGCCGGACGATCCGCTGTGCGTGGTGATCAGCACGGA
>CAZIXN010000221.1:3404-4493 GCA_964543215.1 uncultured Phycisphaera sp.
TGCCGGTGGCGGCGGTGGAGGATGATGCGTTGGACACGCTGATCGACGGCCACACGGCGTGGGTGGTCGATGGGGAGCAGTCGTACGAGGCGTTGGCCGAGTCGTGGCACGGGGTGCTGACGCGGCTGTGCGAGGAGCCCCAGGAAGCGCGGGAGTTGGGACGCAGGGCGCAGCAGTGGGTGCGTGAGGAGCACCTGTTCAGCGACGAGCTGGAGCGGGTGGTGGGCTTGTGTCGGCGGTTGGCGGCGGAGCCGGTGAAGTTTCCGGGGTAGGACGGGCGGCTGAAGCGACCCGTCCGGGGTTGGTTATTGGAGGAGGAGTTCGGCGATCTGGATGGCGTTGAGGGCGGCGCCTTTGCGGACCTGGTCGCCGCAGACGAAGAGGTCGAGTCCGCCCCCGGAAGTTTCGCCTGGGGGTTGTGAGAGGTCCGCGCGGATTCGGCCGACGTAGACATCGTCCTGATGGCTGGCGTCCAGGGGGGTGGGGAAGCGGTTGCTTTCGCGGTCGTCGATGAGGGACACGCCGGGCGCGTCGGCGAGGAGTTGTCGCGCGGCGGTTTCGGTGAGGGGCTGGTGGAGGGTGAGGTTGATGCTCTCGGCGTGGGCGCGCATGACGGGGACGCGGATGCAGGTGGCGGTGATGCGGGTTTGTTTGGCGGGGTCGGTCTGGTTCCAGATTTTGTGGGTTTCGTGGACCATTTTCAGCTCTTCCTGGTTGTAGCCGTTGGGCTGCATCGGGGAGTTGTGGCTGAAGAGGTTGAAGGCGTACTGGAAGCCGAAGATGTCTTTGGTGGTGACTTGTCCGGTCGCGCCCGGGGCGGCGAGGGCTTCGCGGGATTGCTGTTCGAGTTCGCGCATGGCGGCGGCGCCGGCACCGGAGGCGGCCTGGTAGGTGGAGACGACCATGCGCTGGACGCCGACGGCGCGGTGGATGGGCGTGACGGCCAGGAGCATGATGATCGTCGAGCAGTTGGGGTTGGCGACGATCCCCCCGGAAGTTTGGCCGAGCGCGATGCCGGCCGCCTTGATGGCTTCGGGGTTGACTTCGGGCACGACCAGGGGGACGCCTTCGGTCATGCGGAAGGCCGAG
>CAZIXN010000222.1:0-4483 GCA_964543215.1 uncultured Phycisphaera sp.
CGGCGTGCGTCATCAACGCGGCCGTGGGCCCGGCGATGCGCGGCTACCTCGGCCGTCTCGGGCGGGCGTGCGGCGGCGGGCTGCGCGTCATGGGCTCGCACGGCGGAACGCTCGCGGCGGCCGAAGCGATCGCCGAGCCGGTGCGGACGATCCTCTCGGGGCCCGCCGGTGGCGTGGCGGGTGTGGTCGGCCTGGTGCCCGACGCGCTCGAGCACGACGAACCCGCGCGACTCATCACGCTGGACATGGGCGGCACGAGCACGGATGTGTGCCTCATCGCCGGCACGCCGAGCCTGAGCATCGACCACGAAGCGGCCGGCCTGCCGGTGGCGATGCCGATGGTTGACGTCCACGCCGTGGGGGCCGGCGGCGGCTCGATCGCCTGGGTCGATGCCGGTGGCGCACTGCGCGTCGGCCCCAGGTCAGCCGGCGCAGACCCCGGGCCCGCGTGCTACGGCCGACAACACGCCACGCGCGCGTCAAGGACCGACGACCGCGCCACCGACGGCTGGTGGCCCACGGTCACCGATGCCCACATCGTCCTCGGCCGACTCGACGCCGCCGCGGGCGTCGGCGGCTTGACGCTTTCATCAGACGATGCGCACGCCGCGATCGCGGCGCTCGCGCTACGCCTCGGCCTTACGCCACACGCAACAGCGCTGGGCATCGTCGACGCGGCCGAAGCCGCAATGGCCCGCGCGGTGCAGCGCGTGTCTCTGCAACGCGGCCACGATCCGCGGTCCTTCGCGCTCGTCGCCTTCGGCGGGGCGGGCGGGCTGCACGCCTGCGGCGTCGCCGATCGCCTGGGCATGTCGCGCGTCCTCGTGCCCTGCGGGCCCGGCCTGCTCTGCGCCACGGGCATGCTCGCCGCGCCGGGCCGACGCACCGCCGAGTGCGGCCTGCGCCTCGAACTTCCGCCGAGCCCCGACGACACCGCACGCCAAACCTTTCTCCACGCGCTCACTGCCGTGCGCGACCGCCTCCAACGCGCCGCCAACGACGCCCCGCCCGACACCGCGCCCCAACAAGACGCGCCCGACGCCTCCGCCGTGTCCTTCACCCTCGAAGCCCGCTACGCCGGCCAGACCCACACCCTCACGCTCGACGCCCACGCCGCCCTTCGCGCCGACGACCCCTGCGCCGCCCTGCGCGAACGCTTCCACGCCGCCCATGCCCACCGCTTCGGCTGGCAACGCCACGATCAACCCATCGTCTGCATCAGCGCCCGATGCATCCAAGACCGCCCCGCCCCACACCAACAACTCGCCTACGCGCCCGACGATGCGCACCGCGGCCCCTTCGTCCCCGGCGACCGCTTCGTCGGCCCGCTCAACATCGCCGAACCCACCGGCACCGTCCACGTCCCGCCCCACTGGCAAGGCCGCGTCGCCCACGCCGGCACCCTCGTCCTCGAACGCGTCGCAACACCCAACCCCGCCACCTTCAACCCACACCCACAACCACACTCACAACCACCCACCACGATCGACCCCATCGAGCTCACCGTCTTCGCCGAGCTCTTCGCCGCCGCCGCCGAAGAAATGGGCGAGATGCTCATGCGCTGCGCCAGCAGCCCCAACATCACCGAGCGACTCGATCACTCCTGCGCCGTCTTCGACGCCACCGGCGCGATGATCGCCCAGGCCGCGCACATCCCCGTCCACCTGGGCTCGTCCCCCGCCTCGGTCCGCGCCGTCATCGACGCCTTCCCCCCCGCCGACATGCACCCCGGCGACCGCTTCTTCCTCAACGATCCCTTCGCCGGCGGCACCCACCTCCCCGACGTCACCATCGTCCGCCCCGTCTTCTTCCAAGGCCAATCCACGCCCCAACTCTTCGTCGCCGCCCGTGCCCACCACGCCGACGTCGGCGGCGACGAGCCCGGCTCCATGGGCCTCTCCACCCACATCGATCAGGAAGGCGTCCGCCTGCCCCCCACCCGCTGGACCGACGCCGCCCTCCACGACTTCGCCCACGCCACCCGCACCCCCGACGAACGCAAGCTCGACCTCCTCGCCCAGGCCGCCGCCGTCGACGCCGGCTCGCAACGCCTCACCGAACTCGCCCGCACCCACTCCCCCCAGCGCCTCCTCGCCGCCGCCCAAGCCCTCCTCCAACACGCCCACCGCCTCACCGCCGCCGCCCTCGCCAAACTCCCCCCCGGCACCCACACCTACCGCGACGTCCTCGACGACGACGGCTCCACACCACCCCACACCAACCTCACCATCGCCTGCACCCTCACCGTCACCCCGGACGCCCCCGACGCCCCGCCACGCTTCGACTTCTCCGACTCCCACGACCAAACCCCCGGCCCGCTCAACGCCGTCCGTTCCATCGTCGACTCCGCCGTCCTCTACGCCCTCCGTCTCTGGTGCGGCACCGACCTCCCCAACAACTCCGGCATCCTCCACGCCGTCCACATCCACACCCGGCCCGGCTCCATCGTCGACGCACAACCCCCTTCCCCAGTCGCCGGCGGCAACGTCGAAACCTCCCAACGACTCGTCGACGTCATCCTCGGCACCCTCGAAGCCGCCGCCCCCGGAAGTTGTCCCGCCGATTCCTGCGGGAGCATGAACAACGTCATCATCGGATCACGCGACGACGCCGACCAACCCTTCACCTACTACGAAACCCTCGCCGGCGGCGCCGGCGCTCATGCTCAGTCTTCCGGGGGGGCCGGGGGCGATGCGGTCCACACCCACATGACCAACACCCGCAACACCCCCATCGAAACCCTCGAGGCCCGCTTCCCCCTGCGCATCACCCGCTACGCCCTGGCCGACCACTCCGCCGGGTTGGGAGCCTCCCCCGGCGGACGCGGCGTCATCCGCCACTACCAATTCCTAAAGCCCGCCCGACTCACCCTCCTCCTCGAACGCCGAACCCACGCCCCCCGCGGCCGATGCGGCGGACACAACGCCCAACCCGGCTCCCAATCCCTCCAACACCCAGACGGCTCCACCACCCCACTCCCCGCCAAATGCACCCTCAACGTCAACCCCGGCGACACCCTCATCCTCCAAACCCCCGGCGGCGCCGGCTGGGGCTCCCCGCCCAACGATGAGAAAATCACGAAAACTTCAGCATTCATCTTCGAGCAACTATGATCGACGCTCACTCAAAACGACCACCCTTCCTTCGGAACGCATATGAAATCCTCCGGGCACATCTCCCCCCGTTTGTTGGTGATCGCATCATCGACCGCCTTCGCCGCCGCCTTCGCCATCGCCTTCGTCCCGTCCGCATCGGCGACCCAAATCCTCAGCAGCCTCCGCTCCGTTGAATACTCCCGAATTGACGGCGTCAGCGTCTCCGCCACGGCACCAATCTTCGGGCAGAGCATGGACTTCTCCAGCTTCAACGACACCGCGTCCTACACGTACCAAGATCCAAGTCGCGGCGAAATCACCCTCACCAGCCGCGGCTCGATATACCACCGCTCGTCCATCGACCTCAACGAACACGGCGGCATCGATCTCTACGCCATGCTCGGTGCCCTCTCCGACACCGACTCGGGCTTTGGCCTCCCCGCCGCCGGCGCGAGCGGGACGATGCGTGTCCTCGTCCGCTTCGACACGCCGCAGCGTTTCGACCTCACGATGGACGCCCAAGCCGGCGGCGACGAAGCTTCCACCATCGTCTCGCTTCTCAACGGGCGATACACAATGAACGCCATCGGTCCTCTGGGCCTTGCCGTTGTGAGCGCCGACGAGAGCGAGTTCCCGGTCTGGTTCGGCGAGAACAGTTGGCAAAACTTCCGGGCCGGCTCACCCGACTCCTTCCCGGACGGTGCCGGCATCGTCTACCTCCCCGGCCCCGACCCTGAGCCCTCCGAACTCGCCTACACCGGCATCCTCGAACCCGGCGAATACGCCTTCGACTTCGACCTCAACGGCCCCGCCGACGGCGAAGACGCCTTCGTCTCCATGGCCGCCTTCGTGGACTTCTCCTCACGCGCCATCTTCGATCAACCCGGCGACGCCAACCGCGATGAAACCGTCGATCAGGCCGACCTCGACGCCGTCCTCAACCACTGGGGGTCCGCCGCCGCCGTCCGTGCCACGGGCGACCTCGACGGCGACGGCGTCGTCGCCCAAGGCGACCTCGACGCCGTTCTCAACCACTGGGGCACCGCCGCCACGCCAAATCTGTCCCGCCCAACCACAGCCATCCCCGAACCCGCCGCCGCGACTCTGCTCGCCCTGGCCGGCACCCTCACCCGCCGCCGACGCGGCTGAACGTCCGCCTGACGCCGGCTCGAGACGGATCACGCCGCCCGCCGCCCCCGCACCCCCAGCATCAGCCCGCCGTCCGCCATGTGCCGCGTGTACCCGCACGTCGCCTTGCCCCACGACCCAGGCCCCGCGCTCATCCGCGGGGCCTGTTGCTGTCTTCCACCTCACGCCGATCGCCCTTGCGCTTCCTCCAACCCCCCGCCGCTTCCCCGCCAGCTCACCCCACCGGCACCCCCACCAAC
>CAZIXN010000223.1:0-4458 GCA_964543215.1 uncultured Phycisphaera sp.
GGCGCGCTTCCATGGAAAGACGGCGCGCTTCCATGGAATAACGGCGCGCCTCCATGGAACGACGGCGCGCTTCCATGGAATAACGGCGCGCCTCCATGGAAGCGCGGCGCAATTCCTGAGAAAGGTGGCACGCGCCTTTGCCCGAACTTCCGGGGGCGTCGGAGCCGGCACGTCCCAGAAGATCGTCGCGGAGGCGGCGGCACGGGGCTTTATGCGCCTTTGCCCGAATTTCCGGGGGCGGGCGCTTCAGTGGGCGGCGGCGTGGGTCGAAAGCAGGGGAGCCGGAACGAAGGTCGTTTCGGTCGGTGGCCGGATGCCACCCTTCACGGTCTTCCGTGACGTGTGCTTGAATCGCGTCATGGCACACATCAGCCTTCGGTGTTCAGTTCGGGGAGTTGGGTGACACCCGGCCAGCCTCGGATCCGTGCATCGCGCAAGTGCGGCCGAGCGAACCGACACCCGACTGGACGGCGTCCCGGTGCGCGGCAGTCGCGACGACCACCTGGTCACGAACCCGAACTCACCGCCGAGGTTTCGGGGACTGCGACGGATTTTTCGACGCCAAAGCGCTTGGAAGATGGCGGCGTGCGTCGCTCAATCCGCCAATCTGGAAAACCTTTGAGAACCCGTCCGAAGTTCTCGACTTCTGGGCGCGCTCTGGGTACGTCGACGAATGTTGGATGCCCCCCTGCTGGGCGATTCGGCTTTGATCGGAGCGCTTCGAAAGGCCCGTGGTGATATTTCACAACGAAACGGCCGTGGCTCGGCGCAGCATCGGCGCGAGGGCGGCGGAAAGGACGCACAGGCCGGCCGCGATCGTGAAGGCGATGCCGTAGCTGCCGGTGAGTTCGTAGGCGGTGTTGCCCATGGCGACGCCGACGACGCCGGCGATGCCGTAGCTGGTGAACACCCAGCCGTAGTTGGCTCCGAAGCGTTTGGTGCCGAAGAGGTCGGCCGTGGCGGTGGGGAACAGCGCGAAGCAGCCGCCGTAGTTGAAGCCCACCAGTGACGCTCCAACGGCGAGGGAGACTTGCGTGTTGAGCGAGGCGAGCGTCGCCATCGTCCCGGCCTGGAGCAGGAACATGGCGATGAAGGCGACGGTGCGTCCGGCGCGGTCGGACACGAACCCCCAGACGATTCGGCCGACCGCGTTGAAGATGGCGAGCCAACCGACGGCCGCGACGCCTTGCGCCAGCAGAGCCGCGCGGTCGAACGCACCGCCGCCGGCCTCCGCGGCCAGGACCAGTTGCTCGCCGGCGAAGGGTTTGAGGATGCCGATGACCATGAGCCCGGCAATCGAACCGCTGAAGAACATGACCCAGAGCACATAGAACGCCGGGCGACGCAGCAGTGGCGTTGCGGGTGCGTGGGCTGGCGAGCTGGTTGCGCCCTGCGATGCGCGGGCGGGTTCTGCCGGCGCTTCGGGAGATGGCGGGTTGCGGAGCAGCAGCGCCCCGAGGGTGATGCCGACCAGGCACACCAGTCCATGGATGAGGAACACGGTGAGGACGCCGTAGCGTTGCAGAGCTTGCTCGGCGCTGAATCCCCAGTCGCGGTGGCTGAAGAACAACGCGCCCAGGCCGAAGCCGGCGACGACGATGCCGGCCAGCAGACCTTTGTGATTGGGGAACCACTTGACCAGCGCCGCGATCGGGCAGACGTAGGCGAAGCCGATGCCCGCGCCCGCGAGGAGTCCGATCGTTCCCCAGAGCATGAGCAGCCGATCGGTGTCGCCGAGTTGTCCGACGTAGCGGTTTCCCAGGGTGACGCCGGCGACGGCGACGGTCACGAGGATGGCCGCGGGGAGGTGCCGGGCGATCGAGTGTTCGTCGCGCATCGCGTGTCCGAACCATGCGTGGCAGAGGAAAAGCAGCACCAGCGCGACGCCGCCGCACAGCGCCGCATGGGCCAGGTGCAGGACCACCGGCGACTCGAGCATGCTGGCGAGGATGAAGCCCGCGCCCATGAGCCCGCCGCCGATCATGGCGGGGATGCGCGGGCCGACCGCGTCCTGGAGATGCCCCGCCGGCACCATCGTGATCGCGAAGGCGAGGATGCACACCGCGAAGGCGTAGGTCGCGGCGGTGGGCGAGAGGCCCAACTCCGCCTCGATCGGCTGCCAAAAGATGCTGTAGCCGTAGACGGTTCCGAGGATCATCTGCACGAGCAGGGCGCCGCCGAGCACTTGCCAGCGCTCGCCGGGAATCCTCGCGAGCAAGCCGCTGCGCTGCGCGTCGGGTTTAAGTGCCACGAGTGGAGGAGTCGAACCTTGTCCGGATTCGGTAGGCGACGGTGCGGTGGTCATCGATGGCGGCTTTCACAAGATGCGAGATGCGGCGGGCGGAGCACAACCCCACGCATCGGTCGCTGCAGAGCGCAATGAGCGGGGGGCAACACCACCTTGCTAGATAGCTGATCTTGCTCACGCCGTCCAACGCAAGGCAATCCACAGCGCCCGGCGTCGTGCACGAGCGGTTGTCGTCCGCTTTCACATCCGCGACGATCTGCGACGTCCGCGGCTGATGAATGGTGAGACCTTTGGTCCGCATGAGACGATCCCGAAGGCGATCCGGATCCAACGGCCAGCGGATGCGGTCAATGGCCCGGAGGCGTTTGGGGGTGAGGCCGTTCCAGCTTTGGGTTCAGGCTCGGTCGAGGTCGGCGTGGTTGGTGAACGCGCGATTGCTCAGGTTAAACCCCTCCGGGAGACTTGATTCAACTTGAACGAGAGTCTCAACTGGCAATGTGGCTCAGGAGACGCTTGACTAAGTATTCGTCCAACCGCCGTTGCCCATGAGCCGACCACAACGCCCCCAACTCGATCGACGCGCTGCGGGGGTTTTGCTTCACCCCACATCGCTGCCCGGTGGCCACGGCAGCGGCGACCTCGGGCCGGCGGCCGATCGGTTTGTGCAGTGGTTGAACCTTGCGGGGCAGCGGTGGTGGCAGATGTTGCCGGTCGGCCCCACCGACAGCGCGGGTTCGCCATACAACGGCGATTCAGCGTTCGCGAACAACCCCCTTCTGATCAGCCCCGAGAGATTGGTCGAGATGGGTTTGCTGTTGAAGCGAGACGTGAGGCCGGCGTTCGCCTCGACCACGCGCGTGGACTACCCGCGGGCGTCCCGTCATCGGCGAACGCTTCTGCGTGTGGCTTTCTCCCGGCGCACGACGAGACACCGGCAACAGATTGAACAGTTCCGGGAGCAGCACGCGGCATGGCTGGACGACTACGCGCTATTCGCGGCCTTCCGTCGGGCGCACGATCGGCGTCCGTGGTGGGAATGGGAGACGACGATTCGCGACCGGCAGAAACGGGCGTTAGCGGTGGCCCGCGGCGCCTTGGTCGAAGACATCACGCTTGAGGTCTTCGAGCAGTGGCTGTTCGATCGCCAATGGAAAGCGTTGCGAAAGCGTTGCGCGGCCGCGGGCGTGGGGCTGATCGGCGACCTGCCCATCTTTGTCGCCCACGACTCGGCCGACGTTTGGGCCAACCGTCGACTCTTCGACCTCAATCGCGACGGGACCGCCCGGTCGATCTCCGGAGTACCGCCTGATCTGTTTTCCCGGACCGGCCAACTCTGGGGCCACCCGCTTTACCGTTGGAAAGCTCACGCCGCAACCGACTACGCCTGGTGGACCGCACGCCTGGCGCGGACTTTCGCGCAGTTCGACGCGGTGCGTATCGACCACTTCCTCGGATTCAACCGCTTCTGGGCAACGCCGGCGAGCCATACCACGGCGATGAAAGGCAAATGGAAGAAAGGGCCGGGCGCAGCGTTCTTCACGCACGCACAGAAGAAACTCGGCCAGCTTCCGATCATCGCCGAGGACCTGGGACTCCTCACACCCGCCGCGGAGGCGATACGCAACAAGTTTGCATTCCCCGGCATGCGCGTCCTGCAGTTCGCCTTCGGCGACGACGACGCGTATCACGCCCCCCACCGCTACACGCCGAATTCGGTGAGCTATACCGGGACGCACGACAACCACACCGCCCGCGGGTGGTACGCCACAAGTTCCAAGGCCGAGCACAAGCGGCTCCGCGATTACGCTGGAGCGACCCGCGGCACCGTCGCGTGGGACCTGGTGCGACTGTCTGCCATCAGTCCGGCCATGCTGGCAATCGCCCCGATGCAGGATGTGCTGCAACTCCCGGGATCGGCCCGCATGAACGTGCCCGGTACCACTGAGGGCAACTGGCGCTGGCGGCTCGCCCCCGGCCAAGCCGACCGCCGCGTCGCGACTAAACTCCGACGTTTGACCCGACTCACCGGCCGCGACTCGCCGTGAAGCGCTCGGCCTCGGTCTCCGGTCCTCGAGCCTCTTGCCCCTCGCGTTCGAACACCGACTTCTCAACAGTTGCCTGTCCTCTCGTATCCGCCTGGAAACATCCTGCGAAGCCCGCCATGGCCAACACCACGCCCCGTCGCCGACGTTCCGCCACTCAACCAGGTA
>CAZIXN010000224.1:0-4443 GCA_964543215.1 uncultured Phycisphaera sp.
TCGGGCGCGAAGTTGTCGGGCCACTGCCCGGTGAACGCCCAGTGCATCATGTCCACGCCGCCGAAAGGCTCGCCGGTGTGGTGGTGCATCGAGTACCAGCTCGACCAGGTTTTGCCATCGTCGGGTTTGTCTTCGTACCGCCAGTAGAACACGTAGCCGCCGAGCAGGCGCTCATCCGCGCCGGACATCGTGGTCGTCCAGTTGGTGAGATACATCACCGCCTTCTCGGTACTGCTGGGTTCATAGACCGAGCCCCAGTCGGTCTTCTTGCGATCGCCCCACTGGCCGTAGGGCCCCCACTCCGGAAAGATCAGCGGCTTGTCCAGGCTTGGCGTTCTGGCGTGGATGCGTTCGACGGCACCGGTCATGTTCGCGCCATAGACGTTGGGGCCGAAGATATCGACATCCAGACAGTGCTCGGCGACGAGGCGGACGCGGTCGCTGCCGGTGCCGGCGGTGACGACGACGGTGGGGTGATGCGGATCGACCTGCTTGATGGCCTTGGCCATACGGTTGATCTGCTGATAGATGCGTTCGTCGCTGGGCGTCTGAATCTCAACTTCGTTGCCAACGCCCCAGAACAGCAGCGCGGGGTGATCCTTCAGGCGCTTGACAGCGACGACAGCCTCGTCGATCTGCTGCTGATTGCGTTCCGCGTCGCCGTAGTCGTAGCCGTGCTTGGGGTGCGTCATCCAGATGCCCATCATCACGGTGACGCCGGCCTCGTGGGCTTCGTCGAGCACGGCCTGGGCGTTCTCCAGGCCCCAGGTGCGCACCGAGTTGCCACCGGCGTCGGCGAAGGCCTGGTAATGCCCGGGCTTGACCCCGCCGCCCCTGAGTTCGAAAGGTTCGCCGCCGCGGAGCAACTGCCAGCCGTCGCCGACCTTGCGCACCTCCACGGGGATGACGCCGGAATACTTCGCTTGCGGCGACACTTCCGACTCGGACGTTTCGGCGAAGACGGGCAACGGTGGCGACATCAGAATCGCCAGGAAAAAGCCCGACATACAACGCATCAGGGTTGGCATCAAGAAGACTCCATCAAAAGGAACGCGACCCATCCGCTCTCGCTCCGCCTCGATCAATCCTGGATGTTCTCCGGCGCTTGGCCATCGGGCAGCGCTTCGATCCACGCGATGGCGCGGTCGATCCACCCGGCCGCGGGGTGGTCGTCGCCGGCAAGACCGAAGCCGTGGCCACCGGTTTCGTAACGCAGGAACTCGTGCGGCACGCCGTGCCGCTTCAGTGCCGCGACGTAGCGCTCGCTGTTGGCGATGCTCACGCCGTCGTTCGCGCAGTGCACAAGCAGTGCCGGCGGCGTGTCGGCGTCGACATGCAGATCGGCGGACCAGGCATCGATGACTTCGTCGGTTGGCGAAGGCCCGAGCAGGTTGCGGGCCGACCCGCCGTGCGACACGCTCAGATGCATGGACACGACCGGGTAGACGAGCACCGTGAAGTTCGGCCGAGCGCTCGCCGACAGCTCCGGCGATGTTGAACCGTCCAGCAAAGCACGCGAAGCGTCGTCGGGCAACACGCTTGCGCAAGCGGCGATGTGTCCCCCGGCCGAAAAGCCGAGCACGCCGACGCGCTGCGGATCGATGCCCAGATCGGCGGCGTGGGTGCGCACGACGCGGATGGCCTGGGCCGCGTCGAGCCACGGCACCGGCGCGCGGTACGGCGCGATGCGACTCTTTACGACGCCGGCGATGATCCCTGCTCCGTTGAGCCGGCGGGCAACGCGCTTGCCTTCGTGATCGATGGACAGGTAGCGGTAGCCGCCGCCGGGGAAGATCAGCACGGCGGAACGCGGCGTCCCGTCGCCGAAACCGCGTGGAAAGAACAACTCGATCGTGGGGTCGGAGATGTTGCGGACGCGCTCGTCGATCGTGATTTCATCCTCGACCGTCACATCGCTCAGGGGCCCGCCATCGGGCCACAACGGCAGCGTCACGCGCTGCTGCGTCGTGAAAGGCTCGGGCCAGTCGTCGGTGCGGAACGCCATTGCGGGAAGGCCGGTGTCGTCGGTGAGGTTGGGGATGGCTTCTTCGTGAAAAGCAAATCGCATCGCTATGGGCTCGTGCACGCTTGCGCTGCGCAGAGTCACGTCGTCGCCGCCGATCGTTGCCTCGGCGGGGTGAAACGCGCGATCCACGCCGGCCAATTCGAACCAGTTCGGCGGGTGGCCGTCGCGCGTTGCGAGCGCACCTTGCGTCTGAAAGCCGACGACGACGTGGTCCGCCTCGAAGCGCACGTCGGTGATACGTGGGCCGATCGGCCGACCCGGGAAGGTGTCGGTGTAAGCGGCAAGGTACTGGTCGGCGATACGCTCTCCGACGGCCCGCTTGCGCCTTGGATGGATGTCGTTCAGATCGCTGAGGTCGCTGATGACCACGCCGAAGTTCGGGGGACGAGCGGTGATGTGCTGCTGGGCTTCGACCAGCCGCGCCAGAGATCGTTCGTCCCGTTCGGGCCGGCCGCTGTAGCGAAACGCGGGCAGGTGCACGACCATCGCGGGCAAATGCGGGTCGTTCCAGAGTGAACGCCAGCCGTGGAGCAAAGCGGTGAGGCGACCGGCGTAGAGATCGCTTTCGCCGACGTTGTGTTCGCCCTGATACCACGCGAAGCCGCGGAGAGCGTAGGGCGCAAGCGGCGCGATCATGGCGTGGTGAAACGCGCCCGGGCGGTTCCACTGCGCGGCGTCGTGCTGCGGCCAGGCGGGGGGATCGGGCAGGTCGGCCTGGGAGTCGGTGTCGGCGAGGGGTCGCACGCCTTGCGCCCAGGCTTCCACGTCGTTCAGGCTCGCTCGCTCACGCGCGGCGTAGCGCCGATCAGCGAAGTGTCGCCACAGCCGATCCGGCCCGAGTGCCGCGACGGCCTCGGCGGCGCGTGGATCGGTCCACGCTTGAACACCGGTACCACCGATGGACGCCTGCAACACGCCCACCGGCACGCCCAGCCGTTCGTTGAGCCGGCGGGCCATGCTGTACGCCACGGCGGAAAAGTCGCGGGTGCTTTCGTGACCACTGATTCGCCACTGGGCCCAGACGTCCGAGCGCGGCGCGAAGTCCGCGGCGTGATCGATCCTGAAGAAGCGCACGCCGGGTAATTGGTCCGCGTCGGCAAGCATCGCGTCGCGCTCGTCGGCGTTCTGAAGCCGCCAGTCCATGTTCGATTGCCCGCTGCACAGCCACACTTCACCGACCAGCACGTCTTTGGCTATCTGCGTGTCGTCGCCGCTGGCGACGACCAGTTCACGCGGCTCGTGGGAAGCGGGCATGGCGGGCAGATCGACGCGCCACCGGCCGTCGTCATCGGCGGAAGTGACCACCTTGTGGTCGCCGAAGCGCACGCTCACCGTTGCGCCCGGCTCGGCCTTGCCCCACACCGGCACGGACTGTTCGCGCTGCAACACCGCGTGATCCGAAAAAATCGTGGGCACCCAAAGCGCCCGAGCGTCCGCGGCCAACAGCGCCAAGCACGCCAGCCATACCCAGTAAGCCCGGGCTGCCCCGGCGGATGGAACGGGACGCTTGGGGCGAAACGTCGTCTGATCGAGAGGGTGTGTTGTCATGGCGTGAAAGTAGCCGGCGGGACAGGGTCCCTCCGGCTACTATGGATAGCGGGTCACACCGAGCGCCGGCGGAGCATCGCCAGGCCGCCCAGCATCAAGAGCGTTGCGGTGGCGGGTTCGGGAACCAGGGCCGCGACTTCCTGAGCGCTCAGCACACCGTCGTAGACGCGGATGTCGTCGAGCCAGCCCTTGAAATGGGCGTTGGCGACGCCGCCCTGGGCAATGCGGTCGTTGCGTGCGCCGATGTACATGCCGGGCGTTTCCCAGGGGAGGATCGGGCTCTTAAGCGCGTCGGCTTCGAGACTCGCTTCGGTGATGGCCGTGCCCACTGCGACACCATCGATATAGATCTGCACGTCGCTGGCGACGGTGCCGGCCGAGTCGACGGCCCAGGTGTACGCAAGGTGGTGCCAGTCGCCATCATTCCAGGTCGAGGGGAACACGTTGCCGGGTTCCTGATGGCGGAACTTCAGGCGGTTGTTGGTTTCGGTGCCGTCGGCGGTGCGGATGAAGATCTGCACGCTGCCGGCGTTGTTGGTGTCGATCTGCCAGGACATCCGGTTGTCGGACCCGAACGACGCGGGGCTGCCGTTTTGCTGGCCCATAAACACCCGACTGCCCGAGGGCCCGCCGTCGCCCCGGACCCACAGCGCGACCGTGCCGGTGTAGTACCCGCCGCCCACGCCGGGCACCGCGTCGATGCCGGCGCTGGCGAAGTCGTCTACGCCGTCGAAGTACGCAGCGCCGGTGCCGGCCGCAAAGTTGGCGTTGTCGATGAACGTTCCGTTTTGCGTCGGCGAGTCGAGCGAACTGCTCACCTGATTGGTGTAGTCGGTGTCAAAGGTGAAGTGGGAAATCAGATTCGCCGC
>CAZIXN010000225.1:0-4422 GCA_964543215.1 uncultured Phycisphaera sp.
GCGGCGAGTTCGTCAACCATGTAGGTGAGGCGTCGTCGGGCTTCGGGGTGGTCGGTGGCGGCGGCGACCATGGCCAAGGCGCTGAGGTAGTGGCCGGCGGTGTGGCCGTCGAGCCCCATGGATTCCCAGTTGCCGTAGGTCTGTGCCTTGGGCGGCAGGCCGGCCTCCCGGCGGAAGGGCGCGAGGAGTCGGTCGGGGTCGTGGGTGAGGAGGTAGTCGATGCCGCGGGCCTGAGCGCGAGCGAACGGACCGTCGTGGAGGTGGACCTGGCGGAGAGGGAACAACGCGGCGGCTGCCGAGACTGCGTCGGGCGTAGACATCGGGGCGAAGCTCTCGGCCACGGGCTACACCGATCGACGTCGGCGTGTGGCGGTGGCAAGTAGGCCGACGAGAAGCACCGCGGGTTCAGGGATGGGCTGGATCGTTGCGTTTGAGGACAGAGCTGCGGTGTTGATGCCCCAGTTGTTGAGGACACGGTCGAGGTCCGCCTGATCGACGAAGCCGTCGCCGGTGAGGTCGCCGGTGGCCCATGAGATGGTGGGGAAGGCTTGGCCGGTGTTGCTGCTGCCCCAGTTGTTGAGGACGGCATCGAGATCGCCCTGTTCGATGGTGCCGTTGCGGTTGGCGTCGCCGACGAGCACGCGCTGGACCTGCACGGCGTCGGAGAGGTAGGTGACGGCCAGAGCGGTGCCGGCGAGCGGGCCGGTCAGTTCGACGCCGCCCACGCGGTGGAAGACGAGATCGACGTCGTTGACGTCGGCGTGTAGGAGGGTGAGTACGTCGCCGTAAAGGGCGGGGACAAAGCCGCTGACAAGTTCGAGTTGGAGTGCACCGCCAGCGACGATGGAGGCAGCCTGGATGTAGTCGTGCTGGACGCCCGGGGCCAGGCCGGCTAAGTCGAGGCGGAGCGTGCCGGCTTCTTCGAGCACGAGCCCTTGGTTGTTGATGAAATCGAATCGGCCGGGCTGGACGGTGGTGCCGCCGGAGCTCGGGTTGGTGGTGGTTCGTCCGGGGTCGAGGGTGCCGATGAAATTGGTGACGGTGGTGTCGAATTGGCCGGTGCCGGTGATGGTGCCGCCGTTGTCGAGCGCGTCGCCGACGACGCGGGGCGGGGCTGGCACGGGTGTGATGCCGCCGCCAGCGGACGGGGGTTCGGGGAGCAGGTCGAGGGTGGCGGTGGGCGCGAGGGCCCAGCGTGCGCTGCCCGGGCGTTCGACGGTAAGTGTGCCGGAGTTGACGACGCGGCCACGGAAGAAGTCCACGCTGGCACCGTCGGGATCGATGTCGCCGGTGAGGGTGAGCGTGGCGTCATCTCGGGTGATGTTGATCTGGGTGTAACCCTCAAAGGGATTGCCGATCAGGGGCGTGCCGTCGAGGTCAACGTCGGCGGCGATGGCGACGTTGCCGCCGATGTTCCACGCTTGTCCGGAAAAGGCCTTGTTGATCGAGGCGTTGCTGGCGAAGGTGACGTTGCCGTTGAGCGTGAGTTCGGTTTGCGCGCCGAGGATGAGGGTGCCATTGAAGTCGTCGGTCAGGTCGTTCTCGATATGAAGTTGGGCCTGCGCGTTGACACGGATCTCGGCGTTGCCGGCGGTGCCGTCGAGGTCCAGCGGCGCGGCCTGAAACGTGCGCAATGATTGACCGGCCCGGACGTTGATGAACCGGAACGACGATGCGAGGCTGAGCGCGGCGGCGGGGTTAAGCGTCAGATCATTGGCCAAATCGAGCGACGTGTCGTTGTCGAGACGCAGCGTGCCGGCGTCGAGCCGCACGTCGGCATCGAAGACGGCGTCGGCCCGGCCGGTCACGCGGATCAGGCCCGGCGGATACGCGGTGCTCGGCCCGCCGGGCGGCGGCGCGACGACGGTCAAGCGTTCGCCGTCCAACGTTACGGCGTAGGTCGGGCTGAAGGTCGAAGGCTGCGGCGGCGTGCCGTCGAAGATGAGTGAGCCGTCTAGCGTCCACGCGTCTTCGAAGCGCAGGGTGTCTCGGGCACCAATGGTGGCGGTGCCGGAGAACGGGTCGCGCAGGGGGCCGTCGATGACGAGGCTGGCGGGGGTGGGCACGCTGCTGCCCACGTCGTCGAAGTCGGCGACGAGTTGGCCCGTTGCCACGCCGCCGACTTCGAACAAGCCATCGAGGTCGAGTTGGGCCGAGCCATTGGCAATGATGGTGAGCGTGGGCGCGGCCGAGCCCGAGCCGAAGCGTTCGACAGCGATCGTGCCGGCGTTGAAGAAGCCGCCGCCGGTGTTCACGACCGCAGCGCCTTGGCCGCGAAACGAGCCGCCGGAATCGATCGTGAAGCCGCCGTCGGACACGACGCTGCCACCGAAGCTGGTGACGATTTCGCCGCCGCTGCGGACGACGATGTTGTCGGCGCGGACGGCGGGCATGAAGAAGTTCGGACTCACCACCGACGCGGCGATGGCGGCGTCGCCCTCGACCGTGAGCAGGCCCGCCCCGCCGTCTTCGATGCGGATCGCAAAGCCAAGCGTCGAGAGCGTGTTGCGGGTGGTGCCCGGTCCGCCGAGCGTGAGGCGGTCGACCGGCGAGGCGGTGACATCCTGCGTGAGCCGCACGGCGTTAAGCGACGCGGGGCCGTTGATGGTCGCGGTGTCTCCGTCGTTTGGAACGCTGTTGCCGGACCAGTTGAGCGGGTTGCTCCAGTTGCTGTCGCCGGCCGATCCGTCCCACGTCCGGGCAACGGCCCCGGCCTGCAACGGAAACACTGACACGCTCAGCAACACGATCAGGCGCCTGGCGCGCGGGATACGTTTCATGATCACGAACCTCCTCCCGGCGGAGCGGCCGGCCACTCAAGGTTACCCGCTCCATGGCCGATCGCCGAGCGCATTTTGATGCCCCTAACTCACGCGACGGCCCGCCGGGCGATCCGCGGGTGCGTCGCGTGAGACGCGCTCAGGAAGCGCGGTGTTCGTGCCGGAGGCGTCGGGCGTTGGGGACGCCGAGGAAGCCGCCCGCGGCGGCGGAGGCGGCACCGAAGAGGAGGGTGAAGAAGCCGATGATCGCGACGGTGCCGAGGGTATCGGAAGTTTCTTCGACAGCCTCGCCGACTTCTCGGCGGACGGTCTGGGCGGCATCGGTGACGGCGGACTCGGCGCGGTCGTAGGTCTGTTGGGCCTGGTCGCGGACGGCGTCGGTCGCCTGGGTGAATTGTTCCCGGGCGTCGCGGTAGGCGGCGACGGCGTCGTCGATAGCTTCGCGGGCGTCGGCTTTGGCGATGTCGGTATTGTTGGTCAAGGTCTGGACCAGCGCGTCGCGGTCTGCCTGATCGAGTTGGGCGGGGTTCTGGTCGGCGAGGGTGTCGAGACGGTTGATCAGTTCGGTGAGGTTGACCTTGCGGAGTTGCTCGGTGGTGATGCCGGCTTCTTCGAGGGCTGCGCGGGCGGAGTCGACCATTTCCTGGGGGTTGGGCAGGGCTTCGCCAGCGGCGTCGACGAGGGGTCGGGCGGCTTCGCCGGCGACGTTGCCCGCGGCGGAGACGACCGAGCCGGTGGCGGAGGCGGCGGTTTGTGCGGTGGTGGCGGTCGCGGTCCAGACGCCCGAGATCAGAGCGCCGGCGGCGGTGGTGGCGAGGTAGATGGCAAAGACGGTGGCGGTGGCCCAAGTGATGAGGCCGTGGAGCAGGCCGTCGCGGTGATCGGGCTGACCGGCGAGGCAGGCAGCGGTGTACCCGCCGATGAAGAGGGAGACCAGGCCGGTGATGAGGTAGTCAATGCCCACGGCGATGGACATGTCGTCGGTGCCCTCGAGCGTATCGGTGGAGATCAGTCCGATGCCCACGCCTAGCAGGGTGAGGGTGATCTGGATCCCAGATACGAGAACCGCCCCGCCGAGGACTGCGCCCCAGGAGATGCGGGAGCGCCAGCCGTGGGTGCCATCATGGTCGTGAGTGTGGTGGTCGTGTGTGTGGGTGGTCGTGTGTGTGGGTGGTTGGGGTGTGGGTGGCGGTAGCGGTAGCGCTGGCCGGTCGGTTGTCGTGGACGGGGTGCGTGGGGTGGGGCGTGACGGTGGGATCGTTGGCGTGGTCGTTCATGGCGAGGAGTCCGGGGGAAGAATGAGGTTGGGAGAGTCGGAGCGTTCAGGGCGGTCCGGACGGTCTGGTTCGGGGCGTGGACGAATTGGGACGGGCGAGGTCGGGAAGCGCGAGTGGCTTGGTCAGGGACAACCGATGGCCGAGGAACAGCTTGACCCTCGACAAGGAGCGCGCGGTGAAAGCTGCGGTAAGGGGCCTCAAGTCCGGCTTTGGTCGGTTGACAGGCGAACCCAAAGAGGTGGAGGCGTGGCCCGGAGAGCGGTTGGCGGGAGGCGGATGCGCCGGGGCGTTCCGGGAGGACGGCCGATCAGCGGAGGCGTCGGCGGCTTCGGCAGCCGGTCAGGGTCAGGCCGATCGCGGCGAGT
>CAZIXN010000226.1:0-4414 GCA_964543215.1 uncultured Phycisphaera sp.
ACGCCGACGCGCATATCACGGGCGACCGTCGTGAACTGGCCGCGGTGCGTACGGCGGACTGCGTGCCGATCCTGTTGAGTACGGGCGATGGCCGAGCGGTGGGGGCGGTGCACGCGGGCTGGCGGGGGTTGGAAGCGGGCATCATCCGGGCAGCGTGTGACCTATTGGCGGTTGAGGGTGAGACGGGGTCCTGCGTCGCGGCGATTGGGCCGTGCATCGGCGTTGGGGCGTACGAGGTAGGCGAAGAGGTGGCGACACGCTTCGATCACGGGGTCGTACGGCGAGGGGATTGGGGCAAGCCGCATCTGGATCTGCGTGCGTTGGCGTTGCGTCACCTGTTCGAAGCGGGGCTGGCTCCGGATCGCATCGACGTCGCGACGGCCTGCACGTTTGCCGATCGCGACCGTTTCGGCAGCTACCGCCGCGATGGCAAAGGCTGCGGCCATCAGGCCGGCTACATCGGGCCGGTGGGTTCGTGACGCCGCGTGGCGGATCGGTCGGTACGCTGTGCCCACGATGACGCCGATCACCATCCGCCAACTGCGCAAAGCCTTCGGCAGCACCGTCGCCGTCGATGGCATCGACCTGGACATCGCCGCGGGCGACCTGTTCTTTCTGCTGGGGCCTTCGGGCTGCGGGAAGACGACGCTGCTGCGAATGATCGCGGGGTTCACCGACCCGACGTCCGGTGCGATCCGCTTCGGCGACGACGATGTGACGCACCTTCCGCCGAACAAGCGCGACACCGGCATGGTGTTTCAGGGTTACGCGTTGTGGCCGCACATGTCGGTGCGGCAGAACGTGGCGTTCGGCCTGGAGGTTCGGGGCGTGGGCAAGGCCGAGATGACCCGGCGGGTCGACGAGGCGCTCGCGTCGGTGCAGCTCACGGTGCAGGCCGACCGCAAAACGAATCAGCTTTCGGGCGGGCAGCAGCAGCGGGTGGCGTTGGCGCGGGCGTTGGTGGTGCGTCCGCGGGTGCTGCTTCTGGACGAGCCGCTGTCGAACCTGGACGCCAAGCTGCGTCTGGAGATGCGGCAGAGCATCCGCGACATCTGCAAGGCCTCGGGGATCACGGGCGTGTACGTCACGCACGACCAGAAGGAGGCGCTCAGCATGGCCGACGCCGTCGCGGTGCTCAGCAAAGGCAAGCTGATGCAGGTCGGGCCGCCGCGGTCGCTGTACGAGCGGCCGGCCAACCGTTTCGTCGCGGATTTCCTGGGCGAGACGAATTTCGTGCCGGCGGTGGTGCTGGGGCGGGAGACGCTGACCGACGGCCGCGAAGCCGTCATGCTCGAAACCGCCGCCGGCCCGCTGCGTTCGACGGTGTTCCCCGCCGACCTGCCAAGCACGGGCAACGTGACGCTGTCGATCCGGCCGGAGTGCCTCCGCCTGGGCGTGGACGGCCAGGCCGACGCTTGGCCGCGTCACAACCGGCTGACCGCCACGCGGCAACGCACGATCTATCTCGGCGAAGTCGCGCAGTACGAGTTGGCCGTCACCGGCGACGCACCGTCCAACGGTCAGGCGTCGCTGCGGCTGCGGGCCTACGAGCTCAATCCGACGCTGCTGGATCGTCCCGACGCCGCGACGCACCTGCACGTGGCCAGCGACGACGTCGTGATCCTGCACGATTGAGCGCGTTTCCGCCGCGCGATCGCTGGCTCGCGGAATGCGGATCGTGACGCCTGTTCCGGGTTGCGCACCACGTGCGGTCGTGCCGGCTTGATCGTTTGGCCGTGAGAGGGGGTTTCGGGACCGGCGGACTTGATGGCCGACCCCTCCCAAATCGTGAAACCTCGCCGGGGTTCGTCCGATGCTTGCGGCACGTGGATCGGACGTTGCGTTGGAGTGGTGCCTGGGCATGGCCAAATCGACCAAGGAAAACACGCTCGTTCTCTCGGACCTGCATCTGGCCCATCCGGCGGTGCGGTGTTCGCGGCGTCTGCGTGCCCGACATTTGCGGCCGCTGTGGCAGGGCGTGTCCCGGCTGGTCGTGGCCGGCGATATGGCCGAGCTGCAGATCAACCGCAGCCGGGCCGACGCCGCTCGAGAAGTCGCCGAGTTGCAACGCCTTTGCGAGGAAGACGGCGTTGAGCTGCTGCCGATCTCCGGGAATCACGACGCGTACCTCACCGATCGTCGCCACCTGGAGCTCTGCGACGGCCGGGTGCTGGTCACGCACGGCGATGCGCTGCACCCGGCTATTGCGCCTTGGGCCCGCGGCGCCGCGGCGATGCGCGAGGCGGTGCTCAAAGGCATCGGCCGGGTGCTGCGCGAGCGCGGCCTGCCCGACGATCCGGCCCGGCTGAGCCTCGCCGAGCGTCTGGACATCGTGCAGCACGTGGCCCACAGCCAGTTCGTGGCGTGTGAGGCCGAAGGCACGCACGGCCTGGCCGAGGTGCTCATGCGGCCCGACCGCGTGGCGCTGATGGCGTGGTACTGGCGGAATCAGCCCGATCTGGCCGCCGCGTTTCTCGAAGCGCTCGCGCCGCAGGCCGAGGTCCTGATCTTCGGGCACTCGCACCGTCCGGGCGTGTGGCAGCGCAGCGGCCGAACGATCATGAACACCGGGAGCTTCGCGCTGCCCGCGCGTCCGCGGGCGGTGCTGGTCATCGGCGACGAGCTCCGCATGCACCGCATCGTCCGGCCGACCCGCGACGTCTGCATGCTTTACCAGACGCCGACCTACGTGCACCGTTTCCGTACGCAGGCCGGCACCCGCAAGCCGGGGCTGGGCGCGCTGCCGCGCGCGGCGTGATGGGCACTTCAACCCTCCGAAGCCCGCGTTCATCGAATGCGGGCTTCTTGATGCTTGACGCGCGCACCGCTGGCGCCACGGATGATTCCCCTTTTCACTTCCGGGGGGAGTCGGCTTGTTGCCCGCAAGCCGCCGCGGATATTCAGACGTCAAAAACCACCCCACCGTTCCACCGACCAACTCCCGGGATGCCGCATCCATGAAGCGTGATCCGGAAGCTCGGCACATCTTCGTCCATATTTCGGCGGCCAATGGCCGGCGCGTTATGGGGTCGGTGCGGAGGGCTGTTTGGCGCGCATGTAGCGCGGGAGGAACTCCAGCAGGCCGCCGAGGGTGCGGACGGAGTTGAGCATGTGGGTGATCAGGATGTCGAGGGTGGCTTCGTCGACGCGTTTGGCGGCGCGGTCGCAGACGCGGAAGTAGCGCTGCTCGACGCGTTGCCAGTCGTGCCAGAGCTTGGCGTAGATCGCGGCGGTTTCGTCGCCGGTGAGCAGGGGCGACAGGCGGATGCCCCCGCCGGTGAGGCGTTTGAGCGGTGGCTTGAGTTGGTCAAGATGCTGCGTGTAGCGCTGCCGCCAGGGCGAATCGGGCGCGACGCAGGCCTGGTGGAAGACGTGCAGCGGCGCCTGGTTGGGGTGCTTGGCGAGGAAGACGCGGTAGGCCTCGGCCCCGAGGCGGCGCTTGGCGGCGGCCAGGGCGGTGAGTCGGTTGGCGTGGGCGGATTCGCGCGACCCTTCGAGCAGCCAGCGCAGGTCGTCTTCGAGCAGGTCCAGCGCAGCGCGGGTCTGCTGGGCGATGTTGTGCGGCAGTTCGGGGGGCGTGCGTGGCGGGGCGACGCGGTCGGCGTCGGTCACGTGGCGCGGGCCGAAGTAGTCGATCACGCAAGCGGTGATGTTGTCCGGGCCGCCGGCGTCGTTGGCGGCGTCGATGAGCGCCGCGCACGCGGCGTCGGGGTCGTCGTGGGTGTCGAGGATTTCGTGGACGATGCCGTCGTCGAGCGGGTCCGTCACGCCGTCGCTGCAGAGCAGGAGGCGGTCGCCGGCCTCGAGCGCAAGCTGGCCGACGTCGGGCTGGAGCGGGCGGCGCGTGCCGAGATACTTCATGAGCAGGCGTTTTTCGCCGGCGTCTTCGAGGTCGCCGGCCTGCGATTCGATGAAGCGCTGTCGGGTGCGGACGTGGTCGGCGGTGAGCTGGCGGAGCGTGTCGTTGCGCAGGAGATAGGCCCGCGAGTCGCCGGCACCGAACAGGAACGCGCTGCGTGCGTCCAGCAGCGCGCCGACGATCGTGCAGCCCATGCCTTCGAGCGCGGGAATCGCGGCGGCGTGGGTGAACAGTTCGGCGTTGACGTCGATGACGGCGTCGGCGAGCAGGCGTTTGATGATCGGGTCGCTGAGGCGGTTGTACCGACGGACGCCGCGCTTGAGCAGGTGAGCGATGGAGTGGGCGACGAGGTTGGACGCCGCCTCGCCGGAGGGCTGGCCGCCGATGCCGTCGCAGACGACGAACAGGCCCAGGCGGGCGTCGATGGCAAAGGCGTCTTCGTTGGCCAGGCGTTGTCGGCCCGGGTCGGTGCGGGCGGCGTGGCGGAGGTCGGGCAGCTGCGGCCCGGCCCCGGCCCCGGCCCCGGCCCCGGCCCCGGACCCGGACCCCGGGGCG
>CAZIXN010000227.1:0-4408 GCA_964543215.1 uncultured Phycisphaera sp.
CAGGAAGGCACCTATCCCTTGCCCGAGGCCCAGCTCGACCGCTTCATGCTCATGATCCGCGTCGGCTACCCCACCGAGGCCGATGAACTCGAAGTCATCCGCCGCACGACCTCCGGCGACCGCGCCGAGATCCAGCCGGTGCTCAACGCCGAGCAGGTCAAGTCGGTGCAGGACCTCGTACGCCGCGTGCCCGTGGCCGACCACGTCGCGGGCTACGCGCTGCGGCTGGTGCGTGCCACGCGTCCACCGGACCGTGGTCTCAACGACGATCGCCCGGACTTCATGAAGCAGTACCTGCGCTGGGGCGCGGGGCCGCGGGCGAGCCAGTACCTGATCCTGGGCGCGAAGGCGAAAGCCGTGCTCGACGGCCGAACGCACGTCACGCCCGACGACATCGCCGCCGTCGCCGCGCCCGTGCTGCGTCACCGCCTGCTCACCAACTTCGCCGCCGAAAGCGAGGGCATCACGACCGACGACCTGATCGACAAGCTGCTTGCCGCCATCGACGTCGGCGCCCTGCGCGACCCGCAAGCCGAAACTGTTCTGCGCTAACGACCGGGCGGGAACGCCAAGACGCCAAGGGGCCAAGACGCCAAACCGAGCCGGAAAAATGGGTGGGAAGACGGAGCATTCCTGAACGCAGCATGACCATGGCCTTTCAAGGAATCCGCTTTTTGGATGCTTTTCTTTTTGGCGTCTTGGCCCCTTGGCGTCTTGGCGTTGAACCGAACCGTTCATGACCCAAGCCCCGAACTATCTCGACCCGCAGACCCTCGCGGCCATCGGCGGCATCGAGTTGCGGTCGCGCCTCATCGTCGAAGGCCTGATGGCCGGCCAGCACCGCTCACCCATGCAGGGCGTCTCCGTCGAGTTCGCCCAGCACCGCCCCTACACCCCCGGCGACGACCTGCGCAGCCTCGACTGGAAGATCCTCGGCAAAACCGACCGCCTCTACCTCAAGCAGACCTTCAAGGAAACCAACCTGGACCTGCTGCTGCTGGTGGACTGCTCGGGCAGCATGGGCTACACGTCGCTGACGCAACAGCCGGCCGGCTGGACCAACCACTGGAGCAAGTGGAACCACGCCTGCTGCATCGCCGCCGCGATGGCGTCGCTCGCGCTGCGCCAGCGCGACCGCGTCGGCCTCACCGTCTTTGCCGACGACGTCGTGGATGGCACGCGGCTGTCCAACGCGTCCGACCACTGGCGCTCCGTCGCCGCCACGCTGGCCCGCACGAAGCTGGTGGAAGAACGCAACGAAGCGCTCGCCGAATCTTCCGGGGGGCATACCGATCTCGAGCGCATCGTCGATCGCACCGTCAACCGCCTCACGCGCCGCAGCCTGATCGTGCTGATCTCCGACCTCTTCGACGACCCCGCCCACCTGGAACGTGCATTAGGGCGCTTGCGCTACTTCCGGGGGAAAGGCCACGACGCGATCATTTTGCAGGTGATGGACCCCGCCGAGCTCAACTTCGAGCTGCGCGACCCGACGGAGTTCATCGGCCTCGAAGGCGAAGGCCGACTGCCGCTGGACCCCGCCGGCCTGCGCGACGCGTACCTGGGCGTGGTGCGGAAACACCTCAGCGCCATCGAAACAACCTGCCGAACGTTCGGCTTCGACTACCTCCTGCTCAACACCAAGGATGCGCTCGGCCCGCCCCTGTCCCACTTCCTCGCGAAGCGCACGGCGATGATCGGAAAACGGTGAGGCGTTTGGCCGAGAGAATCGCAGAGAAGGAAGAGGCGCAGAGACGCAGAGGAGCGGAATCAATGCTTGCCGATTTCCGGAGCTTGACTTGGCCCGCTGGACGTATTTTCCGCTTGCTTGATGAAAGGTTGTTTGCTCTGCGCCTCTGCGCCTCTGCCTCCTCTGCGATTCTGTCCTGCCGATGATGTTTACCCTCGCTCAACTCGGCTCGGCCTTCATCGCTCCGGCGCTCGCGGGCGCGGGGGCGCTGGCGATCGGGATTCCGATTGCGATCCACCTGTTGTCACGGCTGCGCCGCAAGCGCGAGAACTGGGGCGCGATGCGGTTTCTCCGCCTCGCCTATCAGCAGCAGAAGAACAAGCTGCGGCTCGAGCAGTGGCTGCTGCTGCTGACGCGGTGCCTGCTCGTGGCGCTCATCGGCTTGGCGCTCGCCGGGCCGGTGGTGGGCGGGAGCTGGGCGGCGTGGTTTGGGACGCTGCTCGGCTCGTCCGGCGGCGGGCGGACGGTTCATGTGGTGATCGACGATGCGCTGCCCAGCGGCGTCGAAGACAACGCAGTAAATCAGGAAGCGCAAGCAGATCCGGAAACGCAGGACAACCGCACGACGCGGCTTGAAGCGTTGAAGGCCGAGGCGCTCGCGTGGCTGAGCGCCGTGGGCGCGGGGGATCGCGTGGTGCTGTGGACGACGACGCGCGGCCCCGGCGAACCGCAAGCGATCAGCGCCGCCGGCCAGCCGCGCGGCGACGTGGCCGCGGCGCTCGAGGCGCTCGAGCCCGGGTACGGCGCGGCGGATTGGGAAGGCGTCGTCGCCGCCATCGCCCGGGACGTTGCGCAGCGCGGCAGCGCCGCCGTCTCTTCCGGGGGCGGCGATGTCGTCGCGGTGCTCTCGGGGTTTGCGCGGGGCGATGGCGCGCTCGAAGAACCCGCCGCCGCCGGCATCGGCGATGTCGGCGGCGCCACCGGGGCCCTCCAACGCCTGGGCGACATCGGCACGGTCGTGCTCACGCGACCCGACGCCTCCCGGCCCAACGTGCAGATCCTCTCCGCCACGCCACGCCGCGCCGCGGTGCTCGCCACCGACACGCAGGACGCCGGCGGGCAGGTCGAGGCCCGCCTCATCGTCCGCCGCTTCGGCGACACGGCCGAGGCCGCGACCGCCTCGCTCACCGTCGACCTGCTCCGCCTGCCCGACGACACCAACCCACCCCCCGACGCCGACGCACCGAGCACCCCGCCTTCCCCCGGCCTGTTCCGCGGCGGCGCGGCCATCGTCGGCGAACGCATCGGCAGCGCCACCCGCGACGTGCGCTTCGGCGTGGGGCAGGACACGGCCACGGTCTCGCTGCCCGTCCGCTGGTCGGCCGGGGCGCTGGGCGACGGGCCGGGCGCGCTGGACACGGCCAACCCCGTGGACCTGGGCCTCCGCGCCACGCTCACCCCCGCCGCCGAATCCGCCGCCAACCCCACCCCCGACGCCTTGCCCGCCGACGACGTCGCCTACGGCCTGGTGCGCATCCTCCGACAACTCCGCATCGCCCTCATCGGCGGCGAAACCTCCGCCCAAACCGCCGGCCCCGCCGCCGCCCGCTCCACCGACCTGGGCCCGGCCGTGTTCGTCCGCTCCGCCCTCGCCGCCGGGCTGGATGAGCGGGCGCTGGACCTCCTGTCCCTGCCCGCCGGCGACAGCGCCGCCCTCGCCGACGCCCTCGGGCCCGAGGCCGAACCGATCGACGCCCTGTTCATCCTCTCCCCATCCCGCCTGGGCGCCTCGGCGTGGACATCCATCGGCACGTGGGTCCGCGATGGCGGGGCCGTCTGGATCCTCCCCGATGCCGACGAACTCGCCGCGAGTGACGGCTCTTCCACTTCCGGAGCTTCCGGGGGCACTTCCGGGGGGGCCGGGTGGGCGACGGCCATGGTGCTGGGCCTGCGCACCGGAACCACCTTTGGCCCGCTGATGCAAGCCGACCCGGATGCCCCGGCCACGCCCCGCGTCGGCGGCACCTGGGCCGCCCCCGAAGCCCTCGCGGCCCTCTCGGGCGAGTGGGACGCCCTGCTGGGCCCGGTCCGCATCTCCGCCTGGCGACCCATCCTGCTCAACAACGCCCCCACCCCCGCCGAGCCCGACCCAACCCAAACCCAGACCCAAACCTCCGACGCCGCCCTCGCCGCCCAGACGTGGATCGCCCTCAACCCCGCCGGCGACGCCGCCGCCCCCGCGCCCGCCTGGCTGGTCCAGCAGCCGCTCGGCCGCGGCACGGTCCTGCTGCTGGGCTCGTCGCTGGACACGAGCTGGACCAACCTGCCCGCCAAGCCGCTGTTTCCCGCCCTCATCCAGGAATCCCTCCGACACGCCCTCGCCCGACGCCTCCCCCCCCGCACCTTTGCGTGGGACGAGCAACCCCCCGAAACCACCACTGCCCCCGACCTCGTCGCCCTCAACGTTCAGGCGGATGCCGGCGACACCACCGCCCTCACCGAAGCGGCCCTCTCGGCCTGGTGGGACGACGCCGTCGGCCCGTGGTCGTTCGTACCCCCCGAGTCGCAGGGCGGCCCGGCATCGGTCCTGACCACGGGGGCCCCGTCCCTGCCGCTGGGCCGGTATCTGCTGTGGGCCGTGCTGGGCTTGGTGCTGCTGGAAAGCCTGCTCAGCCGCCGCTTCAGCCACGCCACCGTCCGCAGCGGGTGAGGCGTGCC
>CAZIXN010000228.1:0-4402 GCA_964543215.1 uncultured Phycisphaera sp.
TGCAGACATGCCGGGGTGCAGACATGCCGGGGTGCAGACATTCCGGGATGCAGACATTCCGGGGTGCAGACATGCCGTTTCCGGGCGATTGGCTCAAGTTGATCCGGCTTGCCTTTTGTCTTGCCTTCCGTCTTGCCCGTTCCCCGCAACGCGAACGATCGGCGCAGGATTCCCGTCGCCGCGTGATTTGGCTGGACGACGCTTGGCGATCCTCGTATCCCCGGTTATGCTTGGGCCATACGTTTCATCCGGTTATACCGCCGGACATCCTGCCACCGGATCCCCTGGACCCCGGATTTCCGCGTTGCCCACGCGACGGCTGTTTCTGCGTTTCTCCAAAACGCAGTCTGAGAAGCCTTCGTGGGGCCGGCGCTGAAGTTCAGTGGCGTCCCGAGCCCTGCCGATGACGAATTTCCATCAGATCGCGGGCTACGACGTCATCACGACTTTGGGCAAGGGCGCGGGCAGCACGCTGTACTCGGCCCGCGACAAACACGGGGCCCCGTTTGCGCTCAAGCGCGTCACCAAGAAAACCGCGCACGACCAGCGGTACATCGATCAGGCCGTCGCCGAGCACCAGATCGCCAGCAAGTTCGATCACCCGCAGCTCCGCAAGAGCATCAAGGTCATCAAGCTCCGGGAGCTGATCCGCATCAGCGAGGTCGTGGTCGTGATGGAGCTGGTCGAGGGCAAGACGCTCGAGGACTGGCGACCCGAGTCGATGCTCGTGACGTGCCGCATCTGCCGGGGGGTGGCGGCGGCGCTGAAGTTCATGCACGAAAAGGGCTACGTTCACGCCGACATCAAGCCCAACAACATCATGGTCACGTCCGACGGTCAGGTGAAGATCATCGACTTCGGCCAAAGCTGCCCCCGCCACACGGTGAAAGAGCGCATCCAGGGCACGCCCGACTACATCGCCCCCGAACAGGTCAAGCGGCAGGCGATCACCGAGCAGACCGATGTGTTCTGCCTGGGCGCGACGATGTACTGGATGCTCACGGGCAAGAACATCCCCACGGCCTTCACCCGGCGGAACCAGCAGAACGCCGGTGTTCAAATGATGACCGACGATTACAAGAAGACCACGCCGCCCATCGAGCTCAACGACAAGGTGTCGCCGGCGCTTTCGTCGCTGGTGATGGACTGCGTGCAGCGTCGGCCCGAAGACCGGCCGCAGGGCATGCAGGTGGTCATCGAACGTCTGGACATGGCCATCGCCCAGATCGAACGCTCCCGCCGGGCCGCCGCCGCAGCGCGGACCGGGGCCAACGGTGCGGCCGCCGCGACCGACGCCCGAGCCGCCGGCACGTCGGGCCTCGACGACACCGACACGACCGACGCCCTGGGCGGCCAGCGGCGGGCCAGCTGAGCGAGCACCATGCCGCCGGGGCCCGCTGCACATCACGACGCCGGGACCCCGGAACCCCATCCATCCACCCCCTGGCCCAAGGCCGCGGCCGTCGTCGTGGCCGCGACCGTCGCCGGCGGATTTTTCAATTGGCCGTGGCTGTGGCTCACGCTCGCGGCGTGTGTCGCCCTCGCGGGCGCCTGGTTGCGCCGATCCCCGCCGCCAAGTCGTCCCGGCGCGACACCGCGGGTGCTGATGGCCGGTTGCCTGATCGCGTCGCTGGCCGCCGTCCGCACCGCGCACGCGCCCGCCGATGCGATCGATCGCTTTCTCACGGCCGACGGGCAACTTGCGCAGGTCGAAGGCACGGTGGCGTCGCCGCCCCGGATGACCGCGCCGTCGGAAGGCTTCTTCGCCGATTTCGCCTACGAACGGCCGCGCACGCTGCTGACGCTCGACACGCACCGCATCGCCCGCGAACACGACCGCTGGGAATCCGTGGCCGGCCGCATCCTCGTCAAGCTCGACGAGGCCGACACCACGCTCGAGGTCGGCGACCGCGTCCGTCTGCTGGGTTGGCTCGGGGACATCAGCCCCACGAAAAACCCCGGCGAGTTCGATTACCGCGACTGGCTGGCCGAGCGCGGCGTGCGCGGCCGGCTGACGGTCCGCATCCGCGAGCACGTCGAACCGCTCGGCGACGCGCCCCAGCCCGCGGGTTGGAATATTTCGAATCCCGGGCAACGGGTCGGCGACGTGCTCGCGGGCACGCTGGCCGAGGGCATGGAAGGCCAGCCGCAGCGGCTCGCGCTGCTGGAGATGCTGCTGCTGGGGCGCGGGCAGGGCGGGCTGGGCGACCTGCACGACACGTTCCGCAACGTCGGGCTGGCGCACGTGCTCTCGATTTCCGGGGCGCACTTCGGCATCCTGGTGCTGCTGGCGTGGGGCCTGGCCAAAGCGGTCTCGAGCAACCCGCGTTTGGTCGCCTGGCTGGTGCTGCTGGCGGTGCTGGCGTACGCGGCGATCCTGCCCGGGCGCGTGCCGATCGTGCGCGCCACGATCATGGCCGCCGCGTACTTCGGCCCCGCCGCGCTGGGCCGCGCGATCCCGGGCCGCGATGCGCTGTGCCTGGCGGGCGTGGCGATTCTGCTCTGGCAACCCTCGCAGCTCTTCGCGCCGGGCTTTCAGCTGAGTTTCGTGGCCGTCGCCGCGATCCTGCTTTACACCGCCAACGTCGCCCAGTGGATCTGGCCCAAGCCGCTGGTGCCGCTGCGTCACGTGCCCGCCTGGATGCCGGTGGCACGCGGCGTCGTGAACTACCTGGCCGTCAGCGTGGTGGCGTTCTTCGCCGTGCTGCCGCTGATCGTGTTCCACTTCGGCCTGGTCAGCCCGTGGGCGATCCTGCTGTCGCTGCTGTCCTGGCCGCTGCTGTTCGCGGTGCTGGCGCTGGGGTATCTCAAGATGCTGGTGGGTTGGCTGCTGCCCAGCGTCGGCCTGCTGCTGGCCGGGCCGCTGGGCAGGGCGGTGGACATGCTCGTCACGCTCGCCGAACGCGCCCAGGACTGGCCGGGCGCGACGTGGCAGCTGCAGCATCCGATGCAGGGATGGCTGGGCGTGGCGTGGACGCTCGCGGCCCTGCTGTGCGTGTTCGCGTGGTTTGGCGAGCGCTTCCGTTGGCGTCGCGCCTGGGGTGTCGCGCTGGCCGGGCTGCTGATCGCTGCGCTGACGCTGCTGCAGGACTTCCCGCAACGCCACTTCCGGGGGCAGCCCGCCGCGACGCTGACCATGGTCGCGGTGGGCGACGGCTCGTGTTTTGTCCTGCGTTCGCAAGGCAAGACGCTGGTCTTCGATTGCGGCTCGCAGGGGTACGACCAGGTCGGCAAGCGCAGCGTCGTGCCGGCGCTGCGGCGTATGGGTGTCGACCGTATCGATCTGCTCGTGCTGTCCCACGGGGATCTGGACCACGTCTCGGGCGTCCCCGAGCTGCTCGAAGCGATCCCGGTGCGCCGCGTGGTGTGTTCGCCGGAGGTGTTCGCCGACGCGGCCAATCGCCCGACCGCCGCGACGGCGCGGCTGCTGGCGTGGCTGGATCAGCGGGGGCAGACGCCCGAGGCCATCGTCGCCGGCTGGTCGCTGGACTTCGGCGCCACGAAGCTCGAAACGCTCTGGCCGCCGCCGGACCTGGTCGCGCCGCGGTCCAACGACCATTCGGTGCTGCTGCGGATCGAGGTCGCGGGCCGGGCGGCGCTGCTGCACGGCGACCTGCAGAACACCGGCAAACTCGCGCTGCTCGACGATGCGCTGCTGCGCGAGAAGCTCGACGCCGACGTGACCGACCTGCCGCACCACGGCAGCTACGTCGACGCCTCGCCGAGCTGGCTGGACGCGGTGTCGCCGACGCTGGTGCTGCAATCCTCGGGGCCGGACCGCCTGCGCTTCGACCGCTGGCCGGACGTGCTCGACCCGCGTGGGGTGGCGCGGCTGGTGTCGCACACGCACGGCATGACCACGGTCGTGTTCCGGCCGGACGGCACGGTCACCACCGAGACGTTCCTCAAGCCGGCGTCGCGTTGAGCCGAAAGGCGGCTATACTTCCGGCAGTTCTTTGACAATCGGGGCCGACTGGATTCGACCGGACAGATTCCGTCTTGAGGTCGCGCGTCGCGGAGCATCCATGCCGCGTCATCAAGGATGCAAACCCATAAATGCCAACGAGAACATCGCTGGTCGCATTGGCTTCGGTCAACTGCGTCTCGCCGCCTGAGTGGATTCGATTCCACAGGGCTGCACCGTTTCCCGGTCACTGGGCCCGTGGTGGCCGGGAAACGTAAAGCAACGGGCTCGCCCAATCCCTGAGTCTCAGGGGGTGCGGGTCAAACAACTCTGCGTCTAGCGTCGGGAACGGCTGTCGATAGCCACGCCCGAAGCGAAACACAGGAATCGACTACACGCGTAGACGCCGCCTGACGCCTGTCACGACACGGGGGTTCAAATCCCCCCGGCTCCACTGGGACCTTCGGGTCCCACCCCCCAAACCCCGCATTCCCATGG
>CAZIXN010000229.1:0-4387 GCA_964543215.1 uncultured Phycisphaera sp.
GACGTGAAACGCCGCGTCGAATAATTTGACTAACTGACCGTCTTCGATCAGCGTGCGGGGGATCCAGACGTGGCTGCCAAACGAGCGCGTGATCCGCTTGGCGGCGGCGGAGGGCGGTGGGGTGCCTTGTTTGTCTGGCGAGGTCGGGCTGGCGTGTCGCTTGGTTCGCACGTGGTGGTCGCGGTCTTGGACTAAGCTGACCGACCGTCGGTCCTGTCTGCCGTCCCCGCTGCGACCTGTATTTCCATGCCCATCACCGCCACCGCTGTCGATTCGCCCGTTTCCACTTCCGCGCACGCAGAGACGTGCCACGAGGGGTTTATTGATTGGCACGGGCTGACGATGTATCGCATCCCGGACTTCGACGCGATGCCGCCGTTTCTGGTCAACGTCGTCAGCGACGGCGACGTCTGGACGTACGTCTCCAGCGGCGGCGCGCTCACCGCCGGACGCATCGAGCCGGCCAAGTGCATCTTTCCGTACGTCACGGACGACCTGCTGCATCGCAACGCGTCGCACACCGGTCCGCGCACCGCGTTGCGTGTCAATCGCGCCGGGCAATCGGCGGCTACGTCGGTGTTGTGGGAGCCGTTCCGCGAACGTCGGCACGTTGGGACGCAGCGCAACCTTTACAAGCCCATCGAAGGCACGCAACTGGTCTTCGAGGAGATCCGTCCGGACCTGGGGCTGAGCTTCTGCTACCGCTGGGCCCCGACCTCGGGGCTGGGACTGGTGCGGACGGCGTGGCTGGAGAACCTCGACCCCGACACGCCGGTGACGGTGGAGCTGATCGATGGGCTGATGAATCTGGTGCCGGCGGGGATTGAGCTGCCGACCCTGCAGCGTGCGGGCTGCCTCATCAACGCCTACACGCAGGCCGAGGCCGACGCCGCGACCGGGCTGGTGACGATCTCGCTGACGTCGCGCATCAGCGACACGGCCGACCCACACGAATCGCTGACCGCCAACACGGTCTGGAGCCACGGGCTGGAAGATCCGGCGATTGCGCTGACCTCCGACGCTTTCGCGGATTTCATCGAGCAGCGCCCGGCGGTTCGGGACACGGTGCGGCGCAACCTGGCGACGGACTATTCGCTGCGTGCGTCGCTCACGCTGGCGCCGGCGTCGCGGCAGCGGTGGGACCTCGTGGTCGATGCCGCGCGGACCCAGTCGCAGACCGTCGCGTTGCGCAAGCGGTTGCAGCGGCCCGCGGACCTGCGGCAGGACATCGACGATCAGATCAAAGCGACCCGCCGTGGCCTGACCGCGATCGTCGCCGCCTCGGATGGCCAGCAGTGCACCGCGGATCCGAAAGCCGCGGCGCACCACTTCTCCAGTGCGATGTTCAACAGCATGCGCGGCGGCACCGCGCCCGACGGCTACGCGATCGATGTCGCCGACTTCCTTGCGTTCGCCGAGCAGCGCAACCGGCCTGCAGCGCAGCGTCTCGCAGACGTCTTCGGCGAGCAGGCCGGCCGGACGATCGACCTGTTCGCACTGCACACGCGCCTCGACCAGACCGGCGACGGCGACCTGATCCGTCTGGGGCTGGAGTACGTGCCCCTGTCGTTCGGCCGACGCCACGGCGACCCGTCCCGGCCGTGGAACATGTTCGCCATCCGCATCCAGCGACCCAATGGCCAGCGGATCCTCGACTACCAGGGCAACTGGCGCGACATCTTCCAGAACTGGGAGGCGCTGGCATGCAGCTTCCCCGGGCTGCTCGACGGCATGATCGCCAAGTTTCTCAACGCCACCACCGCCGACGGCTACAACCCCTACCGCATCAGCCGCGACGGCATCGACTGGGAACGGCCCGACCCGCACGACCCCTGGGCCAACATCGGCTACTGGGGCGATCACCAGATCGTCTACCTGCTCCGCCTGCTCGAACTGTGGGACGCGCACGACCCCGGCGGCCTCGGACGACGCCTCGAACAGCGCGTGTACAGCTACGCCGACGTGCCGTACCGCATCAAGCCGCACGCCGAGGTGCTCCGCGACCCGAAACACTCCATCGCCTTCGACACCGAGCTGGACCGCGCGATCACGCGGCGGGTCGGCAGCATGGGCACCGATGGCCGGCTAAGCGTCGATGCGGAGGAGCGCGTGGTACACGTCACCATGGCCGAGAAGCTGCTTGTGCCGCTGCTGAGCAAGGTGTGCAACCTCGTGCCCGGCGGCGGCATCTGGATGAACACCCAGCGGCCCGAGTGGAATGATGCGAACAACGCGCTGGCGGGCTTCGGCCTGTCGGTGGTGACGACGTGTTACCTCCGGCGGTACGCCGTGTTCGTCCACGGATTGATCGCAAGCCACGGTACCGCGTCGCTGCAGATCAGCTCGCCGGTTGCGGATTGGCTGTCGCAGGTCACGGAGATTCTTGCGGACGTGCAAAGCCAGACCCAAGGCGACGGCCCGGACGATCGACGCCGGCTTGAGGTGCTTGATCGATTGGGCGGCGCCTTCGAGGCGTATCGCGCTGCCGTCGCCGCTGGAATCACCAACGCGGTCGCGGTGCGGACCGACGCCGTCACGAAGCTGCTCGACCTCACGCGCATCCATGCCGAACACACCGTCCGCCAGAACCGGCGCGATGATGGCCTCTATCACAGCTACAACCTGCTCGACCTGCGCAGCGCCGGCAAAGCGTCGGTCCGACGCCTGGACGTGATGCTCGAGGGGCAGGTTGCGGTGTTGTCGTCCGGGCTGCTGGAAGCGCAGGAGGCGGTTTCGGTGCTGACCGCGATGTTCGACAGCCCGCTGTATCGGGCTGACGTTGCCTCGTTCATGCTCTACCCGCGTCGGGACCGCCCGGGCTTCCTGGAGCACGGCGTGGTCGATGCCGACGCGATGACGGGCAACGCGCTGCTTGCCGAGGCGCTGCGGCTGGGTGACCGGACGCTTGTCGAGCAGGATGCGGACGGTCGGATCCGCTTCAACGCATCGTTCTCCAACGCGCAGGACGTGAGCGCGGCGCTGGCCACGCTCGCACGCGATGCCCGGTTTGCTTCGCTCGTGGAAGCGCACGGCGCATCGGTGGTCGAATTGTTCGACGCGACGTTCGACCACCACGCCTTCACCGGCCGATCCGGCACGATGTACGGCTACGAAGGGCTCGGCTGTGTGTATTGGCACATGGTGGCGAAGCTGCAGGTCGCCGCGCAGGAATGCTGGCTGGACGCGCAGGACGCGGACGCCGATCGGCAGACGCTCGACGCGTTGCAGCGGCTTTACGAGCGCATCCGCGACGGCCTGGGCTTCCGCAAACAGGCCCACCAGTACGGCGCTTTCCCCACCGACGCCTACTCGCACACGCCCGGCAACCGCGGCGCGCAGCAGCCGGGCATGACCGGCCAGGTGAAGGAGGAGATGCTCACCCGCCGCGCCGAGCTCGGCGTGACGGTGCGGCAAGGGCGGATCCGTTTCGTGCCGGCGCTGATCCGCGAAGAAGAGCTTCTGGCGGAACCCGCGCTGTTCGGGTTCACCGACGATGCGGGCCAATCGATCGCGCTGGAAGTGCCGGCCCGATCGGTGGCCTTCACGATCGCCCAGACGCCGGTGATCGTGACCGACTCGGCCGCGTCGAACGCCGGCCCGGCGATCGACGTGCGCTTCGCCGACGGCACGACGACGCGCATCGCCGGCCATACGCTCGACGCCAACACGTCGCAGGAACTGTTCCGACGCACCCGACGCGTCGCCGCGCTGCACGTCCACGCATAAACGGCCGCCACCGGGAATCGGCTTAACGCATCATCCGCAGAATCAGACGCGGGCTCGAGTCCGCACCGCCACACGTCACCTTCGGGCGGCTCAACGACGCGGTTGTGTCCTCATCTCGCCGAGCATTCTCGCCGCGATCGCGCGCCGGCAGCGCGTGCTCGAAACGAGTTCATGCGTTGAGCAACGATTCGGCCTGTTCACGCCGGGGAATCGAAGGAATTGCGCCGCGTGTCGCCACCGTCAGCGCTGCCGCCGCGGCCGCACGACGAAGGGCCGTTTCGAGATCATCGTGCCGCATCAGCGAGGCGACCAGGTAGCCGACGAACGCGTCCCCGGCGGCGGTGGTGTCGACGACCTGCGGCACTTGATGGGCGGGCACGGTAAGAAGCCGACCACCCTGAGCCGCCACGACACCGCGCGCTCCCAAGGTGACCACCGCCGCTCTGCGCACGCGCTCGCCCAGGCGCGCCGCCTGCGCCGCCGCGTCCGCTTCACCGGCCATGGCCCGGGCTTCCACCTCGTTGACAATCAGCACGTCCACGTTTTCGAGGCCGAGTTCAGGAACGTCCGCCGTCATGGGCGCGGGGTTCAGCACCAGAGGCAGCTTCCGCCGTGAGGCCGCGGCAACAACCGCCGCCGCGTTATGCGTCTCGTTCTGGGT
>CAZIXN010000230.1:0-4377 GCA_964543215.1 uncultured Phycisphaera sp.
CCGGCCCCGCCCCCGGCCCCGCCCGCCGACCCCACCGAGCCGCGCCCCTCGTCTGCGCCGCAAGGCGACACCGACGCCGACGCCGCCGACCTCAAGCCCGTGCCCGTCTTCCAGGCCGGCCGCGTCGAAGTCGCCGAAGGCCTGACCGTCACGCCCGCGCGTCCGAACATTTCAGTCCCCGCCGCAATCGTCACCGCCATCCCCCGCAATCCACGCGTCCGCATCACCTTCGATGTCGATGGCCGCGTGATCCACGCCGACCTCCTCGACTCCGCCGGCTCGGACATGCTCGACGCCCCGATCCGCGCGTCGCTCTACCGATGGGAAGCCTCCGGCGATCGACTCGCCTCCTGGGACGGGCCACGCCAGTTCACCTTCACCATCCTGCTCATCCCACCCAGGCCGTGAACACCTCGAAACTCACGCCGCAAGACGCTCGCACAAGTCCGCCGCCGCCGCGTACCGCGGGTTGATGCTCAGCGCCACGCCCGCCTCATCCAGCGCCGCATCCGCGTCGCCGAACGCCTCGTGAACCACGGCCCGGTGATACCGCACATCCGCCCGGCCGGGAAACCTGCCCGACTGCACGTGCAGCGTCTCCGCCGCGTGCGCCAGCAAGCCCGACAACGGCGATCCCTCCCCGGTCAAACGCAGACGCGCCGACGTCTGGGCAACCCAACCCTCCGCCTTCGCCGCCGCATCCGCAAACCGCATCGGCACCGTGTCCAGCCAGCACTTCGCCAGCAGCGACCGCCGTTGGCTGCGCGTCGTCAACCCACGCAGCGTCCGATCCACCCGACGCATCAGGCCTTCACGCTCCGCAAGCATCGCACACGTCAGCAACCCGGCCCAGCCCTCGGGATAAGGACTCGCCTCAGCGCGGATCGCACGCCACCACGCCCGGCCCGCCTGCGCCACCCGGCCACGCCGCATCGCCTGCGTCGCAAACTTCTCCCACGCCTCACGCGCCAACGCACCCCCCCCACCCGACGTCGAAATCGCATTCATCAGTCGCTCCTCCGCACGCGTCAATTCACCCATCCGCATCGAAAGCGACGCGGATTCAAGCCAAAGCCAACCCTCCTGATCGAACGTCGCCAACAGCTCGGCATACCGCGCTTCCGCTTCCAACAGCCGGCCCGCCGCCTCACAACGCCGCGCTACACGCAGACCCTCCGACGTCTTGCCGCGACGCAACACCTCCACCGACTGCGACGGCGCGTCGTCCGCCAGCAGGTCCGACAACACCCGCGCACTCAGCGCATCGTCGGGGTCCAGATCCGCGATCAGCGCGAACGTCTCGATCGCCTCGGCATCCCGCGCATCACGAAGCTGCAACGCGCCCAGCGCCCGCAGCAGCGACACGTCGGCCGGCGCTTCCTCGATCACCGTTTCCAGCGCCGCGATCGCCAGCGACACCTGACCGCTCTGCGCCAGTGACGCCGCACGCAGCAGCATCGCTTCCAGCGGCTTGTCGCCGCCGCCATCCGCCGGTGACGCCGTGCCGAACTGGTCCCGCGCATCCAGCGAGCGCATCGCCTCGCCCGGCCGACACCGCTGCAACTGCACCCGCGCCTGCATCAGCCGAGCCGACGCATCGCAGGGGTCCAGACGCAGCGCCGCCCCGGCGTGCTCGAACGCCTCGTCGGGCATGAAGCCCCACATCGCAAGCTCCGCCTGGTCGCGAAGACGGCGGGCCTGTTCACGTTTCGCCAGAGAATTCAGCGGATTCATGCGGCCCTCCGAACGTCGGTCGCGCGGTCGTCGTCACGTCGGCGGTCCAGCGCCGCCGCCACGTCGGGATACGTCGGATGCGCGGCGTGTACCCGCGCCAGCACGTCGGCAGCCGGTCGGCCGGTGTCCGCATTGTCCGGCACCCAGCTGAGCACCATCGCCAACGTGGCGCAATACGGATCCAGCTCCAGACCCCGGTGCGCCCAACGCCGGGCCTCGTCTTCGTCGCCGGCCAACTGCGCGAGCTGCGCCAGACCGCGGTACAGCGTGAGCTGCCTCCCCGCATCGTTCGCGCTGGGACCCAGCAGCCGCATCAACGCCGACCGCAGCAGCGACAAACGCGCCGTCGCCGGCCGAAGCTTCTGCGCAAACACCAGCGTCGGAATCAGATCAAACCGCTCGCCCAGCTCCTCCGCAAGCTGCGTGGCCTTGGCGTGCATCGTGTCCGGCAACTCCGCCACCCCCGGCGCGTCGCTGACCGCCAACCAGCGCGACACCGACGATTCGTGCCCGTGATGATGGTGCAGCACCCGCGTCACATACGCCGCCTCGGCGTCGTCACGCAGCAGCGTGTCCACCGCGATCAACATCTTCGCCAGATCCGGCGTCAGCGCGTGCGCATCGAGCTGACGAACATCGCCCAGCGCTTCCCGCGCCTCACGAAGCTCGCCACGCTGCGCCCGCAACGTCGCCAGCAACACCTTCGCGTCCGGCGGACACTGCGCGGCGCGACGCCAGGACACCAGTTCCAACTCCGCCGCCGCGGCCCGGCCGGTCACGCACCAGCGCTGCAGCCGTTCGAGGCGATGTTCATGCGTTTCGGCCGACTCGATCATCGTCACGCTCCCTGCGTGTGCTTCCGGCCCGACGCGACGTGCGCCAGACCGAGCAACCTCATCCCCATCGACCGCTCCGATCGCGCGGTTGAGCGCGGCCCTGCCGGTCGTGCCGGTCCGCCAGCACCACCGCAAACGCAGCACCCCGAAAAACACGCAAAAACAGAGGAAAAACCCCCCGGCGATCAACCCCCCAGCAGCACCAGATGATCCCGATGCACCACCGCCGAATAGCCCGGACGTCCGAGAAGCAACTCGAATTCCTCGGTCTTGCGGCCCGCGATCACCCGCAACTCATCGCTGGCGTAATTGCTCAGCCCCCGGCCGACCTCCCGACCCGCCGCGTCACGGATCAGCAACACATCCCCCCGCTCGAACCGCCCGGTCATCGCCGTGATCCCCGTCGCCAACAGGCTCTTGCCCCGCCGCGTCAGCGCCGCCGCCGCGCCGTCGTCCACCGTCACCGTGCCCGCCGGCCGAGCCGTCAGCCCGATCCAACGCGACCGCGCGTCCAGCTTCCGCGCCGCCGGCGCAAACACCGTCCCGATCCCCGATTCGCCGTCCAGCAAACGCAGAATCACGTCCTTGGTTTTCCCGGACGCCACGATCGCCACCTCGCCCGCTTCGGTCACGACGCGCGCCGCCTCCAGCTTGCTGCCCATCCCGCCGCTGCCCCAGCCGCTCTTGTCGCCCCGCACCGCGCTCAGCGAGCCCACCACATCGTCCACCCGATCGATCACCCCGCCGTGCTCATCCAGCAGGCCCTCCACCACCGTCAGCATGATCAGCACGTCCGCCCGCAGCGCGTTGGTCGTCAGCCCCGCGAGGTAGTCGTTGTCGCCGAAACGCAGCTCCTCCACCGCCACCGCGTCGTTCTCGTTGAGCACCGGCACGCAGTCCAGCTCGTGCAACCGACTCACGCAGTTGCGGATGTTCAGAAACCGCACGCGATCGTCGAAGTCGCTCCGCGTCAGCAGCACCTGACCCACCCCCAGCCGCCGCCGCGCAAACGCCTGGTGCCACGCCGTCATCAGGCAACGCTGACCCACCGCCGCCACCGCCTGCGCCTCCGCCACGTCCGTCGGCCGCTGCGTCATCCCCAGCGCCGCACAACCCGCCCCAATCGCGCCGCTGCTCACCAGCGTCACCCGAACCCCGCGCGCCCGCAGCTTGCTCACCTGCCCCGCCACCTTCCCGATAAACCGCGTGTCCAACGCAATGCCCCCCGGAAGCCCACGGACACCGTCCGAGGGTCGCTCCGCCCGCGTCAGCAACTGCGTGCCGATCTTCACCACCACCGACCGCGCCGCGGTCAACACATCTTTCCGAATCGGCGTCGAAGGCATCGGCGGCTACCTCCCAAAAAAGTCCAAATCAACCGCCGACGCCCACGGACTCCGTCCGTGGGTCTCGTCGCGCATCCACAAACCGCATCACCATATCCACATGACGGGCCGTCGCGCCGCGCCGCGATTGAATCACCGACAAACCCGACGCCGCCAACGCATCGGCCCGCGAACGATCACGCAGCAACGCTCCCACCACCTCTCCTACATCAGCCCCACGCCGATCCTCCGTCACCACCAATCCCCCCGCCGCCCGCATCGCCGCCACCGTGTCCGCAAAGTCCCCGTGCCACGGCCCGATCACCGTCGCCTTTCCCAAACCCGCCGGCTCCATCGGATCGCTCCCGTAAAGCTGCCCCGTAAAACTCCGCCCCACCACACAAACATCCGCCAACCCATACGCCCCCCGCAACTCCCCAATCGAATCCAACAGGTAAACACGAAGCCCACGGACACCGTCC
>CAZIXN010000231.1:0-4351 GCA_964543215.1 uncultured Phycisphaera sp.
TCTTCTCACTGCGGAAGGGCGTGGTGCCGGCGTCGGGCCAGGTGTTGTAGTGCGGCCCGTTGTCCGTGGAATAATGCACGAATGTGGTGTCCGTGATGCCCAGCTCGTCGAGAAGGTCCAGCAGCTCGCCGACGTGCATGTCGTGCTCGATCATCCCGTCGTGGTACTCGTCGCCGCGGGCACCGGACAGCCCGACCGTCTCTTCTTTCAGGTGAGTTCGGAAGTGCATGCGCGTGCCGTTCCACCAGCAGACCCACGGCTCGCCGGCCTCGTGCTTACGCTTGATGAAGTCCTTCGCGGCGGCGAGGGTCTCGTCGTCGATCGTCCGCATGCGCTCGATGGTCAGCGGGCCGGTGTTCTCGATCGTGTGGTTGCCGTCGGCGTCCATCGACGACTTGATCACGCCGCGCGGCCCGAACTGCTCCTTGAAGGTCTTGCCGTTGGGCAGCACCATGTCGCCGGGGTAGTCGCGGTTCTCCGGCTCTTCCTCGGCGTTGAGGTGGTAGAGGTTGCCGAAGAACTCGTCGAAGCCGTGGTTCGTCGGCAGGTGCTCATCCCGGTCGCCCTGGTGGTTCTTGCCGAACTGGCCCGTCGCGTAGCCGAGCGACTTCATGACGGCGGCGAACGTGATGTCGCTTTCCTGCCAGCCCTGTTCCGCGCCCGGGAGGCCGACCTTGGTCATGCCCGACCGCACCGGCACGCTGCCGCTGATGAACGCCGCCCGCCCCGCGGTGCAGCTCTGCTGGCCGTAGTAATCGGTGAAGGAGATGCCCTCCCGCGCGATGCGGTCGATGTTGGGCGTGCGGTAGCCCATCATGCCGCGGTTGTTGTGGCTGATGTTCCACGTGCCGATGTCGTCGCCCCAGATCACCAGCACGTTCGGCTTGCTCGCCTCCTGTGCCTGCGTCGCCATCGGCGTCGCCCCCATCGCCAGCCACAGCGCACCACAACAAAGCATCCAACGTCTCATGAGAAGACTCCCGATCGGGTTAAAAAAATCATCCGGCCGTCTTCCGTGCCTGCTCGCACGCAAAAAACGAAACGGCGCGCTATCGCCGACGCAAAATACCGCCGTGCCGACGTGAGGGCAACCCCTAGGTTGTTAAAAGTGATTGAAATCGGCCTGAATGGGTGGTTCACCCCACAACCCGCCTCCCGCCACCGCCACCGTCTCCCGCTGCCTTACGCCGCCTCCGCCACCCGCACCGCCACCTTCTCCGCCGGCGGCGCATACCCGGCCAACAGCATGTCCAGCGTGACCACGGGCTCGGGGGCCGGCAAGCACAACTGCCCCGGAATCGTCTGGGCCTTCACCTCAGCCAGCAGTCGCTCCTGCTCGGCCTGCGCGACAACGAACGCTTCGTACCGCGCTTTGTCCCGCCGCTTGAGGTCGCGGTAGTAGTGCGGGTTGCGTTCCCGGAAGCGCCGCTGGCGCTCGCGGTTGCTCATCGCGCGCGGGTAGCTGAGGTTGGTCGTGCTTTGGGTGATGCCGCTCATAAGCACGCCATCGGCCCGACGCCCGAAGGAGTGAAGCACGCCGCGCCCCCGTCCCGGCGTTATCGCCCCCTGCATGCCCGCAAAAGCCCGCAGATTCCCGACGTCCGCCGTGGTTTTCATAACGAAGTCCGGTGACCACGCCGCGCGGGCCACGGTTGTCATAACGAAATCCCAGAACCGCGCCGCGTCGTCCACGGTTGTCATAACGAAATCCCAGGACCGCGCCGCGTCGTCCACCGTTTTCATAACGACATCCCGGAACCGGACCGCGCCGTCCAGGGTTTTCATAACGACATCCCAGGACCGCGCCGCGCCGTCCAGGGTTTTCATAACGATCGCTGAGGCTTGCGCCGCGTTGCGCATGGCCTCCGTTATGACCACGGCGGCGTGCGGCTTCCTGAATCCAAACCCACTGACGACCGGTTCAAGTGGTTGCAATGCGCGAAGGGACGGCTGGGACGGACTGCGCCAGTCGCGCACATCAGCCTTCGGCTGAGGTGCGGCACCCGACGGGAATCACATGTAGCCGTTGAACGGCGGCTTGTGTTTTGTGATTGCGTGGTGTTCCACGGCCAATGTCAGTCCGTGATGACCGAGTTCGAGCCAGGCAATAGTTGCCGTCTTGAGCCAGACCGTGATGAGCAATTCGTCTTCGGAATTGATGTGTCTGGAGACCTTCCGGCGTACCGTCGATGACCGCTTGCGAGGGGCGAGGTGTTGTGAGCAGATGCGTGTTCGAAGATTCCCCGATTGGCCGATGTACTGGAGCGTATTTTCGTGACGGATGACGTAAAGCCCCGGCGTCTGTGGAACGGTTTTGCGATCAACTTCGGACAGCAAGATTTCCGGCAACGTCATGAGAAGTTCAGTCCAGTATTCGCTGGCCCGATCGACGTACGCGATGTCGTTTTTCAATCGTTCGTGGTCCATCGCGTCGCTTCCGATCCTTTTTCAAGCGTCGTTGGTGACCGTGGTTGAAGTAGCTACTTTCGCCACCGTCACCTTCAGCACCTTGGTCTTTTCCGCTTCGTCGACGGTGAAGGTGACGCCTTGGGCTTCGAAGGATTCGCCGGGTTCGGGGATGTGGCCGAGTTTGCTGACGATGTAGCCGGCGACGGTTTCGTAGTCTTCGTCTTCAGGGAGGTCGAGGTCCAGGGCGTCGTTGAGTTGGTCGATGTGGAGGCGGGCGTCCATAGTGGCGGACAGTTCATCGGGGCTGATGTCGATGGTGGGGTCATCGGGTTCGGGTTCGTATTCGTCGTGGATCTCGCCGACGATTTCTTCGAGGATGTCTTCGATGGTGACCAGGCCTGCGGTGCCGCCGTATTCGTCGAGGACGACGGCGAGGTGGACTTTGGTCTGGCGGAACTCGGCGAGGAGTTCGCGGACGAGTTTGCCTTCGGGGACCATGAAGGGTTCGCGGACGACTTTGGTGAGGTTGAAGGGGGTGTCGGTGGCGAGGAAGTGGATGAGGTCTTTGGCGTAGAGGATGCCGGCGATGGCGTCGAGGGATTCGCGGTAGACGGGGATGCGCGAGTGGCCGGCGGCCAGGGCGGCGGCGCGGACATCCGCGAGGGTGATGTCGGGCTGATCGTCGTTGGGGAGCGCGATGCCCTGGATGTCGGTGCGGGGGGTCATGATCTCGGCGACGGTGGTGTCGGCGAGTTCGATGACGCCTTCGATCATCTGCCGCTGGTTTTCGTCGAAGGTGTCTTCGTCGTCGTAGCGCTCGGCGTGCTGCTCGACGGCTTCGAGGACGTGCTCGGCGAGGTCTTCTTCTTCTTCGAGGTCGATGCCCGAGACGCGGCGGAGGACGGGGTCGAAGATGCGCAGGGGGGTGGTGATGGGCAGGAGGGCGACGCGGAGCAGGTGGAGGAAGCCGATGGAGCCGGCGAGGAGTTTTTCGCGGCGGTAGCGGGCCCAGTAGACCGGCAGGGCGACGGTGAAGATGCACATGAGGACCAGCGCGGCGGCGAAGGTGACGGCGTAGCGCGGGAGGGTGGCGGCGGTGGCGTAGCGGTAGACGAGCTCGTGGGTGATGAGGACGATGAGCAGGGCGAAGCAGGCGCGGGCGATGCCGGTGGCCAGGAGGAGGGAGGGGACGGCGTCGATGAAGCGCTCGGCGCGGTCGATCTGGTCGCGCTCGTCGAGGAGTTCGGTGAGACGGCGGTTGGAAAAGGATTTGAGCGCGTTGTGGCAGGCGGCGAAGTACGCGGCGAAGAGGCAGGCGGCGGTGAGGGAGAGGAGCAGGGTGGTCATGATGCGCCTCCTTCGGAGGCGGGGATCGGGGAACGGGGATCAGGGATCAGGATTGAGGCAAAGACGGGGGAGAGGCCGAGTTGTTGGAGGAGTTGGTCTTCGGCGGTGTGCATGGTTTCGTAGCTTTGCGGGTCGTGGTCGTCGTGGCCGAGGAGGTGCAGGAGGCCGTGGACGGCGTAGAGGAGCAGTTCGGTGCGGGCGTCGTGGCCGCGGAGGGCGGCTTCGCGGACGGCGACGTCGCGGCCTAAGGCGATGTCTGCGTCAAGCGCGGTGTTGGCGTCGAGCCCCCCGGAAGCGAGCCCCCCGGAAGTGAGGCCCCCGGAAGCGAGCCCCCCGGAAGCGAGCCCCCCGGAAGTGAAGTCGGTGGGTGCGCGGTGGTCGAAGGTGAGGACGTCGGTGGTGCCGGGCACGCCGGTGTATTGGGCGTGGAGGCTGGCCATGTCGTGGTCGTTGAGGAGGGCGAGGGTGATGCTTCCCCCGGAAGCCCCGGAAGCCCCGGATGAGCCGGGCATGAGCAGATCGATCGCGCGTTCGAGGAGGGGTTCGAGCCAGCCGGCGGCGGGGGGGTGGACGTCGTCGGTTTCGAGTTGGAGGG